>NZ_JBMKHJ010000001.1:0-444763 GCF_049237265.1 Enterobacter cloacae complex sp. IR5384 | reverse complement strand
AAGAAAAAGTCGATCACCATGGGTAAAGGATGTTAAAAAGTGTTCACCATGTCCCCGAACACCTGTCAACCATGTCCCCGGACTGTACACCCTCAAGGGAGAGGGGGCCCTCCGTGCAGGCATTATTTTGTGGGGAACCTTCAGCCCTGTGGGAGAGGGCCAGGATGAGGGCATCAGGCCGCACAAAACGAGCCTAACCCAACTCCTGAATCGCCTTCTCCAGCGCGTCACGCAACAAGTGACGGTCATGACGGTATTTGATATCGCTGGCCTCCAGCGGCTCCTGCACCACCACGCGATCGCCAATGCCCGTTACATCCACTTTCGGCCCGACCACAACACCGTCGATGATTTTTTTACCGACGTACTGCTCCATCAGCTCCAGTTTATCCGCCAGCGACAGGCTGGCCGCTGCTGGACTCAATTCGCGACCTAAATTACCGATGTACACCATCGGGGCGGGCGTTCTGCGCAGGGCCTGCGCCAGCTCTTTCACCAGTAAAATCGGCATCAGGCTGGTGTAAAAACTGCCCGGGCCAATCAGGATCAAATCCGCCTCGGCGATGGCCTCAACCGCTTCGCGCGTGGCGGGAACGGCCGGGTAAGTCATCAGCTCTTTCGGCGGCAGCGTAAGCTGATCAATATTCACTTCGCCGTACACTTCATGGCCTTCCACGTCGATGGCCATCAAATCGACCGGTTGTTCAGACATCGGGATCAGGAACGCATCCACTTTGAGCAGATTGCGGATGAGATTGATCGCTTCCAGCGGGCGCACGCTCAGGTGATCCAGCGCTTTAAGCATCAAATTTCCAAGGTTATGCCCGGAAAGTTCCCCGTTACCGCCAAAACGGTACTCAAACATCGCCGAGGCGACGCTCGGTTCGGTAATTAACTGATTCAGGCAATTACGCATATCGCCCCAGGCAATGCCGCCTTCTGCGCGTCGGATCCGCCCCGTCGATCCGCCGTTATCCGTTGTTGTTACTATCCCTGTCAGTCTTGAGCCAAGGGATGACAAAGAGGACATCACCCGGCCCAGACCATGGCCTCCACCCAGTGCCACCACCCGGTCAAGATCCGCAAAAGTGCGATTGCGCATACATATTCCTTATCACGTTCGATCTGCGTAACAGTAACCTAACTACCCCTAAAAGACGATGCCTCAGCCAGGGCAAAATGACGTATATCAATGCGAATCTGCTGTTTTGGCGTATTCTGTAACGAAAATGCATGATCAGGTCGCTATATACATGTTTATATAGCGTTAAGCGATAATGGCGAAAGGGTGATTTACGCGCTACTATCGCCATAACCACGTTTTCAAATTTGAAAACATACACTCTAGCCCTGGTGCCTGTGTCGAAAGATATGGCGCCCTGGCCGTGGCAACTATGCCACCAGGGTACAGAAAGAAATGACTGTGCCTCCCGTATCTGGAAAGGTGTACATGGCTTCACAACTTACTGATGCTTTCGCGCGTAAGTTTTACTACTTACGTCTGTCGATTACCGATGTGTGCAACTTCCGTTGCACCTACTGTCTGCCCGACGGCTACAAACCGGGCAGTGTCACCAATAACGGCTTTCTTTCCGTGGATGAAGTTCGCCGCGTTACGCGCGCGTTCTCGGCACTCGGCACGGAAAAAGTGCGTCTGACCGGCGGAGAACCTTCGCTGCGCCGTGACTTCCCCGACATTATTGCCGCCGTGCGTGAAAACGAACGCATCCGTCAGATTGCGGTGACCACCAATGGCTACCGCATGGCGCGCGATGTCGCAACCTGGCGTAATGCGGGCTTAACGGCCATTAACGTCAGCGTGGATAGCCTGGACGCCCGTCAGTTTCATGCCATTACCGGCCAGGATAAATTCCAGCAGGTGATGGACGGTATTGATGCTGCGTTTACCGCCGGGTTCGATAAGGTCAAAGTCAACACCGTGCTGATGCGTGATGTAAACCATCATCAACTGGACACCTTCCTGGCGTGGATCAAATCCCGCCCCATTCAACTGCGGTTTATTGAACTCATGGAGACGGGCGAGGGCAGCGAGCTGTTCCGCCGCCACCATATCTCCGGCATGGTGTTGCGCGATGAGCTGCTTAAACGCGGCTGGATCCACCAGATCCGCCAGCGCAGCGACGGCCCGGCGCAGGTCTTTTGTCACCCGGATTACGAAGGGGAGATTGGGCTTATCATGCCTTACGAGAAAGATTTCTGCGCCAGCTGTAACCGCCTGCGCGTCTCCTCGGTGGGCAAACTGCATCTCTGTCTGTTCGGGGATGGCGGCGTTAACCTTCGCGATCTGCTGGAAGACGATGCGCAACAGACCGCGTTGGAAGCGCGTATTTCTGAGGCGCTGACGCATAAAAAACAGACCCACTTCCTGCATCAGGGCAACACCGGCATTACTCAGAACCTGTCATACATTGGCGGGTAATCAGGCTTAAGAAGGAACCAGAAGATGAGTCAGGTCAGCGCGGAATTTATCCCGACACGTATTGCCATCCTTACCGTTTCCGACCGTCGTGGCGAAGAGGATGACACCTCCGGCCACTGGCTGCGCGAAGCCGCCCATGACGCCGGGCATAAGATCGTCGATAAAGCGATCGTCAAAGAGAACCGCTATGCCATACGCGCACAGGTCTCCCAGTGGATTGCCAGCGATGAAGTGCAGGTGGTGTTGATCACCGGCGGCACCGGTTTTACCGCAGGCGACCAGGCGCCAGAGGCGCTTATCCCGCTGTTCGACCGCGAGGTAGAAGGCTTCGGCGAAGTGTTTCGCATGCTGTCGTTTGAAGAGATTGGTACCTCGACGCTGCAGTCACGTGCGGTGGCGGGCATGGCGAACAACACCCTGATATTCGCCATGCCGGGCTCGACCAAAGCCTGCCGCACCGCGTGGGACAACATTATCGCCCCGCAGCTGGATGCCCGTACCCGTCCGTGTAATTTTCATCCCCATTTAAAGAAATAAGCTATGTCGCAACTGACCCACATTAACGCCGCTGGCGAAGCGCATATGGTGGACGTTTCTGCCAAGGCCGAAACGGTCCGCGAGGCGCGTGCCGAAGCGTTCGTTACCATGCTGCCAGACACCCTGGCGATGATTATCGACGGTAGCCACCATAAGGGTGATGTCTTTGCCACTGCCCGCATCGCCGGGATCCAGGCGGCGAAACGCACCTGGGACTTAATTCCGCTCTGCCACCCGCTGATGCTCAGCAAGGTGGAGGTCAATCTTCAGGCCCAGCCAGAGCACAACCGCGTGCGCATCGAATCGCTGTGTCGTTTAACCGGTAAAACGGGCGTGGAGATGGAAGCGCTGACGGCGGCGTCCGTTGCCGCGCTGACTATCTACGATATGTGCAAAGCGGTGCAGAAAGATATGGTGATTGGCCCGGTTCGTCTGCTGGCGAAAAGCGGCGGCAAATCCGGTGATTTTAAGGTGGACAGCCATGATTAAGGTGCTCTTTTTTGCCCAGGTGCGTGAACTGGTGAATACCGACAGCCTGACGCTGGAAGCGACGTTTAAAGACGTTGCCGCACTGCGTGCGCATCTGGCGGCGCAAAGCGACCGTTGGGCGCTGGCGCTGGATGAAGGGAAGCTGCTGGCCGCCGTCAACCAGACGCTGGTGGAGTTTACCCATCCGCTGGCGGCAGGTGATGAAGTGGCCTTCTTCCCACCGGTGACGGGGGGTTAAGATGGCTGATACGCGAATTCTGGTTAGCCCTGAGCGCTTTAATGTCGGTACGGAATATCACTGGCTGGCAGAGCGCGATGAAGACGGTGCTGTTGTGACCTTCACCGGTAAAGTGCGTAACCATAACCTTGGCGACAGCGTAAAAGCGCTTACGCTGGAACACTATCCGGGCATGACCGAGAAATCTCTGGCTGCGATCGTCGAAGAGGCGCGAGGCCGCTGGCCGCTCGGGCGTGTGACGGTTATCCACCGCATCGGTGAGATGTGGCCGGGCGAGGAGATCGTTTTCGTGGGGGTGACCAGTGCCCATCGCGGCAGCGCGTTTGCCGCCGGGGAGTTCATCATGGATTATCTGAAAACCAAAGCCCCGTTCTGGAAACGTGAAGCGACGCCGGAGGGGGAGCGGTGGGTTGAATCGCGCGACAGCGACAAACAGGCCGCCAGCCGTTGGTAACAGGTTTATGTGGATGTGTTAGTCTTAACGTGTGTGTCTACTTAATCAGGAGTGAATCATGGACCGATTTCCGCGTTCCGATTCGATAGTACAGCAGACCCGTAGTGGCCTGCAGACGTATATGGCTCAGGTTTATGGCTGGATGACGGTGGGCTTACTGCTTACCGCATTTATCGCGTGGTATGCGGCCAATACCCCTGAACTGATGATGTTTATCTTTTCCAGCAAAATCACCTTCTTTGGGCTGATCATTGCGCAACTGGCACTGGTGTTTGTGCTCTCCGGTCTGGTACAGAAGCTGAGTGCCGGGATGGCGACCACCCTGTTTATGCTCTATTCGGCACTGACGGGACTGACGCTTTCCAGCATTTTCATCGTCTATACCTACTCCTCCATCGCCAGCACCTTTGTGGTCACCGGCGGGATGTTTGGTGTGATGAGCCTGTACGGTTACACCACCAAACGTGACCTCAGCGGTCTTGGCAACATGCTATTCATGGGGTTGATCGGGATTGTGCTGGCGTCGCTGGTAAACCTGTGGCTGAAGAGCGACGCGCTGATGTGGGCGGTGACCTATATCGGGGTGGTGATTTTCGTTGGCTTAACCGCCTACGACACCCAGAAGCTGAAAAACATCGGTGAGCAGATTGACGTGCGTGACAGTTCCAACCTGCGTAAATACTCAATTCTGGGCGCCCTGACGCTGTATCTGGACTTCATCAACCTGTTCCTGATGCTGCTGCGTATTTTCGGCAACCGTCGTTAAATACTGCCCCTCACCCTAACGGTGCGGTTTTTCTCCCTCTCCCTGTGGGAGAGGGCCGGGGTGAGGGCATCAGACCGCTGCGCCTATTTTGCCATCGCCTTCTCGTTCTTCGCTCTCAGCTTCTTCGCCCGGCTCTCAAGCACCAGATAACAGACCGTGGCCAGCGCCAGCGGCAGGAAGTAATAGAGCATGCGGTAGGCGAGCAGGGCGGCGATAATCGTCCCATGAGAAACATGTTCTCCGGCAAGCAGGGCGATAAATACCGCTTCCAGCACCCCAATCCCGGCCGGAATATGTACGATCACCCCGGCAATACTGCTCACCAGCAGCACCCCCAGCACGAAGAAATAATTCACATCTTCGCCAATAAGCAGCCAGATAATTGCCCCCATCGCCATCCAGTTGGCGCTGGAGACCGCCATCTGCAGCACGGCAAATTTCCATGAGGGTAAAACCAGCTTTTGCCCTTTGATGGTCATATGGCGGCGTCTGGCAAAGGCGCAGGCCCAGAGATACAGGGCGATAATGAGCAGGAGCGCGAAACCCAAAATCCGCAGCGTGGCTTCATCGATATACCAGTGTGCGGGCAACTGCACCACGCCGATGGTAAAGATCACCCCACCCAGCAGAATATAACCCAGCCAGTTGGTGGTAATGCTCAGCGAAAATATACGCGTGATGGTCCCACCGGGCAGTCCCAGGCGCGAGTACAGGCGATAGCGCATGCCAATCCCCCCGACCCAGGTGCTGAGCGTCAGGTTAAAGGCGTAGCAGATAAACGACACCAGCATGACCTGGCGTTTTGCCAGCTTGTGGCCGCAGTAGGCGCGGCCCAGCAGGTCATAGCAGCCGTACATCAGATAGCTGACAATCACCAGCCCAACCGCTCCCAGCAGCACCATCCGGTTGTAGTTGCGGATGACTTTCCACACCTCTTCCCAGTCCACCTTTTGCGCGTAAACCACCAGCAGCACCGCAACGGCAATAAAAAACAGCCAGGTCAGGATCTTTTTCGCCATTCGCCAGCGTGGATGCGATTTAGACATCAGGTTTTCCCTCCATCTTCCGCCTCAATGCGGTCCTGGGTTTCCATCTCGGGTTGAACAGGCGGATCCACCAGCGCAAGTTTTGGGGTATGCGCCGGCAGCCAGCCCACCATCGCCGGGAAATGGCGCAGGAAGTGGAACACCACTACGCTGATCCCCAGATTCCACCAGGTGCGTTTTGGCACCATGGACTCGTCCACGCGCACGCAGTCGTTGACGATCAGACCCTGCAGGTTATCCCGCAGGGTCTGGTTAAACTGACGATCGTGAATGATCAGGTTCGCTTCCAGGTTGAGCGACAGGCTCAGCGGATCGAGGTTACTGGAGCCGACGGTCGCCCAGTGATCGTCCATCAGCGCGACTTTGCCGTGCAGCGGTCGGCGACGGTATTCGTAGATCTGCACTCCGCCTTTGAGCAGGTAGTTATAGAGCAGCCGCGCGCCGACTTTGACGATGGGCATATCCGGCTCGCCCTGCACAATCAGCTTCACGCGGACGCCGCGTCGGGCAGCACTGCGCATGGCGTGCAGCAGCCGGTAGCCCGGGAAGAAGTAGGCGTTGGCGATGATCACTTCGCGTTTGGCGTTCGCCAGCATTTTCAGGTAGTGGCGCTCAATATCGTCCCGGTGCTCGCCGTTATCCCGCCAGACGAACAGCGCCTGCGCTTCGCCGGGCTTCCGGTTCTCTTCCGGACGATGGCGTCGCTTCCACCAGCGCCGGGCGGCCTCTTTGCCGGGTAAGTTTTCCAGTTCAAACAGCAAAATGTCCTGAACCACAGGCCCTTCGATGCGGATGGCGTAATCCTGCTTGGCCTCCGGGCCGTAGTCAGACATATGCTCGGCGGAGTAGTTAATGCCACCGACAAACGCCACCGTCTCATCAACGACGACGATTTTGCGGTGCATCCGGCGAAAGAGATTGGTACGCATGCCGAACAGGCGAGGGCCGGGATCGTAGTAGCGGAACACAACGCCTGCGGCAGTGAGTTCATTCACGAACGCATCGCTAAGATCGGGCGAGCCATAGCCATCCAGCAGCGCTTCAATTTTGACGCCGCGCTGGGCGGCGCGCAGCAGCACGCTGTGCAACTGTTTGCCCACATCATCTTCAAACCAGATAAAGGTCTCGAGGATCACTTTATGCTGCGCGCGGTCTATCGCATCAAAAACGGCGGGGTAATATTCGTCCCCGTTGACCAGCAGCGTGATCCGGTTGCCTTCCTGCCAGGTACATTTCATAAGTGGATCTCCGCGCTCAGCGGGGCATGGTCGGAAAGGTGGCGCCAGTTAAGCAACGCCAGCGCGGTCGGGCTGCTGGCATGGGCGTTTTTCACATAAATGCGGTCAAGCCTCAGCAACGGGAAGCGCACCGGAAACGTGCGCGCAGGTCTGCCGTGCGCGCGGGTGAAAATCTCCTCCAGCCCGGCCTCCACCTTCAGAGGGTGGTTAGCCCGCTGCCGCCAGTCATTAAAATCTCCGGCAATGACCACCGGCTCTCCTTCGGGCAGGGCGTTAGTCCACTCGGCCAGCATCTGCAGCTGTGCCTGGCGATGCGCTTCCCGCAGACCGAGATGCACACAGCCAACGTGCACCGGAAAATCGAGATCCGGCGGGGCGATACGGCAATACAGCAGCCCACGCTTTTCGCTTTCGCCGACGGAGACGTCCCGGTTCTCGTAATGTTCAATGGGATAACGCGACAACACCGCATTTCCGTGATGCCCTTCAGGATAGACCGCATTGCGGCCGTAAGCGTAATCACTCCACATGGTGTCGGCCAGAAATTCATAGTGGGGCGTGTCGGGCCAGTTTTCGAAGTGCATCGGATGGACCTCGTGCGCGCCCATCACTTCCTGCAGGCAGACAATGTCCGCGCTGACGGTGCGAACCGCGTCGCGCAGCTCCGGTAAAATGAAGCGGCGATTAAATGCTGTGAAGCCTTTATGAATGTTTATCGTCAGCACTTTAAGCGAGAAATGCTGCATTTTTTTGGTCATAAGCTCCTTCCTGAGTGACTATCCCAATGAAAATAAAGTGTAGTCGTCGTCACAAAAAGATGCGGTGTTACGGAATTTTCCGTAAAGTGCGGTAGTCTGATTAAGCAGAGAAAAATCCTTCAGGAGAGAAGCCATGAAGTGGCAACAACGTGTTCGTGTCGCAACGGGTCTAAGTTGCTGGCAGATAATGTTGCATTTACTGGTCGTGGCCGTACTGGTGATGGGCTGGATGAGCGGCACGCTGGTGCGTGTTGGCCTAGGACTATGCGTCCTCTATGGCGTCACCGTGCTGTCGATGTTGTTCCTGCAGCGCCATCATGAAGCGCGCTGGCGCGAGGTGGGTGATGTGCTCGAAGAGCTCACCACCACCTGGTACTTTGGTGCCGCAATGATTGTGCTGTGGCTGCTGTCCCGCGTGCTGCAAAACAACCTGCTGCTGGCGCTGGCCGGTTTGGCCATTCTTGCAGGGCCTGCGGTGGTCTCTTTGCTGGCCAAAGAGAAAAAGCTACGCAATGTTGCGTCTAAACATCGCGTACGCCACTGACCCCGTCGTGGCCGCTATGACCAGTAGCGGCCACAAACTTCCCCAGATAATATCCAGACTCGCATCCTTCAGATAAATTTGCTTGGTGATATCCGTAAAGTGACGAATCGGGTTTATCCACGTCAGATCCTGTAACCACACCGGCATATTCTCAACCGGCGAAACATACCCGGAGAGCAGGATGGCCGGCATCATAAAGACAAACACGCCAATAAACGCCTGCTGCTGCGTGGAGCAGAGCGCGGAAATCAGCAGGCCAAACCCGACCAGCGACAGCCCGTAGATCAGCATCGTGAAGTAGAACAGCGCCAGCGACCCGGCGAACGGGATCTGGTAGGCCCAGATCCCCACGCCCAGCACGATGGTGGCCTGGAACGTGGCAACAATCAGGGCGGGAACCGCTTTACCGACGAAGATTTGCCAGGTCGCCAGCGGGGAGACCAGCAGCTGATCGAGCGTACCTTGCTCGCGTTCGCGGGCGACGGACAGGGAGGTGACGATCATCACCCCAATGGTGGTAATCATGGCGATCAGCGACGGCACCACAAACCATTTGTAGTCCAGGTTTGGGTTGTACCAGTTACGTACCACCAGCTCGCTGTTGTTGGGCTTCGGTTTCCCCTCCATCAACTCCTGCTGATAATCCTTCACCACCTGTTGCAGATAATTCGCGGCAATCTGCGCGCTGTTGGAGTTACGCCCGTCGAGGATCAACTGCATGGGCGCGGGCTGGAAGGTGTCCAGGTTGCGGGAAAAATCAGCCGGAAAACGCACCAGCAGCAGCGCTTTCTGGGTATCGATGGTGGGCTGGATCGCCTGTGGGCTTTTCAGCAGCAGGATATGAGTAAAAGCCTTCGCCCGAGCAAAGCGCTGGGTCAGCTCGACGGAATGTTTACCGTTGTCTTCGTTGTAAATCGCGATGGTGGCGTTGGTCACCTCAAGCGTGGCGGCAAAAGGGAACAGAAACACCTGGATGAGCACCGGCAACACCAGAATGGCGCGGGTTTGCGGCTCGCGCAGCAGCGATTGCAGCTCTTTGCGTATTAACGTCCATAAACGGTGAAACATGTTCGCTCCTTAATCCAGACGCCGTTTGGTTTTCATCCACGTCAGCCCAATAAACATCGCCGCCGACGCCAGCAAAAACAGGGTATTGATAATCAGCACTACCGGAATATTCCCCGCCAGGAACAGGCTTTGCAGCGTGCTGACGAAATAGCGCGCCGGAATTATGTAGGTCACGGCACGGATCACCGCGGGCATGCTGTCTATCTGGAAGATAAACCCGGACAGCATAATCGACGGTAAAAAGGCGGCGTTCAGCGCCACCTGCGCGGCGTTAAACTGGTTGCGGGTGACGGTGGAGATGAGCAGCCCCATGCCCAACGTGCTCAGCAGGAAGAGGCTGGTAATGAAAAAGAGCAGCACCAGTGAGCCGCGGTACGGCACCCCGAGGATAAACACCGAGACCAGCATACAGAGCAGCATCGCCAGCATGCCGAGGAAGTAGTAGGGGATAAGCTTACACAGCAGCAGCTCAAGGCGCGTCACTTCGGTTGAAAGCAGCGCCTCCATGGTGCCGCGCTCCCACTCGCGGGCAATCACCAGCGAGGTCAGGATTGCGCCAATCACCGTCATAATGATGGTGACCGCACCCGGGATAATAAAATGCTGGCTGATGGCGGCAGGGTTAAACCAGTACCGCATCTGTACGTCGATCAGCGGTTCGAACGTTTCGCCCCGGTCTTCGGCGCGCTGCATCTGCCAGAGCTGCCAGATCCCCTCTACGTAGCCCTGGACAAAGTTGGCGGTATTCGGCTCGCTGCCGTCAGTGATCACCTGGATCGGTGCAGCGGTATCTGCCCGCGCCATGTTGGCGGCAAAATCGACCGGGATCACCACCAGACCGCGGATTTTCCCGGCCTGCATCTTCTGAATAAGCGCTTGCCGGTTGTCGCTGATGGTGGCGTCAATGTAGGGTGAGCCGGTCATGGCGTGGGTGAAATCCAGCGCCTCTTCGCTCTGCTGCTCCAGTAAAATGCCAACCCGCAGCTTGCTGGAGTCGAGGTTGATCCCATAGCCGAAGATAAACAGCAGCAGAAGCGGGATAACCACCGCAATCAGCCAGCTGCTGGGGTCACGCACGATCTGACGCGTCTCTTTGATGCACAGCGCGCGCACCCGGCGCCAGGAAATCGCGTTATTGCGCATCGGCATTCTCCTTATCCCAGTCGTGGATGAGGGTGATAAACGCCTGCTCCATGGTCGGGTCCGGCACCTCGTCGTCTGCGGCCTGGGCTTTCAGGTCATCCGGCGTGCCGTGGGCAATCAGCTTGCCGCGATAGACCAGCCCGATGCGATCGCAATACTCCGCCTCGTCCATAAAGTGGGTGGTTACCATCACCGTTACCCCTTTCTCCACCATACTGTTGATGTGCAGCCAGAACTCGCGGCGGGTGAGGGGATCAACACCTGACGTGGGTTCATCCAGAAACAGAATATCGGGCTCGTGCATCAGCGAGCAGGCCAGCGCCAGCCGCTGTTTGAAGCCCAGGGGCAACTCATCCGTGGCGTGGGAAGCGATAGCTGTCAGGCCAAACGCCTCGCTCATGCGGTGGATTTTCTCGTCCTGGGCGCGCCCTCGCAGGCCGTAAACTCCGGAGAAAAAGCGCAGGTTCTGCTCGACCGTCAGGTTGCCGTACAGCGAGAACTTCTGCGCCATATACCCCAGATGCTGGCGCGCCTTGCCGGAGCTGACTTTCAAATCCATATCCAGTACCAGCGCTTTGCCGGACGTAGGCACCAGCAGGCCACACATCATCTTAAAGGTGGTGGATTTCCCCGCGCCGTTTGGCCCGAGCAGGCCAAAAATTTCACCGCGCTTCACCGCGAAATTGACGTTATCGGTGGCGGCGAAATCACCGAATTTTTTGGTCAGGGATTTGGCTTCGATCACCGTCTCACCCGGCGTACCTTCTACCGTGTGCAGGATCGCCCCGAGCGGCGATTCCGAAGTACCCGCACCGCCCAGCAGATCGATAAACGCGTCTTCAAAGCGGGGAGCCGTCTCTTCCATCTCAATGTCAGGCATGCCCGGCGCGTGACGAATATCCGCTTCGGTCGCCTCTTTGGTCAGGATCACGCGCACCGAACGGCCCTGAATCATCCCGTCGCTGACCTGGGGCAGCTTCAGCACCCGTTGCAGCAGTTTGCGGTTCGACTCCTGCGGGCTGTGCATCAGGAAACTGCGTCCGGCCATGCTTTGGGTCAGCTTCGTCGGTTCTCCCTGATAAAGCAGCTCGCCTTCGTTCATCAGCAGCACATCGCGACACTGCTCGGCTTCATCCAGATAGGAGGTGCTCCAGAGGATCAGCATTCCGTCACCGGCCAGCTCGTGCACCATCTGCCACAGCTCGCGGCGTGAAATGGGATCCACGCCCACGCCGGGCTCATCCAGCAGCAGCACTTTCGGCTCGCCGACCAGGGTACAGGCCAGCCCCAGCTTTTGCTTCATCCCGCCGGAGAGCTTGCCCGCCAGACGATCGGTGAAGGGACCGAGGGAGGTGAAGGACAGCAGACGGGCGAAAGTCTGCTGACGGGTTTCACCGGTCACGCTACGCAGATCGGCGTACAGATTAAGGTTTTCCATCACCGTCAGGTCTTCATAGAGACCAAACTTCTGCGGCATATAGCCGAGCATGGCGTGGAGTGCACCGTCATCTTTAATCGGATCGAGCCCGAGCACGCTGGCCGCCCCTTCATCGGGCTTAAGCAGGCCTGCCAGCATCCGCATCAACGTGGTTTTGCCTGCGCCGTCCGGGCCAACCAGCCCGGTCACATAGCCTTTCTGGATGGTACAGTTCAGCGGCGCGACGGCCGGTTTTTCCATGCCCGCGAAGCGTTTGACCAGATTGTCGAGCCGGATAACCGCGTCATTCATGTCGTTCCCCGCTGTTCACTTTTACGGTGACTGGCATGCCCTGGCGCAGCGCGTCGTCCGCATCGGTGACGATAATGCGCAGGCGATACACCAGGTCGGTACGCAGATCCGGCGTTTCCACCGTTTTTGGCGTGAACTCAGCGGTGGGTGAAACAAAGCCCACTTTGCCGTGATACGGCTTATCGGGACGGCCGTCGGTATAGAGCAACAGTTCGCGACCCGGCTGCATCTGGCCGAGGTTTGGTTCATCAATGTAGGCGCGCACCCATACCGGACGGGTGAGCGACAGGGTTAAAACGGTGCTTCCGGCGTTGAGCATGCTGCCGGGCTCCACGGCGCGGGTCATCAGCGTGCCGTCAGACGGTGCCACCAGCGTGGTGTCGTGCAGATCGAGTTCCGCCTGGGCCAGCTGGGCCTGCGCCTGTTCAAGGCTGGCTTTGGCCTGGGCGATATCCTGCGGGCGGTTACCGGTGTGGTACTGACTCAGTTTGTCCTGTGCGGATTTCAGCGTTGCCTGAGCCTGATCGCGTGATGAACGGGCGTTTTCCAGATCGTTGGCCGAAATAGTACGGCTTTTCCAGAGCCCCTGCTGGCGGGCATAGAAATTCTGCGCATAGTCATAGGCCGCCTGCGCCTGTTTGACTGCGGCAGCAGCCTGGGCAATCTCTTCGTCACGATAACCGGCCAGCATCAGATCATATTGCGCCTGGGCGACGGAAACGCCGGCTTTTGCCTGCATTAACGCGTTCTCGTAGGGCGCTTTATCAAGCATCCCCAGCGTCTGCCCGGTTTTGATGGTGTCGCCCTCATCCACGTTAAGCGACGCCAGCCGCCCCCCGACGCGGAAGCTCATGTTCACGGTGCGAATATCAACGTTACCGTACAGCGTCAGGCCGCGATCCTGATGGCTTTGATACCACAGCCAGCCACCGACGCCTGCGGCAAGCAAAACAACAACCACCAGAATGATGGCGACAGGTTTTTTCATGACTTCAGGCTCCTTTGCGTTAAGCCTTGCAGGATCAGATCCAGATGACAGGTGATAACCTGGCTAATCTGCGCGGCTTTATCCTCATCAAATTGTGTCCAGCCGGTGCGTAACAGAATCGTTTCTCGCCCCAGACGGAAGGCCAGAATCTCACCCAGCAGGGCGTGGGTATGCAAAATCGTAGCGGTATCGTTGGCGTCTTGCCCGGTATAGGCCGCAATCAGCCGGGTCAGGTGCGTGTGCATCGGGGCAATCACCTGGTCATGCACCAGCTGGTAGGCGGCAGTGGGGAAGAGCTGTTCACGGGAGATAAATCGACTCAGGTTCAGCGTGTCGTCGTGCGTCAGCAGGCGGATCATGTTGTGGCAGGCGTTGAGGATCAGCTGGCGGATAGCGTTACGATCGGGCGACGGCTGGCTGAGCAGCGCGGTGGCTTCCTCCACGTGTGGGTGAAACTGCGTGCCAATAAAATCGGCGATCCACTGGGCACAGGCGAGGTATAAATCCTCTTTTGAGCCAAAATAGTAGGGGATAGCCGCAATGTTTTGCCCGGTCTGCGCCGCGATATCCCGGGTGGTGGCGTGTAAGCCATACTCACCAAACTGCGCCAGCGCGGCAGCAATAAGCTGGCTTTTGGCCTGTTCGCCTTTAGAAGTTGTCGGGGTTGTATTCATAGCGGCATTAAAAATTAATCAATCGATTGATTAAGATTATGCCTGATTAGCGAAATCGTCGAGGGAAGGTGGAGGGATATTTTATGCGCCACGTCACAAAAGCTGCTACACTCCGCCCCTTCGCGACATTGTGGTTTTTGTCCTCCCCTATTCGTTATATCTCCCTGAAAACTACACCTGTGATGGTCGGGGCGGTTCGGAGTTTTTATGTCTTTTGATTCCCTTGGCCTGAACCCGGAAATTCTGCGCGCGATCGCAGAGCAGGGCTACGTTGAGCCAACCCCAATCCAGCAGCAGGCGATCCCTGCCGTTCTGCAGGGCCGTGACCTGATGGCCAGTGCCCAGACCGGGACCGGTAAAACCGCAGGCTTCACCCTGCCACTGTTAGAGCTGCTGGTAAAAAATCAGCCGCACGCGAAGGGGCGTCGCCCGGTTCGTGCGCTGATCCTCACCCCAACCCGCGAGCTGGCGGCGCAGATTGGCGAGAACGTGCGTGATTACAGCCGCTATCTCAACATTCGTTCGCTGGTGGTTTTTGGCGGTGTGAGCATTAACCCACAGATGATGAAACTGCGCGGCGGCGTGGACGTGCTGGTGGCAACGCCGGGCCGTCTGCTGGATCTGGAACATCAAAACGCCGTGAAGCTAGATAACGTCGAAATTCTGGTGCTGGACGAAGCCGACCGCATGCTCGACATGGGCTTTATCCACGATATTCGCCGCGTGCTGGCTAAGCTCCCGCCGCGCCGTCAGAACCTGCTGTTCTCCGCGACCTTCTCCGACGATATCAAAGCGCTGGCTGAAAAGCTGCTGCATAACCCGCTGGAAGTTGAAGTGGCGCGCCGCAACACCGCCTCTGAGCAGGTGACCCAGCACGTGCACTTCGTTGATAAAAAGCGTAAGCGGGAACTGCTCTCCCAGATGATTGGTCAGGGTAACTGGCAGCAGGTGCTGGTCTTTACCCGTACCAAGCACGGTGCAAACCACCTGGCGGAACAGCTGAACAAAGACGGTATTCGCAGTGCGGCTATCCACGGTAACAAGAGCCAGGGGGCGCGTACCCGTGCGCTGGCGGACTTTAAATCCGGTGATATCCGCGTGCTGGTGGCAACCGACATCGCTGCCCGTGGTCTGGACATTGAAGAGCTGCCGCACGTGGTGAACTACGAGCTGCCAAACGTGCCGGAAGACTATGTTCACCGTATCGGCCGTACCGGTCGTGCGGCGGCTACTGGCGAAGCGCTCTCGCTGGTCTGCGTGGATGAACACAAACTGCTGCGCGATATCGAACGTCTGCTGAAGAAAGAGATCCCGCGTATTGAAACGCCGGGATACGAAGTGGATCCGTCCATTAAAGCGGAGCCAATTCAGAATGGTCGCCAGCAGCGTGGCGGCGGTGGACGCGGTCAGGGCGGCGGCCGTGGTCAGCAGCAGCCACGCCGTGCCGAAGGCGGTGCGCCGAAGTCGGGCAATAAACCGCCTCGCCGCGACGGCGAAGGGAAACCGGCAGGCGAAGGGCAGCGCCGTCGCCGTCCGCGTAAACCGGCTAACCCACAGTAATCTGGAAGCCCGGCCGTAAAGCCGGGCTTTTCTTTTTGCGGCGACGAAAATAAAGTGCCACAATAGTGGCTGTTTATACAGTGTTTCAGGTTTTCCGATGGCTTTAACCGCGGCGCTGAAAGCGCAGATTGGTGCCTGGTATAAGGCACTCCAGCAGCAGATCCCCGACTTTATCCCCCGGGCACCACAGCGGCAGATGATTGCCGATGTGGCAAAAACGCTCGCCGGTGACGACGGGCGACATCTGGCGATTGAAGCGCCAACCGGGGTCGGTAAAACCCTCTCTTATTTAATCCCGGGCATCGCTATTGCGCGGGAAGAACAAAAGACGCTGGTGGTCAGCACCGCTAACGTGGCGCTACAGGATCAGATCTTCAGCAAAGACCTGCCGCTGCTGCGCAAAATTATCCCCGAGCTGCGTTTTACCGCCGCCTTTGGCCGCGGACGTTATGTCTGCCCGCGTAACCTGGCGGCGCTCGCCAGCAGTGAGCCCACCCAGCAGGATCTGCTGGCGTTTCTTGATGACGAACTGACGCCAAACAACAAGGCGGAGCAGGAACAGTGCGCGAAGCTGAAAGCCGATCTCGACAGCTACAGATGGGACGGTTTGCGCGATCACACCAGCCAGGCCATCGGCGATGATTTATGGCGCAGGCTCAGCACCGATAAAGCCAGCTGCCTCAACCGTAACTGTCACTACTACCGCGAGTGCCCGTTTTTTGTCGCCCGGCGGGAGATCCAGGAAGCGGAAGTGGTGGTCGCCAATCATGCGCTGGTGATGGCGGCGCTGGAGAGCGAAGCGGTGCTGCCGGAGCCGAAAAACCTGCTGCTGGTGCTTGATGAAGGCCACCATTTGCCTGACGTAGCTCGGGATGCGCTGGAGATGAGTGCTGAAATCACGGCCCCGTGGTTCCGCCTGCAGCTCGATCTGTTCTGCAAGCTGGTGGCCACCTGCATGGAGCAGTTCCGTCCTAAAACCACGCCGCCGCTGGCGGTGCCCGAGCGTCTGAGTGAACACTGTGAAGAGGTCTACGGCCTTATCGCATCCCTGAACAACATTCTGAATCTGTATCTCCCGGCGACTCAGGAGGCAGAGCACCGTTTTGCCATGGGGGAGCTGCCGGACGAAGTGATGGAGATTTGCCAGCAGCTGGCGAAGCATCTGGAAAAGCTGCGCGGCCTGGCAGAGATGTTCTTAAACGATCTCAGTGAAAAGACCGGCACCCATGACGTGGTGCGGTTGCACCGTATTCTGCTGCAAATGAACCGTGCGCTGGGCATGTTTGAAGCGCAAAGCAAACTCTGGCGGCTGGCCTCAATGGCGCAGGCGTCCGGCGCGCCGGTGACCAAATGGGCCACCCGCGAAGTGAGAGACGGGCAGGTGCACCTCTTTTTCCACTGCGTGGGCATCCGCGTGGCCGATCAGCTGGAAAAGCTGATCTGGCGCAGCGTGCCGCACGTGGTGGTAACGTCAGCAACCTTGCGGTCCCTGAACAGCTTCTCGCGGCTGCAGGAAATGAGCGGCCTGAAAGAAAAAGCGGGGGACCGTTTCGTGGCGCTGGACTCGCCATTTAATCACTGCGAGCAGGGCAAGCTGGTGATCCCGCGCATGCGCTACGAGCCGCTTATCGATAACGAAGAGCAGCATATTGCCGAAATGGCCGCCTATTTCCGCGAACAGCTGGAGAGTAAAAAATACCCCGGCATGCTGGTGCTGTTTGCCAGCGGACGCGCCATGCAGCGCTTTCTGGAACATGTTACCGATCTGCGTTTACTGCTGCTGGTGCAGGGCGATCAGCCGCGCTACCGGCTGGTAGAGCTCCACCGCCAGCGCATCGATAACGGCGAGCGCAGCGTGCTGGTGGGGTTACAGTCTTTTGCGGAAGGTCTGGATCTGAAAGGCGACTATCTGACCCAGGTGCATATTCATAAAATCGCCTTCCCCCCCATCGACAGCCCGGTGGTGATCACCGAAGGAGAATGGCTGAAAAGTCTCAACCGCTATCCGTTTGAGGTTCAAAGTCTCCCGGCGGCGTCGTTTAACCTGATTCAGCAGGTGGGTCGTCTGATTCGTAGCCACGGCTGCTGGGGCGAAGTGGTGATCTACGACAAGCGTCTGCTCACTAAAAACTACGGTCAGCGCTTGCTGAATGCCCTGCCGGTGTTCCCGATAGAACAGCCGGAGGTGCCTGAAATAAAAAAACGCCCGGCAAAACAGACTGCCGGGCGTCGGAAAAGCATCCGTGCTAAGGGGCGCGGTCCTACTGGTAAGTAAAGGTGGCCTGAACAACGCTGTTGAAGGTACCCGCCGTCACAGGCAGGGCGGTAGCGTAATAGCGTGCCGCCATGGGAAAATCGGCGGTGTGGGTACCGGCGTCAATCACCACGCTAAAGCGGGCTTCGGGGGCAAGCACGATGTAATCCAGACGATCGGCCAGCTCTAATGCCACCCCTTTGGCGGTGCCACTATTGGCGAATTTAAAGGGGTGGTCCGTATCGCGGGGGCCGTCAACGCTGATGGTGGCAACCGTCAGGGTGGGCGGACAATTGGTGAGCTTTAAATCGAAGTTTTTCCACGGGCCGGTGTCGCCGATATCCTTAAAATCACTGGCGACGGCCTGTCCCAGATCCACCACCATGTTCTGGCTGGCGCTGTCTACCTGGCAGGTGGTGTCGTAAATATTCCCTTCGATATTGAGCGTGACGTCGGTCGCGCCCGCAGAGAGGCTCGTCAGAGCGAGCAAAAGGGATAACGTTTTCATCTTCGCTCCGTTACTGGTATTCAAGATCGATGGTGGCAATCGTATTGGCTTTCCCCGCCGTGACGCTGGCATCCGTCTGGTAATACTGCACCGCGAAGGGGATCACATCCGGAACGCCTGGCTCGGCTCTTCCACCCACCGGGATTGGGTAGTCGTATTTAAGATCGACACCGTCAAGCAGCATTCTCACCCCCACGCCCGTGGCGCTGTCGCTGCCGGGCGTCAGGTTCAGGACATCTGCATACTGGCTGTTGATGCCATTTGCGCTGGTTACCGAGGCCGTAAGATTAACCTCTTCGGTACAGGTAGCGGTGATGTTGAAATACTTCCAGGCGGTATAGCTGCCCACGTGGGTAAATTGCGACACCGGGAAATTGCCGAGGGTCACCGTCAGATTTAGCGGATCAATAGAACAGGTCGCCGTTCTTTCGCTGACCGTGGCGGAATAGTGGCTGGTATTACGTGCACCAGAAATCCCCACAGAGTTATAAACCCCGAATCCATAGGGATCCTGCGCGAGCGAAAGGGTACCGCTACCGATATGTGATGCCGTTTTGATTAACCGCTGGGTGTAGCTGAAAGAAAATGTTTGTCCGCTGTCGCTGCTGACCGTCCCAATGGGCGTGGCGGTTGTATCGCATGAGTACCCTTTGCCGCGAACGATCTGCCCGCTGCTGTTCAGAAGCTCAATGCCGATGCCGTCAACATTGGTGGTGTACACGCCCGGCATGCCAGGCACTTCCGTTCCCGTTCCGTAATAGCAGGAAATTAGGGTGTGATTCGTCATCGTGCCGGTACAGCTGCCGTTAACGGTATGGGTCTTTGCCGAACCCGGGATGACGCCGCCAATATCGAGTGTTGTGGGAACAGAAAGCGTGCCCGCATCAAGGGTATAAGGCAGATCGGCGCTGTCACAGGAGGTTGCCGCCTGGGCATGCGGCACCAGACACGCGCTCGTGAGTAAAACCAGCAGTGCGAAGACATATCTACACATGTTCATTTTTTCCTCGGGAAGGGTCATACACACTGCGCCGTAACGTTAAGAACAGGGCCGTCGGCTTTGGTGGGCAGGTGATAAGTTGCCGTGCAATGGCTGTCGGCGGTTTTCCCCCAGCTGACGTTAACCGTACCTGCCTCGTGCATACCGGTGAGGTACACCTGCCCGCCGTCGCCTACGATAAATTCACCGTCCTGATGGGCCTGAGATGCCGTTGCGCCAAAGGGGATCGGGCGACCATCCGCGTGTTTTAGTGTCATCAACACCCGACTGCCTACGTGCGTTTCATAATGTGCTCGCACGATGGCGCCGCGCGTTGGCGTCACCGTTTTGGCGGCCTGGTCGATATCGGCATTTTCCGGCAAGGTTTCGGTGTTCAGCGCGAGGGTGTTGTGACGGTATGGCGAAACGTACGGCACAATGGCATAGCCGCGATAATCGGTGTTGATGCCTGTCTGATTGGTGACATTGGTGTCGTCTGCGCCCGGCGCTTCGATCAGCGCAGCGGTCTCACCCATCGGCTGACCAAGGGTGATGCCGTGCGCATGGGCGATCATGCTGCCCTGAAGACCGACATTGAGCTGTTGTTGCTGGTTATCCTGGGAATACCCGGCACTCACTTCGCCGTAGGTGCCTTTATAATCGGCATTCAGACTGGTGCTGTCCCCGCTGCTCTGACTATGGCCCTGCTGAACCCCCCAACTGAGGTTATTACCGGCCAGCGCCGTGCCGTTCAGACCCACGCTTTGGGTTGTTTCGTGCTTCGTGCTGTTCAGGTTGTAGTTCACCCAGGTGTTGCTGAGCCAGCGATCGAGCGGAACGGAGACGTTAAACGCGATCGTCTGCTCGCTGGTTTTCTCATTATTATCATCCCCGCTGTCACGCGTGTTTTTATCCAGTCCGTAACTGAGACCGTAGCTGATGCCGTGCCAGGAGTTGTTGTAGCCGAGGTTCAGTGAGGTCATCCCCTGGCTTGAATTCCAGTAGTTCTCTTTGACCAGGCTTAACGTCAGGGAACCAAACGCCCCGCCCAGGGACTGGTCGACAGTCGCCTCCTCGCGGCTGCGGCGCGTGTCCGACGTTTCCCAGTCGTCATTACGGGTATGGGAATCCAGCGTGTCCTGCAGGGTGTAGTACCCCTTGCTGTTATAGCGATAGCCAGCAATGGAAAAATGGGTACCGGTGGTGGCGAAATCTTTGCTGTAGCGGATGCGCCAGGAGCGCCCGCGAGTGGGGTCCTGATCCTGCATCTCTGATTTGGCGTCGGTGACATCCACCGAAAAGGCCCCGAGATCGCCGATATTCTTGCCGACCCCCAGCGCCAGCGCATCGTAATACTGGCTTGCCTGCACGCCGCCGTAGACCGTAAAGCCGTAAGGCAATCCGTAGATTGCCGTACCCTGCATAAACGGGGTTTTTTCGACGTCGTTGTCATAGCTGCGATAGCGCCCCGCGGTGAGGCTGTATTTAAAGCGGCCTTCACGCTGCAACACCGGCACCGACGCATAAGGCACCACAAAATGCTGTTCGCTGCCGTCCGTCTCTTTCACGGTGACGTTCAAATCGCCGCTTCCGCCGGTGGGGTAGAGATCGTTAATCTCGAACGCGCCGGGAGCGACATAGTTCTGGTAAATGACGTAACCATTCTGGCGAACGATAACCTGGGCGTTACTGTGCGCCGTACCGCGTATTACCGGCGCAAAGCCCTTCATGCTGTCCGGGAGCATGTCGTCATCCGAGGCGATCTGCGCCCCGGTGTAAGAGATGCTGTCAAACACGTCGGAAGGGGAAGAGCTTTGGCCGAATGTGACGTTCCCGCCAAGGGCGATAATATCGCGCTGGGCGTAGGTATAGACCGAAGAAAACTGGCTCTCTGCGTCACCGTCACCGCTGGTTTTGCTCCAGGTGGAGTAGTTACGAAAACGCCACGCCCCGAGGTTAAGACCCGGACGCAGGTTAAGAAACTCGCTGCGCTGATCGCTACCGTTCTCACCTTTGCCGCGGTTTTCCCCGGCGGTGAAGCTGTAATTGAGCAGCAGGGCGTTAATTCCCTCGTCATACTCCTGCGGGTCGACGTAATCACGCGGTACATGAGTAATTGCGGTCTGGGGAATGCTTAACAGCAGCTGCTGCGGATTAACATGAAACGTTGCGCTGGCGGAGGGGATCACGCTCAGGTCAATGCACTGCGCCTTATCGTCCTGCCCGAATTTTTCGGTATTAATACCGAAGCTTTTTAACTGGGCGGCGCTAAGGCACGGCTGCAGGGTTGATTTACCGCTGGCGTCTTTCTTCAGCGTGAACTCAATCTCTTTGCTTGCCACTTTATTATTGTTGACATAAACGTCAACGTGATATTTACCGGGAGCCTGACCGGGACCAATCTCATAAATACTGAGGTCGGTTTTACCCTGGCCTGGGTTATCAATATCCAGTAGCGCCGGGTTGAAATAATCATCGGCCAGCACTTTTTGCACGCACACACCCAACAACGTGCAGCCCAATGCAATAAGCATTGAGCGTCCGTGCTGTTTGGGTGGTTCGGTGGAGTAGTCCCAGCTCATAATAATATTCGCTATTCCAGACGTTATTTAATCTGTGCGCTATAGGACTGGCTAATACCGCCGTAATCATTGATGATTTTCCAGGTCACGGTGTGTGCTGTAATATTTCCTGGTATCGCGAAATGGGTTTCACTTTTTGGGCCGGCATAGGTGGCTTTATCGACCTTTTTACCGTCGAGCGTTATTTCCTGGAAATTCATATAAAACGGCGTGGGGTTTTCGACAATCAGCTGGTTTCCCCGGGTGTGCCAGGATAATTGCGTGGCGACATCTTCCGGTTTTCCGGTAATACCTGACGGGCGATAAAGCAGCTTAATGCGGGTTTTAATCGCAATCTGCAGCGTATTAACGCTCTCATTGCGCGCAGAAGAGGGGATGGATTTAATATTCAACCAGAACAGCGATTCGCGATCGGCAGGTAAGTTTCCCCCGGTTCTGATGATGCGCAGAACGTTCTCTTGCTTCGCATCAAGGCGAAACAGCGGCGGCGTGATCAGGAACGGCGCTTTCTCACGTGCGTTATCTTCCGTTTCGACCCATGACTGCACCAGATAATCGAGATTGTCCGGGTTGGTGATCCCAATAGAGGATTCTTTTTTACTTTCTGGGTAGACCACGCGCGTGCCGCCAATGGTAATACCCGCATGGGCAACGGAGGCAATCAATAAAAAAGAGGAGGCCAGAAGATATTTTCGCATAGTGACACCGTAATAAAGCAATAACAGATATTAGCCACTGGGGTAGCTAATATCTGTTTTATTAGTTGTAAACGATAGTGAAGGTAGAAGCGGCATTCGCCAGTCCGGCAGACACCGTTCCTCCGGTCTGGATATAACGTGCGCCAAACTGCAGATCGTTTGTTGTGGTACCTGGCGTGAGCGTATACGCAGCAGAGGCCGTATATAAGCTCAGTGGATTTTCCGTTTTATCCAGCAACTGAACACCCACTCCTGACGCCGAACCGGTTCCTGATGTCACAGCAAGAATATCTTTGTTGTTACTGTCAGGCGTCCCGCCGAACGTCACCGAGGCGCTGGTAACCGTTTCAGGACAATCTTTTAACTGAATACTAAAGCGGGTTGTCGAGGTCGTCGAACCACTTCCGGTAAATGCAGATTTAGACACCTTACCTAATGAAACATTAAGCGGATTGCTTAAACCGTTTACCACAGTACATGCAGAATCAATAATCTCACCTGTGAAATTAATTTGACCTTCACCACTGGACGCAAATACAGAAACGGAAGCACACGCCATCCCGGCGGCGATCCCCGCAATAATCATTTTTTTCATTTAAATCCTCTGAATGAAAGTATGGCACTTCAGGTATTAATCATCACGTGGCTGATTAATTCGGCATGAACTATCGCTGAGAACTATTTTTCGTTCAATTTATCTTCAGACCATTTTTACCCTCGAAGGGCGTTTGTTCGGGTGTCGGGAGAGAAAGGAAAATGATTACCCGCCAGGCATTTATCAGGGCTATAGTATCTGCAAAGAGCCGCAAGGAGAGATGTCGTGGACTATCGTAAAATTATCAAAGAGGTAGGGCGGGGGAAAAACCATGCCCGCGACCTGGATCAGGAAACGGCCCGTGCGCTGTACACCCATATGCTTAACGGCGACGTTCCCGATCTGGAGATGGGCGGTATCCTGATTGCGCTACGCATTAAAGGTGAAGGCGAAGCGGAGATGCGCGGTTTCTATGACGCGATGCAGGCGCAAACGCTGCGCTTAACGCCACCGGTAGCCAGACCGATGCCGATTGTCATCCCTACCTACAACGGCGCGCGCAAACAGGCGAATCTGACGCCACTGCTGGCTATTCTGCTGCATAAGCTCGGGTTCCCGGTGGTTGTTCATGGCGTTAGCGAAGATCCGACTCGCGTCCTGACGGAGACCATTTTCGGCATGTTAGGTATCGAGCCGACCCTGCACGCCGGACAGGCACAGGCAAAGCTGGATGGTCATCAGCCGGTCTTTATTCCGGTTAAGGCGCTCTGTCCACCGCTGGAAAAACAGCTGGATATGCGCTGGCGCATGGGCGTGCGCAACAGTGCGCACACCCTGGCGAAACTGGCGACGCCGTTTGGTGAAGCGGATGCCCTGCGCCTCTCCAGCGTATCGCACCCGGAGTATGTCACGCGGGTGGGCAAGTTCTTTGAAGATATCGGCGGCAGGGCGCTGCTGATGCACGGCACCGAAGGGGAAGTTTATGCCAATCCGCAGCGCTGCCCGCAGCTGGTGCTGATTGATGCCGCCGGCACGCGACCCGTGCTGGAGCGGGGTGAAGAGAATGTGGATGTGGTGTTGCCGGAGGCAAAAGATCCGCACACGACTGCGCACTGGATTGAGCAGTGCCTTGCCGGCAATGTCCCTGTTCCGCACACCCTTAAGCTGCAGATGGCCTGCTGCCTGCTGGCAACCGGAGAAGTGGAGTCTGTCCAGGCGGGGTTAGCCCGTGTGGAACAGGCGTTTTAGGCAAAAAAAAGCCCGTCCAGTGGCGGACGGGCAAGCAAGGGTAACAACAGGGTCAATGAGGGTTGGAGCAGCTCACCAGAGGGTATGGTGAGGGTGGAGCATTAATTCAGTCGATTATTTGTAGATAACCGCAGTGCCGCTCAGCTTGTTATTGCCGTTAGCGGAGGTAATGGTGTATCCGCTTGCACCGGCCGCTGCGGCTTTCTCAGCCAGTTTGGCTTCCAGACCGTCCAGCGTGGTTGCGCCATCAGCACTCACCACACCCACTTTATTCATGTTCTGTGCCTGAGCAGAAGAAACGGGCTCTACAGCGAAAGCGCCAAAAGACAGAGCGGACAGGGCAACAGCAGCAACAGCATATTTGATGGTTTTCATAATTAATCTCTCGCAGGTTTTTCTGTTAAGGGGACGATGTTCCGTCGATGTGATAAGTATCACGTTTTTTTTCGGCAGATAAAATCGAAGAGAATTGACGTGGTTGCTCAAAAAAATTGAATGACAAATAACTTATTGAATATTAATAAATTCAGAAGGGCAATTTACAGTTCTTGTCGCTCCGGTTTACAGACGCATGATTCATGGCACATTTTGCTACGCGCCTGTTAAAAAATCGTGAGCGTAAAGGAAATCGCTTGCGCGGTGAACTTCGGTAAAGGAAAGTCAACGTAACTGGCTGTCTTTCGATCCTCTGCGATTATATCCTGAATGTGATTTATTTTTTGAATCTTTATTCTGCTGGCAGGCGACGCATAACCGTACGCCGGGCATGGCTTTACGGCGCGCTTCCGGAATCGTTTCTCCGCACTCTTCACATTCCGTTAAACTTTCCCCGCGCGGAATTTCACCGCGAGCACGGGCAACGGCATCTTCAATGGTACTGTTGATCTGTTCGTTAACGGCGTCATCATTCGCCCATCCGGAAGCCATGGCTTATCCTCACGTTCGGTGTGTATCTTATTCATATGGGGTCAAAAAACGTACAGTCAAGACGGGGGGTGAGAACTGCATCTGTCAGCCAGATGCAGTGGTTCTCGGAAGGGGAACTTATTTATAGATGGTTGCTGTGCCATACATATGGTTATCGCCGCCGGCGGAATTCACCACGAAGCCTTTCGCACCTTCTTCGCGCGCTTTTTCGGCCAGCTTGTTTTGCAGATCGTCAAGGTTACTTGCACGGCTTACCGAGACGGTGCCTGCGGGGCGCAGCTGGCTGGTATCGGTACTTTCGGTCAGTGACTGAACGGCCATGGCAGAAAATGACGCACTCGCCAGCGCGCCAGCGATAACAACAAGAGTCAGGTATTTTTTCATAATCACATCCTCAGGGGGAAACAACAGGTGATTCCCTTTAAGTTTAGAAGCCTGACGAGTGTGATTTAGCGCAAAAATTTGATGATGATCTGCTTATTTTTTGAACGATATAAATTGACAATTCGCTGACAGATCAGCGACATAAAGGTCACTGATTTATGGCGTTTTTTTGCGCACAGCAGAGAGATATTTACCGTTGCTCCCGCACAGGGTATCTTACGCCGCTGTTTAAAGGAGAATGCCATGACTTCCAAGCCGGGATTACACCCGCGAAATCGCCACCGCAGCCGCTATGACATGAAGGCGTTATGCCAGAGCTGCCCTCCGCTGCAGGACTACATCGTGCAGACCCCAGCCGGTGAGCCTTCGGTCAACTTTGCCGACCCGCAGGCGGTAAAAATGCTGAATAAAGCCCTGCTGGCGCATTTTTACGGCGTTACGCACTGGGATATCCCGGAAGGCTTTCTCTGCCCGCCCGTGCCGGGGCGTGCCGATTATCTCCACTATCTTGCCGATCTTCTGGCTGACGATCGTGGCGGCGTTATTCCTCAGCAGGCCACGGTTCTGGATATTGGGACCGGCGCGAACCTGATTTATCCGCTCATCGGCGTGCATGAATATCACTGGCGCTTTACCGGGAGCGAAATTGGCGCTGAGGCGTTTGCCAGCGCGCAGGCGATCATTAATGCCAATCCTGGCTTAAGTCGGTCTATTCGCTTACGCCGTCAGAAAGATGCCGCCTCTATTTTCAACGGCATTATCCACAAGAACGAGCACTACGACGCCACCCTCTGCAACCCGCCATTCCATGATTCAGCGGCTGCCGCCCGCGCCGGGAGCGAACGTAAGCGTCGCAATCTGGGTCAGGCTGAAGATGGCGCGCTCAACTTCGGCGGCCAGCAGCAGGAGCTGTGGTGCGAAGGGGGCGAGGTGGCGTTTATCCTGCGCATGATCGCGGAAAGTAAACAGTTTGCCCGCCAGGTGAAATGGTTTACCACCCTGGTTTCGCGCGGCGATAACCTGCCGCCGCTCTACCGCGCGCTGACCGAAGCCGGTGCCGTGAAGGTGGTGAAAAAAGAGATGGCGCAGGGACAAAAACAGAGCCGCTTTATCGCCTGGACGTTTATGGACGATAACAAACGTCGCAAATAGCACGCCGTCGTAAGCCGGGTAAGGCGAAGCCGCCACCCGGCTCGGTTACAGCGTCGGCTCCTGCGGAGGGAGCGGCGAGGCGGGCGGCGGCAGCACCTGATACGTCTGCACCGGCATACGCACATCCGCCAGATCAAAGTGTTTTTTCACCATGCTGTCGAGGGCAAAACGTACCGTCCACTGTTTGAGCGGCTGGGTGGTGAACGACACGCGCAGGGTAAAGGCGGTGTTGGTCAGCCCGACAATACCGGCAAACGACGGCTCGCCAATCACCAGGCTGCGAATATCCTCCATGGTCATCATCTCATCTACCGCATCCCGCAGCGCCTGTTTGGCTTTATCGGCATCTTCATGACGATCGACATCGTAATTTGCCACCACCGAGCCAATACCCCGGACGAAGTTGGCGAAGGTGGTAATCGATGACCACGGAATAATGTGGTACGCCCCGGTGTCCTGGCGCACGCCGACGGATCGAATCGACATTCGCTCAACGGTGCCGGTCAGCGGCCCGATGGTCACCAGATCCCCGGTGTTCATGCCGTTTTCAAACTGAATAAAGATACCGGTGATAATGTCCTTCACCAGCGTCTGCGAGCCGAAGGAGATAGCCAGACCCAGCGCACCCGCACCGGCCAGCAGTGGCGCGATATTCACGCCGATTTCCGAAAGCACAATCATAATCGTGATGGTACTGATGATAACCGCCAGCGCGTTGCGGAACAGGGTGAGCAAGGTGCGGGCACGCGCGCTTGGCAGCGGCCTGCCGTGAATGTCAGAGACCAGGCGGTTCTCAATCAGGCTGGCCAGCAGCGTCCAGCCTACGGCAGAGAAGAACAGGATCAGCGCGATGCGAATTAAAATATCAACGGTCTTTTCCCCCGCGCCGTTGTGCAGCCAGTTCCAGAAATCGAACAGTCCCCAGGCATTGAGCAGCAGCATAATCGCCACACAGACGGTGAGAATGCGCGCCACCTTCAGTGAAACCGAAAGCCAGCCGTTCACCCGTTTTTGCAGCTCCGGGTAATTGCGCTGGACCTGCGCAGACAAGGTAATGGTTTTCGATAGCCAGCGAGAGAGCAGGCCAGAAACAAAGGCCGCGACGCCAATAATGGCCAGGCTTTTAAACGTGGCACCCATCATAAATTTCAGGCTGTTGCCGGGATCGAACAGCGAGAAGAAGCACAGCACAATGAAGTAAGCGCTGGCCAGCCAGTGCCACACCAGGGCAAAAGCGCGAATAAAGAGGCTAAAGAACGAAAGGGAACGGTCGGCCAGGTGCAGCAAGCTCTCGGTGATCGTCTTTTTGTTATGGAAGATGAGGTAGAGCGCCCAGACGGTAATGCAGATCATAATCAGCACATTCGCCAGCGCACCAGACTGGACGTTCACCTGGTTGGAGATAATTGGCACGGCCACCAGCAGACCATAACCAATCAACCCGCTGAGCACGCTCAGACGCAGCGCCCAGTATCTGGCGCTGCTATCCCGAATAGTGAAAGGGCGAAGATCCGGCACGCGTGGGCAAAATATCAGCCGCAGCAGCGCCTTAAAGAACTCAATTACGGCGAAGGCATTCAGAAACAGCGCCTGCTGGAAGGCGATAGTTTTGTTGCCGGTATTCAGCCTGTCGGCCAGCAATTGCCCTGTAAACAACGTCAGCGCCAGCAGCAGTAAATCAATGATAAACGCGGCGGCGATCATCAGCGGCAGATGCAACCAGCTGCTTTTCTGCTGATTCTTCTTGCGACCCCATTGCCCCATTTTTCGGTACAGGGGCCACGCGCACAGGCGCACCAGCCAGTAAAAAATGAAGACGGCGGCCGCCAGCAGTAAAAATTGCGTGGCAGCCGCGGTAAACGTCCGGGGGTTAAAGGGCTTGTGCGAAGAGCCCATCAGGTTGCGATAGAGCTGGGCAAAGCGCGAGGAGAGGGCATCGGCATAGTGGCGGCTAACCTCAGTCACATTTTCCAGCACCGTTTTTTGCTCTTCTACCGGCGGCGGGGTGATGGTTGGAACGGGCTGCTGGGGCGGTGTGGCGGCAATTTTTCTCAGCTGATCGACTAACTCTTGCCGGGAGGTGTCGTTTTCCAGCACATCGGCAAGCGCACTGTAGGCGGCTTTTTTCTCTTCTGCATCCGGTTCCGGTGGAGGCGTTTTTTGCTGCGCAGTGGACGTTCCGGTGGTGACGCCGGGGATAGCAACGGCTATCGATGGCGCACTAAACAAGCTAAGCAACAACAGCAGGATCCACGGCACGGTGCCCTCCGGTGAAAATGTCGAACAAAATGATAAGTATAGAGGGCAGGGAGCGAAGGGCGTGTTTTGGGAACAATCTGGCGTAAAAAAGCCGGGCATGCCCGGCTTTGCATTTCAGAGGTCTGGCAATCAGGAGACGTGCTGCAGAAACTCCTGCAAACGCTGGCTTGGCGGGTTTGCAATCAGCGCCTGCGGGTTACCGTCTTCTGCGATACGGCCTTTATCGATGAAGATAAGGCGGGACGCCACTTTCTCGGCGAAGCCGATTTCGTGGGTCACGATCACCATCGTCATGCCTTCTTCGGCCAGATCCTGCATGACTTTCAGCACCTCGTGGCGCAGCTCCGGGTCGAGTGCTGAGGTCGGCTCATCAAACAACATCATTTTCGGTTTAACCGCCAGCGCGCGGGCGATAGCCACACGCTGCTGTTGTCCACCGGAAAGTTCAGAAGGGTAGTGGTGAGCACGTTCTGCGAGGCCCACTTTCGCCAGCAGATCTTTAGCCAGCGCTTCCGCCGCCGCTTTGTTGGCACCGCGTACGCGCAGCGGGCCAAACATCACGTTTTCCAGCGCCGTCAGGTGCGGGAACAGGTAAAACTGCTGGAACACCATGCCCGCTTCCTGACGAATCAGACGGTCATCCACTTTTGGATCATTTACCTTCAGACCATCGACGATCAGATCGCCACTGGTGATCTCTTCCAGCTTATTGATGCAGCGCAGCAGCGTGGATTTACCGGAGCCAGAGGGCCCGATAATGACAACCACTTCACCCTGTTTGATGCTCAGATCGATATTGTGCAGCACCTGGGTTGGACCAAAGTGCTTGGATACGTTTTTAAATTCAATCACAGGATTTTCATCCTTCTTTCAAGACGACGCAGAACGAAGCTCAGAACCAGAGTGATAATCAGGTAGACAACGGCTACCGCACTCCAGATTTCCAGCGCACGGAAGTTGCCAGCAATGATCTCCTGGCCCTGGCGGGTCAGTTCAGCAACGCCAATAACGATGAACAGCGACGTGTCTTTGATACTGATGATCCACTGGTTGCCCAGCGGTGGCAGCATGCGGCGCAGCGCCAGAGGCAGAATCACATGACGGATGGTTTCGCGACGCGAAAGGCCTAACGCCAGACCCGCTTCACTGAAACCTTTATGAATCGACAGCACCGCACCGCGCGTAATTTCCGCGATGTAGGCACCTGAGTTGATCATAATGGTCACGACGGCGGCGCTGAACGGGTCGATGCGCAGGTCGGTGAAGGCCATTGGCAGGGCGAAGTAGATGAACATGACCTGTACGACAATAGGCGTGCCGCGGATCACTTCGATGAAAACCAGTGCGATGTGGTTTGCAATCCAGCCACCGTAGGTGCGGGCGAAACCGGCGACAAGACCGATAATCAACCCGCCAACCAGACCGAGGACCGAAATCCACAGGGTCATTTTAGCGCCTTCAAGCAAGAGAGGAATGGCAGGCCAGATGGCGCTCCAGTCAAACTGCATGATGTATTCCTGTATACCGTGGTGAAAAACGAAAAACGTAGGCCCGGTAAGCGTGAGCGTCACCGGGCGTTACAAACCTGAATTCAGGTAAAATTATTTAGGCTCGGTACCGAACCATTTTTTGTAGATTTCGTTATACGTGCCGTTCTCTTTCAGGGTTTTCAGCGCGCCGTTAACTTTCGTACGCAGGTCGTCGCTGCCTTTCGGGAAGGCAATACCGTACTGCTGTGCTTCCAGAGACTCACCGACCGCTTTGAACTTACCGTTACCTGCGGTTTTGATGAAATAGAGGATGTTAGGCGTATCGTGCAGAACCGCGTCAGCACGGTTGGTGCCAAGTTCCATATAGGCGTTATCGATGTTCGGGAACTGGCGCAGATCTTTGGTTTTGATGTTCGCTTTCGCGTAATCAACGGAGCCGGTGCCGCTCTTCACCGCCACCACTTTACCGTCGAGATCTTTCACGCTTTTAACGTCGTTATTGTCAGCTTTGACCATCACCAGCAGGCCGCTTTTGTAGTAGCCGTCAGAGAAGTCGATCGCTTTTTTACGCTCATCAGTAATGGTGATGCCTGCCAGGGCCAGGTCTACGTTTTTGGTTTGCAGTGCCGGGATGATACCGCTGAAGTCCATTGGCTTCAGGGTGTAATCCAGTTTGAGTTCTTTTGCGATTGCGGCCCACAGATCCACATCAAAACCAACGTATTTATCACCCTGTTTGAATTCAAACGGAACAAACGCCGTGTCGGTGGCTACAACCAGTTTATCGGCGGCCTGAGAAGAGACCGCAAAAGCCAGGGTAAGTGCAGCCAGTGAAACTTTTAATACAGACTTCATAGCATTTCCTTTTATATCCACGGGGCGATCCCCTGCGAGAACGACAGGCACAATGAAAAAATCGTGCCAACTTTACAAGCTATTGTTTTGTAAAGGGGAGGATGTCATGCATTGCACAATAAACGTGGCAATGATGTCTGATTGCACCAAGGTGGAGCACCGTTTTGGTGCGTGTCGTTTGGCTCAACTGACGGGGAGATATTTAGCGCAAATAATGATGAAAAAACAATCTTCCGTTAACGGTTGTGTGAGGTGATTATTACATTTCTTTCACTTTTGCAGCGTCTCAGTGGAAAAGTGTGCACCATAAATGTGCAAAACCCTCACCAGAGGCGAGGGTTTGATAGAAAATTCGTATGGATTATTCGATGTTAGATTCGATAAACCACAGGAATTGATCCAGGTCGCGAGACGCGGCGGTGAAGATGTCCGCAGTATCTTCGTCTTTTGCCTGGCTAATCGCTTTACGCACGTCGTTAGCCACAATCGCATAACGGTCTGCCAGCTCTTTCAGGTGATCCTGAACAGTGTGAATATCCAGCGGATAGCTTTTCAGTGGCGTTTTGCTGTTAATCACCTGCGTGGTACCCAACGCCACACCGCCTAACTGCACGGCGCGTTCGGCCATGGTGTCCAGATGGGTGACCAGTGCTGTGCGGAAGCCATCCAGCATTTCATGAACGGCAATAAAGTTTGCACCGCGCATATTCCAGTGGGCCTGTTTGGTGATCAGCGAAAGATCGATGAACTGGATCACCTGGCGATTCAGCAACTCAATCGTTGCTTTTTTGTCGCTGTCCGATACATCGTTACGGGTATAAAGCAGATTAGACGCTTTCGTTTTCACCAGTTTAGCGGTACTCATAATCTCATATCCTCTTGATGTTTATGTCCCAGGTAATTACGGAACTAAGTATAGCACCGGATTTTTTACCTGCGGTTTGGCTGTGCCTATTGGTTTAATAGCAAGAAGGGAGTTGAATTATTAACTGATTGAACTGTATGGTATTTTTTAAAATTGACACAGATCAATCTTAATTCTCTATTTTCCATTAAGGGCGAGAGAAATATGACTTTTCGATGACGAAGAATGTAAGAAATTATAAATAATAAAGAACTGGCCTTTATTCTGCATGGCACCGAGGCCATGCAGAATATACGGTATTAGCGGATGTCCACTTTCTCAACTTTTGGCTCAGGGCGCATGGTGAGCGTTGACCCCATCGACGCCGCAATAATGGAGCACAGCGCCAGCGTCTGGGTAAATGTGAGGGTTTCCCCAAGGAATACCATACCGGAGATGGCGGCCAGTGCAGGCTCCATGCTCATCAGGGTGCCGAAGATGCGCGTCGGCAGCCGCGTGAGGGCAATCATCTCCAGTGAATAAGGCAGAGCCGTTGAGAGGATGGCGACAGCAAAACCCACCGGCATCACTGACCACTGCCAGATAGAGTCTGTCGCCTGAGCCATACCCAGCGGAACAAAGATGATGGCGGCAATGAGCGAGCCCAGCGCGACGGTCGCCGGGCCGTGCTCTTCGCCAGCGCGCTGACCCGTGAGGATATACACCGCCCAGCAGGCTCCGGCGCCCAGAGCCAGCGCGGCACCCGTCAGGTCGATTTCAGAGACGCTCTGGCCCAGTGGCAAGAGGAACCACAACCCCAGAACCGCTAGCACCACCCAGATAAAATCGACAGGCCGTCGGGAGGAGAAAAGGGCCACCGCCAGCGGGCCGGTAAATTCCAGCGCGACGGCAATCCCCAGCGGAATGGTCTGGATAGAGAGATAGAACATATAGTTCATGGCCCCCAGCGCCAGCCCGTAGAAAAGCAGCGGGAGGCGCTGCTCTTTTTTGACGCGCAACCGCCAGGGTTTAAAAATGACCACGAGGATCAGGGTACCCAAAGCGATACGCAGGGCAGTGACGCCCGGTGCGCCTACAAGTGGAAAGAGCGATTTCGCGAGGGACGCGCCACTCTGTATAGACAGCATTGCAATCAGAATTACAGCAACCGGCATCCAGACCGATGACGTGCGGGATATCCCTGGCATCCTTTCTCCTGTCAATTTTTGTCAAATAGGGTAAAAGCCGCAGTGTAATTGAAATATGGCGCAACGGTTGAGCTACTGTTGAAAAAAAACCAGGGAAAATCCGTAAAATGGATAAGCGTTGCTGGTTTTATCACCTGTCAGATTAGGAATAATCTGGATGAATGTAACGGCGTTGACGCGCAGTATGAGTATTTAGCAACAGAAATCCTTTGTGATTTGAACAAGATAACTGATGCTGGAAACGTTCTGTTACAGGAAAGGTCCCGTTAGACATCACGAATCACAAAGAGTTTCGCAAATTTTTTTGATATATTTAAAACTTACGGATTTACTTGAAGCACATTTGAGGTGGTTATGAAAAAAATTGCATGTCTTTCAGCACTGGCCGCTGTACTGGCTGTTTCCGCAGGTACCGCTGTAGCTGCTACTTCCACTGTTACCGGTGGTTACGCTCAGAGCGATATGCAGGGCGTAATGAACAAAGCTAACGGTTTCAACCTGAAGTATCGTTACGAGCAGGATAACAACCCACTGGGCGTGATCGGTTCTTTCACCTACACCGAGAAAGATCGTTCTGAAAACGGCGCATACAACAAAGGCCAGTACTACGGCATCACCGCTGGTCCAGCTTACCGTATCAACGACTGGGCAAGCATCTACGGTGTTGTAGGTGTTGGCTACGGTAAATTCCAGCAGACCGAAAACCAGGGTCTGAACCGCACTGCAAGCAACAGCGACTACGGCTTCTCCTATGGCGCGGGTCTGCAGTTCAACCCAATCGAAGACGTTGCTCTGGACTTCTCCTATGAGCAGAGCCGTATCCGCAACGTTGACGTTGGCACCTGGATCGCGGGCGTAGGTTACCGCTTCTAATCACTTCGGTGAGCCAGTAAAAAATCCGCCCACGTGGCGGATTTTTTTTTGCAAGGTAAAAGCAAAACGGCAACCATGGGTTGCCGTTTTTAATGTTTTTTCCCTCTCCCTGTGGGAGAGGGCCAGGGTGAGGGCATCAGACCGCACAGCTTACTTACTCTTTATATCGAAAATATCCGTACCCAAATGGTTATAGTCAACTTTCTGTAACTTGAAGTTGGTAACGTACACTGGGGGAGCTTTCTTGTTTGACATAAACGGGTAAGCATTTTTGATCTGCTCTGCTGAAATCCCCGTCCACTGCGAGAAGAACGTCAGGAAATCATTGGCCGAGCGGCGCGCGGTGATAATACGATGCTTCTTGTCATCACTCGATAACACCATAAACGGTACCTGGAAGTTTTGCTGGAATTTATCGTCGTGCGCCAGATACTGCACCTCTTTACCGCGCTCTTTAAACGCCAGCCCGTGATCCGAGAAATAAACCATCGAGAAACTCTCACCCGTATTACGTAGCTGATCGTACAGCTTGCTGAGCAGTTCGTCGGTTTGCGTCATGGTGTACAGATAGCAAGAGGTCTCTTTAGATTGCACAAACTCGGCGTATTTCCCCTGCGTGCGGTCACAGGCCTGAGGGTGCGAACCCATCAGGTGCAGGACGATCAGTTGTGGCTGCGTGCGCTGCGTGGCAAAAACCTGCGCCGTCATCTTGAGCAATGCTTCGTCTTTGGTATTTTTATCGGCTTCAAAATCACCGTTTTTCAGGAACTGCACTTCATCGGCACGCTTCGCGATGCTGGCAATGGCGGTATCGTATTCGCCAATTTGCCCCTGATTAGAGAACCACCACGTCTGAAAACCGGCACGGTTTGCCAGCGTGACAAAGTTATCCTGATACTGTGGTTTGCCGTCGACAACGCGGTTCAGGGTCAGGCCGAGCGATTTCTGCGTCGAGCCGCTGGCCGCAATATAATCGGTAAACAGGGTACCGTTGACGGCGCTGGCGAACGGCGTGTTATCCCAGTGTCCGCCGAACGCGCCCATCGCATCGCGGCGTGCGCTTTCGCCGATGACGACCACATAGGTATGGTACTTCGGCTTCACCGCCAGCACGTTCCAGGTGTCTTTCATATTGGAGAGCTCAGCCATGCGCGCCTGCTCGTCGAGAACTTCCTGGTTATTGACGACAACGTCTTTTACAAAGCGGAACACCGGATAGCCGGTATCCTTCAGCTTGAACACGCCGCCCCAGGCCAGGTTTTGCACGGGGGTGACAAAGAAGGTCACCACGCTGAATGCCAGACACAGCGTCTCTATTTTTCCCCACGCTTTTTTCTCTTCGGGTTTACGACGCACCGCTATAACGCCAAGCGCAAAAATAAAGAGGCCGACCACGTAGCTGTACCACGGGAAGATCGTCAGGATCTCGGTCGACTCTTCCATATTGGTCGAGTGCAGCGCCAGCAGGGTATTAAAGTTTGGCGAACCGTAAGCCTGACCAAACGGGAAATAGAGCGCAGCAATCAGGGAGCAGATGCCCACTAACGTTTTTTGCGCGCGCGGCGCGGTACGCCACAGCAAATGCAGAATGCAGGTAAACGCAACGGCATACAGCAGGCTGAAGGGGTAACCCAGCGCAAAGTTAATCAGCAAGGATTGTAAAAAGTAGAATGCCGTCCACGGACTTAAGGCCCGACTGCGGGTAACAACGGTGTCTATCAGGGTTAAATTCATAGGTCACTATCATGCATAAAAACGCCATGTGCTCACCCTGGCGTCAAGGGTCATAACCTGCCTGACAGTGCGTGGAGAGGGAATGAGGGTCCGCTTCAGCGAGCCGCAAATTGTGCAGGGCTGCAAGAAGATAGTGCGAGCGCTAAATAATATCAACCGTTGCTAAGCAGATGTTTTGCGAAGAGGATTGCAAATCCGTAAAAAAAACCGGGAATAGGGCGGCCGGAGGCCAGTTTACAGCGGGAATATGACGGCAAAATGAAGCGGCGTACCGCAACGCCGCTTAGTGGGAAGGTTTGTCGTCCTGATGCGGCTTGTTGTTAAACATATCCCACAGCATGTTCAACAGCATTAAGCGCACCCTGAAGGGGGAGTGAGTAAACACGGTCATACACCTCTTGAATTCGTTCATAAGACCTCCTGATTTTTGATCCCTTCGATCCGTGAAGGGTGACTGCATTACATACAGATATAGCACAGGCTATATTGTATAGCTATGGCTATTTCGTTAATTTTTTGTGCTTGTAGAGGTATGGTTTACAATGTGCGCTCTCGATACCGGGCGCTGGAAGCGTCACCCCACTGAGGAAGTACAATGAACCGTCGCGCAGGTAAGCCAACAATCAGAAAAACGACGCAACTGGTGAATGTGGAAGAGCACGTCGAAGGTTTTCGTCAGGTGCGTGAAGCCCACCGACGTGAACTGATTGATGATTATGTTGAGCTGATTTCCGATCTGATTCGCGAGGTCGGGGAAGCACGTCAGGTTGATATGGCGGCCAGGCTGGGGGTTTCGCAGCCAACCGTTGCGAAGATGTTAAAACGTCTGGCCTCCGTCGGCTTAATCGAAATGATCCCGTGGCGCGGCGTCTTTCTGACGCCGGAAGGGGAGAAGCTGGCGCAGGAGAGCCGCGAGCGCCACCAGCTGGTGGAGAACTTTTTGCTGGTGCTGGGCGTAAGCCCGGAGATTGCCCGTCGGGATGCGGAAGGAATGGAACACCACGTCAGCGAAGAGACGCTGGTGAAGTTTCGTGAGTTTACGCTTAAATATGGTTCCTCCGCTGAATGAAAATCCCTGGACTGCAGGCCCTCACGCGCGATCGCTTCTTTCATCTCTTATTGATTATTGGTGCAGGTTTAAGCCTTTTTGTGCCGTTTGCGCCCCAGGCCTGGCCTGCGGCGATTGACTGGCGCACCATCATTACCCTGAGCGGGTTAATGATGCTCACCAAAGGGGTGGAGCTGAGCGGCTACTTCGACGTGCTGGGGCGCAAAATGGTGCGCCGGTTTGCCACCGAACGCAGGCTGTCGCTGTTTATGGTGTTCTCCGCCGCGGTGCTGTCGACCTTTCTCACCAACGATGTGGCGCTGTTTATCATCGTGCCGCTGACGCTCACCCTGCGTAAGCTGTGCGAGATCCCGGTGAGCCGGCTGATCATCTTTGAAGCGCTGGCCGTCAACGCGGGCTCGCTGTTAACCCCTATTGGCAACCCGCAAAACATTCTGCTCTGGGGACGTTCAGGGTTATCGTTCGCCGCCTTTACCTGGCAGATGGCGCCGCTGGCGCTGGTGATGATGGCGTCGCTGCTGGCGGTCTGCTGGTTTGCCTTCCCGGATAAAAAACTGCAATACCACAGCGGCACAACCGGCCCGCAGTGGCAGCCTCGTCTGGTCTGGAGTTGCCTGGGGCTGTATATCGTCTTTCTGTTTGCGCTGGAGCTGCGGTATGAACTGGCGGGCGTGCTGCTCGTGGCGGCTGGTTTTGTCGTGCTGGCGCGACGCGTGCTGGTGAGCGTGGACTGGACGCTGTTGCTGGTCTTTATGGTGATGTTCATCGACGTGCATCTGCTTATCCAGCTCCCGGTGCTGCAACACGTGCTGCACAGCGTCAGCGGTCTGTCGCAACCGGGGCTGTGGCTGACGGCGATCGGCCTCTCGCAGGTCATCAGCAACGTGCCTTCTACCATTTTACTGCTCAACTATGTTCCGCCGGACACGCTTCTGGCCTGGGCGGTTAACATCGGCGGGTTTGGTCTGCTGCCCGGCTCGCTGGCCAACCTGATTGCCCTGCGGATGGCGAACGATCGCCGCATCTGGTGGCGTTTCCATCTCTGGTCGATCCCCATGCTGCTCTGGGCTGCGGCGATCGGTTTCGGATTATTCCTTCTCATATAGTGCGCAATTTGTCAGTTTTTCCTGGCAAACGTATAGCAACGTCCTAGCTTTAGTGAACGGCATAGTGTGATGCCGCTCACTGACAGGACCGTTGCTGAACTATGGCTGAAGATCAAAACACGCCTGCTGACGAGCAGGACAAAAACAATAATGAGCGTAAGCGTCCGGGCAAAAAACCGTTAATTATCCTCGGCATTGTCGTGGTGGTGATGGTCATCGTGGCGCTGGTCTGGTGGTTTTTAACCCGTAACGAAGAGACAACTGACGACGCCTTTACCGACGGCGATGTGGTGACGATTGCCCCTAAAACGGCGGGTTATGTCACGGCGCTACATGTGCGTGATAACCAGCGCGTGAAAAAGGGCGATCTGCTGGTGGTTATCGATCCGCGTGATACCACCGCCCAGCGCGATCAGGCTCAGGCCCAGCTTGGCCTGGCTATTGCGCAGCTGCATCAGGCCCAGGCACAGCTGGCGCTCTCAAAAGTGCAATACCCCGCCCAGCGCGACGAAGCCAAAGCGCAGGTGCTGAAAGCGCAGGCAGACCTCGCCAACGCGCAGGCGGAGTATCGCCGCCAGCGCGGGGTCGATCCGCGTGCCACCACCCAACAAAGCATTGATTCCGCCAACGCCCAGCTGCGTAGTGCACAGGCCGCTCTGGCAAGCGCGCAGGCCCAGCTGGAAGTGGCGGAGCAGGTACAGCTGCAAATCCGCCAGCAGGAGACCAACGTCGAAGCGCGTGAGCGCCAGGTCGATCAGGCTAAAGCGCAGCTGGAAACCGCTAACCTCAACCTCTCTTACACCGAAGTTCGCGCCCCGTTCGACGGGTTTGTCACTAAGCGCAACGTGCAGCCGGGTACGCTGGTGCAGGCGGGCACGGCGCTGTTCTCGCTGGTCTCACCCAACGTCTGGGTGGTGGCCAACTTTAAAGAGTCTCAGCTTGAGCGCATGAAGCCGGGCGATAAGGTGGAGGTTTCCGTCGATGCCTGGCCAGATATGGCGCTTGAAGGCCATGTCGACAGTATCCAGCAGGGCAGCGGCTCGCGTTTCTCGGCGTTCCCGTCGGAAAACGCCACCGGCAACTTTGTTAAAATTGTCCAGCGCGTGCCGGTGAAAATTGTGATTGATAAAGGGCTGGATCCGAACAAACCGCTGCCGCTGGGGCTGTCGGTAGAACCGAAGGTCACCGTGGAATGACGGATCACAGCCACGACAACTGGAAGCCTGCCAGCAATCCGTGGGCGGTGGCGATTGTCGTTACGCTGGCGGTGTTTATGGAGATCCTCGACACCACCATCGTCAACGTGGCGCTGCCGCACGTGGCGGGCTCGCTCTCGTCCAGCTATGACGAGTCCACCTGGGTATTAACCAGCTACCTGGTGGCTAACGGCATCGTCCTGCCCATCTCGGCGTTTCTCAGCCGGGTGTTTGGCCGCAAGCAGTTCTTCCTGATTTGCATCGTGATGTTCACCGTCTGCTCGTTCCTGTGCGGGATCGCGACCGAGCTGTGGCAAATCATCTTGTTCCGTGTGATGCAGGGCTTTTTTGGCGGCGGCCTGCAGCCCACGCAGCAGTCGGTGCTGCTTGACTACTTTAAACCGGAAGACAGGGGTAAAGCGTTTGGTCTCTCCTCCATCGCCATTATCGTTGCGCCGGTACTCGGCCCGACGCTCGGGGGCTGGATCACCGACAACTACTCCTGGCGCTGGGTGTTCTTTATCAACATCCCGGTGGGGATAGTGACGGTGCTGGCGATCTACCAGCTGCTGGAAGATCCCCCATGGGAGAGTAAAGCCAAAGAGAAGCTGACTATCGACTGGACGGGGATCGGCCTGATCGCGCTTGGCCTCGGCTGTCTGCAGGTGATGCTCGACCGGGGCGAGGATGATGACTGGTTCTACTCGAACTTTATTCGCACCTTTGCGGTGTTAACGCTGGTCGGCATCATTGGCGCCATTTACTGGCTGATGTATGCCAAAAAACCGGTTGTCGATCTGCACTGCATGAAGGACCGCAACTTTACCATCTCCAGCCTGCTGATGGCGGGGATGGCGATGATCCTTTACGGCAGCTCGGTGGTGATCCCGCAGCTGGCGCAGCAGGATCTGGGCTATACCGCCACCTGGTCCGGGCTGGTGCTGTCGCCCGGCGCAGTGTTGATTGTATTGACCATCCCGCTGGTCCTGAAGCTGATGCCGGTGGTGCAGACGCGCTGGATCATCGCCTTTGGCTTTACCTGTCTGGCTGTGTCGTTCTTCTGGTCGCGCACGCTCACCCCGGATATCGACTTCGAAACGCTGGTGCTGTTCCGCAGCGCCCAGTCGATTGGGCTGGGGTTCCTGTTTGTCCCGCTGACCACCATTGCGTTTATTTCTATCCCGAGGCGGCTGAACGCGGATGCCGCAGCGCTGTTCACCATGTTCCGTAACGTTGCGGGCTCGATTGGCATATCGCTTTCCACGGCGGCTATCACCGAGCGCTCGCAGGCCCACAGCGCGCACCTTGCGTACCACGCCTCGCCGTTTAACGAGCAGTTCCAGCAGGCGATCCGCGAAAGCGCGCAGGCGATCCAGAACTTTACCACTCAGGTCGGCGACCCGACCGGCATTGCCACCGGGCGCATGTACCAGACCATGATTGAGCAGTCGCGCTTCCTGGCCTATATCGACGTGTTCACCATTCTGAGCGTGGTGGCGCTGGTCCTGATTCCGTTTTGTTTGTTGCTCTCGCCGGTTAAGAGCGAGGGGAGTGCAGGAGCACATTGATGATACACAGACGTTTACACCCCCTGATGATAATGATGCTGCTGGCAGGTTGCGCCGTGGGGCCGGATTACCAGCCGCCTGCACCGCCTGCCGTCACGCACTGGAACGATAAAGGCGACAGCACGGTGAAATCACAAACCACCTCCGCTGCGACTAACCCGCGCTGGTGGAAAACGTTCGGCTCGCCGCAACTCGACAGTCTGATTGAACGCGCCATCGCCGGGAATTTGTCCCTGCAGCAAACGGTGCTGCGCATCGCTGGCGCGCGCGAACAGATTAACCAGGCAGGCGGGGCGTTTTATCCGTCGGTCAACGGCAATCTGCAGGCGACGCGCCAGCAGCTCGGCCTGGAAGGTGAGTTGAAGTCTCATGGGGTCTACGACCAGCTTGATAACGTCGATCCGGAACTCAGGGGTGCGTTAGGACCGCTGACGCAGCCGATCAACCTCTACCAGGGCAGCTTCGACGCCCAGTGGGAGATTGACCTCTGGGGTAAAGTTCGCCGTCAGGTTGAAGCTGCTGAAGCGCAGCAGAAAGCCGCTATTGAGCAGCGTAACGACGCGCTGGTCTCCCTTGAAGCCGAAGTGGCGCGCGCCTGGCTCCAGCTGCGCGGGGCGCAGAGCATTATTGCCACGCTGAACACCCAGATTAAAAGTGCGCAGCAAACGCTGGATCTGACCGAAAGTCGCCAGCGGGGCGGGCTGTCTCCGCAGATGGACGTAGAAAATGCGCGGGCGCAACTGGGCAACCTTGAAGCACAACTGCCGCAATATCAGGCGCAGGAGCGGCAGGCGATGAACGGCCTGGCGATCCTGCTCGGCAAGCCGCCGGGGGCGTTGGATGCGGAACTGCAGTCCGCCCAGCCGATGCCTGCGCTGCCGGATATCGTGCAAACGGGTATTCCATCCACGCTGGCGCGACGTCGTCCGGACGTGCGAGAAGCGGAAGCGAATCTCCATGCCGCCACAGCGCAAATTGGCGTGTCGGTGGCCGAGCTGTTCCCGAGCTTTACTCTTTCCGGGCAGTTTGGCCTGCGTAACAGCGAATCCAACTGGCTCACCGACTGGAGCAGCCACTTCTACAGTTTTGGTCCGCAGGTCTCCATTCCCATCTTCCAGGGCGGAAGACTGGTCTCCAGCGTGAAAGTGGCGCGTGCGCAACAGGGGGCGGCGGTGCTGGATTATCGCCAGACGGTACTGACCGCGCTGGGGGATGTTGAGAATGCGCTGGTGAGTTACCGCACCGATCAGCAGCGTGAAGCGGGTCTGGCGAAGACCATCGATGCGCTGCAAAACGCCTTCGATCTGGCCAGCGATAGCTACCGGCAGGGGATTGCCAGCTTTATCGACGTGCTCGACGCCCAACGGCAGCTGGCACAGGCCGAGCAGCAACGTGCCCAGGCGCAGGTGCAAAGCGCGCTCGATCTGGTGGCGCTCTATAAGGCGCTTGGCGGCGGCTGGGAGCCCTATCAGCAGGTGCAGTTACCGGATTACGCCGTCTTTGGCGATGCCCCGCGCGGATAATATTCAGAGGATTGGGCAAGAAACGGACAGGAACGCCACATTCGCGTTGGCCAGGGGGCGGGTATAACTATCAGGCACCCATCAAACGACATGTGAGGACTATCTTATGCGTTATCAAAAACTGGGCAATACCGGTCTGTTTGTTTCTGAACTGTGCCTTGGCACCATGACCTTCGGCGGTGAAGGTGGCATGTGGGGCAAGATTGGCCAGCTGCAGCAAAGTGAAGCCGAGCAGCTGGTGGGCCGTGCGCTGGATGCCGGGATCAACTTCATCGACACCGCGAACGTCTATTCCGAAGGCCGCTCGGAGGAGATCACCGGCCAGGCACTCAAGAACCTGAAAATTCCGCGCGAAAACGTGGTGGTGGCCACCAAAGTGTTTGGCGAAACGGGCACGGCGGGGGTGAACTCACGCGGCAGCTCACGCTATCACATTATCAGCAGCGTGAAAGAGAGCCTGCGCCGTATGCAGCTCGACCATATCGATCTCTACCAGCTTCACGGTTTCGACCCCGCAACGCCGATGGAAGAGATGCTTTATGCCCTGGATAACCTGGTGCAGCACGGCCACGTGCGCTACATCGGTGTCTCTAACTGGGCCGCATGGCAGATTGCCAAAGCGCTGGGCATTTCCGAGCGACTGGGTCTGGCCCGTTTCGCGTCGCTGCAGGCCTATTACACCATCGCCGGACGTGATCTGGAGCGCGAACTGGTACCAATGATGCAGAGCGAAGGCGTCGGGCTGATGGTCTGGAGCCCGCTGGCGGGTGGCCTGCTGAGCGGGAAATATGGCCGCGACGGGCAGAGTGAAACCGGTGGCCGTCGTCTGGAGTTTGACTTCCCGCCGGTGGAAAAAGAGCGCGCCTTCGACTGTGTGGATGTGATGCGCACTATCGCCGAAAGCAAAGGTGTCTCCGTCGCGCAAATCGCCCTGGCGTGGCTGCTGCATCAGAAGGTGGTGACCAGCGTCATTATTGGTGCCAAACGCGTCGATCAACTGGATGACAACATCGCCGCAACGGGGATCCGTTTAAGTGAAGACGAGCTGAAACAGCTTGATGCCGTCAGCGCACTGCCGCGCGAATATCCGGGCTGGATGCTGGAGCGGCAGGGGGAATATCGTCGTAATCAGCTCGCACAGCAATAACCCTCCTTTCCCCGGTGGCGCACCGCTCACCGGGGCTTTTTTTCCCGCTCTGCTCACAAAATTCGATCCTCCTCTTTGATCGCTTTTACATCTTCGCCTATATGACTAGTCATGAAATTTAAATGACTAGTCATATAGGGAGAGACCATGAATCAATCACTGCCAGCCAACTTTTTATGGGGCAACTCGGTATCCAGCATGCAGACGGAAGGGGCATGGAATGAGGGCGGGAAGGGGATGTCGGTGTACGACATTCGCGAAGCGGGGGAAAACATCTCCGACTGGAAAGTGGCGACCGATTCCTACCACCGCTACCGGGAAGATTTCGACCTGATGCAGGATCTGGGCATGAACTGCTACCGCTTTCAAATCTCCTGGAGCCGGGTCTGTCCGCAGGGCGACGGCGAGTTCAACGATGAGGGCATCGCCTTTTACGACCGCTTTATTAACGATCTCATCGCCCGCGGTATCGAGCCGATGATCTGCCTCTATCACTTCGATATGCCGCTGGCGCTGGCGCAGGATTACAACGGCTTTAACGATCGTCGCGTCATGGAGGCCTTTATCCGCTATGGCAAAAAGATGATCGACTGCTTCGGCGACCGTGTGAAGTACTGGCTGACCTTCAACGAACAGAACATCTTCCATATGCCGGAAGCGTTTCGTATTTCCGGCTACATGAAAGGTGAGAAAACCCTGCGCGAGCTCTACGAGTTGCAGCATCACACCATGGTGGCGCACATGACGCTGACCGAATACCTGCACCAGACAAAACCGGGTCAGCTGATGGGCGGTATGCTGGCACACCAGCTGGTTTACCCGGCCACCTGCAAACCGCGCGATATCTTCTGCGCCCAGCAGTACGACGAATTTCTCAACCAGAACCTGCTGCGCGTCTTTGCTGGTCAGGGCTATAGCCCGGCGGTGATGGCGGTGGTGGAGCAGGAAGGGTTTGGCGATATCTACCGTGCCGAGGATCTGGCGCTGTTCGCAAGAACCCAAAACGACTTTATGGCCTTCAGCTACTACGCCAGTAAAACGCTGGACAGCGATGCCATTCCGCAGGGAACCCCGGTGAACAATTATCTGCTGTACGGCGATAAAAATAACCCGTACCTGAAAGCCACCGAATGGAACTGGCAGATCGATCCGCTCGGTTTTCGCACCATCATCACCCGCTACGCCAACGACTGGCGCATGCCGGTGTTCCCGATTGAAAACGGCATTGGCGTGATTGAATCCTGGGATGGCGTGAACCCGATTGAGGATACCTACCGCATCGACTATCACCGGGCGCATATCGAGGCGATGAAAGCCTCCATGTTCGAGGATGGCGCTGAGGTGATGGGGTATCTCGGCTGGGGTCTGATCGACATTCTGAGCTCCCAGGGCGACATGCGTAAGCGCTACGGCGTGGTCTACGTCAACCGTGAAAACCACGACCTTAAAGACCTGAAACGCGTGCCGAAGAAGAGCTACGCGTGGTTAAAACAGGTTATCCATACCAACGGACGCGAGATGTAAGCCGTACGCTGCCGGGCCGTTTTTGTGACTGATTGATGGGAACTATCCGCTATGTCTGAAACAAAAATCACACCGCATATGCAGTCCTTTGTCGATAAATTTGTTGAGTTCTCAGCGCGCCTGGCAAACCAGGTGCATCTTCGCTCCCTGCGCGATGCCTTCGCCACGGTGATGCCGATTTTCATCCTCGCCGGACTGGCGGTACTGGTGAACAATGTGGTGTTTCCTTGGATTTTTGACGGCGACACGCTCACGCACTTCAAGGTATGGGGCGAGGTGATCATCAATGGCACGCTGAATATCGCCGCGTTGCTGCTGGCGCCGATGATTGCCTGGTCGCTGGCGCGCAACAAGGATTTCGACAATCCGGTCTCGGCAGTGGTTATCGCTGTCAGCAGCTTTATTATCATGATGCCGATGCGTCTGCAGCTCACGCCCGTCGGCAGCGACACCACGGTGAATGTCACCCAGGTGCTGACCTTCGCCAACATTGGTTCGACCGGGATTTTCGCCGGGGTGCTGATTGGCTTGCTCTCGACGGAGCTGTTTATCGCCATCTCGCGGCTCAAGGCGCTGCAAATATCACTGGGGGAAAACGTGCCGCCGGCGGTCAGTAAATCTTTTAGCGCCCTGATCCCAACCATCCTGACGCTCTCACTGTTTGCCGTTCTGGCCGCGCTGCTGGCGAACGTATTGCACACGGATCTGATTCACCTGATCACCACCTTTATCCAGCAGCCGCTGCGGCTCATCAATACCAGCCTGCCGGGGACGATTTTTATCTACAGCTTTGGTAACTTCCTCTTCACGCTAGGTATTCATCAGTCGGTAGTCAACAGCGTGGTGCTGGAGCCGTTCCTGTTGATTAATACCAATGAGAACATGCTGGCCTTTGCCAACGGCCAGCCGATCCCGCACATCATCAACAACATCTTCGTGCCGACCTTTGGCATGGTGGGCGGTACCGGTAGCACCATTTCACTGCTGATCGCCATCTTTATCTTCTCGCGGCAACAATCGGCGAAACAGGTGGCACGTCTGTCGCTGGCGCCGGGTCTGTTCAACATCAACGAGCCGGTGATTTTCGGCCTGCCGATTGTGTTTAACCTGCCTTTAATGATCCCGTTTGTCCTGTTGCCCGCCATTGGCATTTACTTCGCCTGGCTCTGCACCACGCTGGGATTAATGTCGCGCTGCGTGGTGATGATCCCGTGGACCACGCCGCCAATTCTGAGCGCCTGGCTGGCAACGGCGGGGGACTGGCGGGCGGTGGTGGTGCAGTTGGCAATCATCATATTTGGTGTATTCTTCTACCTGCCTTTCCTCAAAATTGCCGAGCGAGTGGCGTTGAAAAACAGCGGGATAGAACATTAAACAGAAGGAAGGACGATGGCGGCGAAGTACATCACCATAGCGCGTGAAATCAAAAAACGCATCATCAGCCAGCAGTATGCCGCCAATGAACCCCTGCCGGACCAGTTTGCGCTGGCGGCGGAGTTCAATACCAGCCGGATGACCATTCAGCAGGCCATGCGTCAGCTGATCGTTGAAGGGCTGGTATATACCCGTCAGGGGCAGGGGACGTTCATCCGCAAAAACTTCCTTCAGCTGTCGCAGTGGGATCTCTCCGGCAGCGACTACTTTGGCGCGACCAAAACCTGGGAGCATCTGGGCACGGTAACGAGCCAGGTGGTGCATTTTGAACTGCGCTTCCCGAACGAAAAAGAGCAGGCCTCGCTGATGATCAATGCCGATACGCCGGTCTATGACTTCATTCGTCTGCGTTTGCTTAATGGTGAGCCCATGTCGCTGGACGCGACCGTAATGCCGCTCAACCTGGTGCCCGGCCTGAACAAAAGTCATCTTGAAAGCTCGGTGTTTCGCTATGTGCAGGAGACGCTGGGGCTGAAAATTATGGGATCGTACCGCGTGGTGCGGGCGCTAAAGCCGAATGCGCTGGATATGCAGCATCTGGTCTGCGAGGAGAGCGACCCGGTGCTGGAGGTGGAGCAGGTGATCTATCTGGAAGATGGCACACCGCTGGAGTATGCGCACTGTCATTATCGTTACGACCACGGCGGGATTGTGATCGTGAATAACGGATAAAAAAAAGCGGGCATCGAAGCCCGCTTTTTTCGCTGTATCGCGATTAGTTCAAACGCACCGGCATACCGGAACGGTTCTGCACAGCCTGGTCAACGATAGTCGTTTCCACGTCCGGCTGAGAGGTCACGGACTGCACCGCGCTGGTCAGCGTAATCGGCACGATTTCGTTATTGTTGATCTGGTCTTCGCTGGTGGACAGCGGGTTGTGCACTTCAATGTAACGGCTGCCATCCGGCTCAGAGGTCGCTTTAACCGGTTCGTTGATGAACTGGACGCGGGTACCTACCGGCACGTTTTCGAACAGGAATTTGATGTCGTCGTTACGCAGACGCACGCAGCCGTGGCTTACGCGCAGGCCGATACCGAAGTTAGCGTTGGTACCGTGGATGGCGTACAGGCGGCCGATGTACAGGGCGTACAGACCCATTGGGTTATCCGGGCCTGCCGGAACCACGGCTGGCAGCGGTTCACCTGCCGCGATGTATTCCGCGTGCATTTTCGCCGTTGGGGTCCAGGTTGGGCCTGCTTTCTTACGTTCGACTTTGGTGGTCCAGTTCAGCGGGGTATCTTTACCCAACTGACCGATACCGATTGGCAGCACGATTACCGTGTTAGTGCCTTTCGGGTAGTAATACAGACGCATCTCCGCGCTGTTAATCACGATACCTTCATGAACGGTATCCGGCAGGATCAGCTGCTGAGGGATGTTGAGAACGGTACCTGCTTTTGGCAGGTATGGGTCAACGCCCGGGTTCGCTTCCAGCATGTTAGACAGGCCCAGCTGATACTGTGCTGCGAAATACTCCAGCGGCTGAGTGTTACCCTCAGGCACCGTCACCACCTGGTTTTGACCCACCAGACGGCTACCGTCTGTCGGCAGCGGATAAGTCACCGCAGAAGCGGTTTTGCAAAAACCTACTACGGCTAACGCCGCCGCAAAAAGCGTTGTTAATTTCATGTTCATGTTGTGCGAGGTATCTAAGCCATTCAGGCGTGAGTTGATAAGTCTGAATCTGTGATGGGAGCGCATTATATGTGCATTCCCGCTAACAGGGAATTCAGATGTGTACGAAATCACATTTTTTTCGATTTTGTTAAAGTTTAGCGGAGCGTCGCAACACAGGATCTCAATTCGGAATTGTGGCATAATGCCGTGTTTATCACACTTTTCGCAGGAATCTCCCCGTGTTAGTTACCAGCAACGTCACTATGCAGTTTGGCAGTAAGCCGCTGTTCGAAAACATTTCCGTCAAATTTGGCGGCGGCAACCGTTACGGCCTGATTGGTGCCAACGGTAGCGGTAAATCCACCTTTATGAAGATCCTCGGCGGTGACCTGGAGCCGACGCTCGGCAACGTGTCGCTCGATCCCAACGAGCGCATCGGTAAACTGCGTCAGGATCAGTTCGCCTTTGAAGAGTTCACCGTGCTCGACACCGTGATCATGGGGCACGCGGAGCTGTGGGAAGTGAAGCAGGAGCGCGACCGTATCTATGCGCTGGCCGAAATGAGCGAAGAAGATGGCTACAAAGTGGCCGATCTGGAGACGCAATACGGCGAAATGGACGGTTATTCTGCAGAAGCGCGTGCGGGCGAGCTGCTGCTGGGCGTGGGCATTCCGGTCGAACAGCATTACGGCCCAATGAGCGAAGTGGCACCCGGCTGGAAGCTGCGTGTGCTGCTGGCGCAGGCACTGTTCTCTAACCCGGACATTCTGCTGCTCGATGAACCAACGAACAACCTGGACATCGACACCATCCGCTGGCTGGAGCAGACGCTCAACGACCGTGACAGCACCATGATCATCATCTCGCACGACCGTCACTTCCTGAACATGGTGTGTACGCACATGGCGGATCTGGACTACGGTGAGCTGCGTGTTTACCCGGGCAACTACGACGAATACATGACGGCGGCCACCCAGGCGCGTGAACGTCTGCTGGCGGATAACGCCAAGAAGAAAGCGCAGATTGCGGACCTGCAATCCTTTGTCAGTCGCTTTAGCGCCAACGCCTCTAAATCCCGTCAGGCAACATCGCGTGCCCGCCAGATTGACAAAATCAAACTGGAAGAGGTTAAAGCTTCCAGCCGTCAGAACCCGTTCATCCGTTTCGAGCAGGACAAGAAACTGTTCCGTAACGCGCTGGAAGTGGAAGCCCTTACCAAAGGTTTTGATGAAGGCCCGCTGTTTAAAAACTTCAACCTGCTGCTGGAAGTGGGCGAGAAGATCGCCATTCTGGGTGCCAACGGCGTGGGTAAATCCACCATGCTGAAAACCCTGGTCGGCGAACTGCAGCCGGACAACGGGAGCGTGAAATGGTCCGAAAACGCGCAAATTGGTTATTACGCGCAGGATCACGAGTATGAATTTGAAAACGACCTGACCGTCTTCGACTGGATGAGCCAGTGGAAGCAGGAAGGGGACGATGAGCAGGCGGTGCGCAGTATTCTGGGGCGTCTGCTGTTCAGCCAGGACGACATCAAGAAGCCTGCCAAAGTGCTCTCCGGTGGAGAGAAGGGCCGTATGCTGTTCGGCAAGCTGATGATGGAAAAACCGAACATTCTGGTGATGGACGAACCGACCAACCACCTGGATATGGAATCTATTGAATCGCTGAACATGGCGCTGGAGATGTATCAGGGCACCCTGATCTTCGTTTCTCACGACCGTGAGTTCGTCAGCTCGCTGGCAACCCGCGTGATTGAAATTACGCCAGAGCGCGTGGTGGACTTCACCGGTAACTACGAAGATTATCTGCGCAGCAAAGGTATCGAGAACTAAAAAAAAAGCCGGGTGGCGGCTTCGCCTTACCCGGCCTACGTTCTGTTCCCTCTCCCCGTGGAAGAGGGTTAGGGTGAGGGCATCAGGCCGCACTACATCACCCACTCACTCCCTTCAATCCCATTCACAAGCAGCCTGCGTTTTTCCCCCGCCGGTAATGACACCTTCAGTGCTTTCCACGCCGGACGATAATCTCCGCGCGCAGTGATCTTCAAATTGATGGTTGCCCCATCGCACACCATTTCCCACTCTACCCACAGCGCATTGCCGTTCTGATAGCCCCAGCTTTCACCGTCATCTTCAAACAGCAGACCGGTGCTGGTGCCCACGCCTTTGACCGGGAACAGCTTCAGCTCGCGGGTGTCGTCTTTTTCCGCGCTGACGTGAGTGATGCGTTCGCTGAGCGGCAGACCGGCACCGGCGCGCACCAGCAGCGGCAGTTTTTCCAGCGGTGCATCCAGAGCGATCCACTGCCCGCCCGCGTACCACGCGTGTGTGTAAAAATCGTACCAGCCGGTTTCGTTATCCGGCAGCCAGAGACGGCGCTCTCGCTGTCCGGCCTCCACCACGCTTGCCACCAGCAGGTCCCGGCCCAGCAGGAACTCGTCGCACTCTTCAAAGGTCTGCGCATCGTGTTCGTGGTCGAGGAAGGTTGGGCGCAGCATCGGTTCGTCATCGGCATGCGCCTGCCAGAGCAGGGTGTAGAGATACGGCAGCAGACGATAGCGCAGCTCAATGGCACCGCGAATAGCGGGGGTGACGCCCGGATACATCCACGGCTCGTTCACCGTGTGGTCATCGTTCCACGAGTGAATGGTAAAGCGCGGGTGCATCACGCCGTTCTGCACCCAGCGGACAAACAGCTCGGCGTCGGGTTTGTCGCCAGAAAAACCGCCCACGTCATGACCAACGTTAAACAGCCCGGACAGGCTCATACCCAGCCCCATGCGGATGTTATAGCGCAGGGTTTCCCAGTTGGTGCGGTTATCGCCGCTCCAGGTCTGAACGTAACGTTGCATCCCGGCGCAGCCGGAACGGGAGATCAGATACGGGCGCTTTTCCGGGGCAAACCGCTGCTGCGCTTCCAGCGAGGCGCGCATCATCAGCAGCGGCATCACCGGGCGGATGTGTTTGATGGCGATCTCCTTGCCAAAACCATGGCAGCGCGCTTCGCCGTCCCACACTTCGTATTCGTTGTTATCGTTCCAGGTGGAGTCGATCCCCATCTCCAGCAGCTGCGTGGTGACTCCTTCCTGCCACCATTTCACCGTCTGCGGGTTGGTAAAGTCGAGGTGGGAACCTTCGTCATCCCAGAAGCTGGAGCGTTCTGGTGCGTCGGTTTCTGAATCACGAATGAACAGGCCGTTTTCCGCCACTTCGCTATAGCGCGGGTGGTCCTGCAGCAGGCACGGCTTGATATTTGCCGCCAGCCGCAGCCCCGCGTCGTGGAATGCCTGGGTCATCACCTTCGGTTGCGGCACTTTGTCGTAGTTCCAGTTAAAGACATAGCGCTTGCCGTTGATCGAGGTATAACCCGATGAGAGCTGGAACGAGTCGCACGGGATCGCATGCTCTTCGCACAGGCGAATAAAGTTCATCAGTTGGTTTTGTGCGTCCGGCGCGTCGGTGTAGTGCATGGTCGACCCGCTGTAGCCCAGGCTCCATTTCGGCCCGAACAGCGTTTTCCCGGTCAGGCGCACAAAGGCTTTGGTGACATCCAGCACCCGTTTGCCGGTAAAGAGGTAGTAATCGATATCACCCGCTTCCGCCTGCCAGCGACGGTAGGCGGTGTGGTAGTTATCAATCTCGTTGCCCAGATCCAGCCAGCAGCTGCTCAGGTTGTCGTAGAACAGGCCGTAACTCACGTCATCGCGGCGGGTAAGGGTAAACGGGATGTGTTTGTACAGCGGGTCGGTGCTGGCCGCGTTGTAGCCCATGGCGTCGAGGTTGCGCATCTCGAAGCGCTTACCGTTGCGCTGCAGGTCGCCCGCTTTCTCACCCAGGCCGTAAAAACGCTCGTCCTTGCGACGGCTCAGGTAGTGTGCCACCCCGTCGCCGTGAGCGTTCAGCAGATAGGCGCTGGTCGGACGGTCATTGACCAGCGGCTGCCACTCACCAGCGTCATTGCGATAATGCCACTCCAGCCACAGCGGCTGATGAACGGTCACACGCAGCTGTTCGGTAGCAATTGTCAGCCCCTCATCCTGCTGGCTTAGCGTCCAGGCAGGGCAGGTGAAGCCGCTCAGATCGTCGCGACGACGGCCTTCCCACGGCACATCTTCTTCCGGAGCGATGCTCCAGGTGCGGTCCAGCGCCAGTTCACCTTTACGTTTGATCAGTACGCGGAACAGGTTCTCTTCCAGCACATACAGGCACAGGCGGTGCTGGTTATCCACCAGCAGTTCCAGATGGTTGGCCGACTGCTTATCGACGGTCCAGTTTTTCAGGGTTTTCATATGCAATACATCCACTATCAGGCGCGCTTGGCGCGACGTTCAGCAATAAATGCCACCAGGAAAACAGCGCCAATCAGGTCAAAGAAACCCATGGCAATAAAGAGCGGGTTGAAGCCGATTTTGTCGGCGGTCACACCAATCAACAGCGAGAACAGGAAGCTGGCGATCCACGCCGCCGAGCCGCGCATACCGTTAACGGTCGCCATCTGGCCTTTATCGAACGACTCCACCACCAGGGCGCTGAGCATGCAGGAGATGATCTGATGCCCGAAACCGCCGATGGAGATCAGCACGATGGTGATGTACGGGTCGCGGGTAATGGCGACGACGGCCAGAGAGATCATCAGGAACGCGCCGGTGACGGAGCTTGCCACCACGGAGTTGACGCGGGAGCAGCCAAACAGGCGGGTATACAGACGGGTGAGGTAACCGCTCGCCACGCTGCCGAGATCGGCGGCCAGGAACGGCAGCCAGGCAAACATCGCGATCTGCTTCAGATCCATGCCGTGCTCTTTGGCGAGATACAGCGGCACCCAGAAACTCAGTACCGCCCAGGCCGGTTCCGCCATAAAGGCCGGGATGGCGATACCGTAGAAGCGTTTGTTTTTTGAGACGGTTTTCAGTGCGGTCAGGAAGGGCAGTTTTACCGCAGGCGGTTCGTTATCCTGCTTGATAAACGCCAGCTCGTCTTTGCTCAGGTTCGGGTGCTGCTCAGGATTGTGGTAGAACGCCCACCACAGGATCACCCACAGCAGCGCCAGCACGCCGGTGAACATAAACGCGCCCTGCCAGCCAAACGAGGCGTGCGCGAAGTAGATGATAGGCGGAGCCAGCATCGCGCCAATGGAGAAGCCCACACCGGCCCAGCCGGCTGCCACAGGACGTTCCGATTTCGGGAACCATTCACCAATGGTTTTGGCGTTTGCGGGCGTGGCGGCGGCTTCAGAAGCCCCCATAAAGAAGCGCAGGATGGCAAGGTGCAGCCAGCTCCCGGCACCCGCGTGGAAAATACACATCAGCGCCCAGATCCCGGCGCAAATCATAAAGCCAATCTTCAGGCCGATCACGTCGATCAGCCAGCCGCACAGAGGCTGGAAAATGGTGTAGGCGATCTGGAATGCCCCGACGATCCAGGAGTACTGCTCGGTGGTGATCCCGAGGCTCTCTTTCAGTTCCGGGGCGAGGATCCCGAGTGAGTTTCGGGTGATGTAGTTAACGGTGACGCCAAGTAAGAACAGCACCAGCACATACCAGCGCAGGTTTTTAATGACGCGACGGGTTTTGCTTGCCGCAACGGTGTTATTAATGTCCTGACTCATTTTACTCTCCACAAGACGGACGGTAAGGGGACGGAGGTTCAGGTGTCACACAGGTTTATGACGTTGATTGTTATCTGTTTTACCGCTTCAAGTTGCTATACAACTAGTATGGAAGTTGTGTGACAAGTTCACCTTAAGGGAGAAAATGAGAGGGCAATAGTGGATTTTGTGCAAAATTTCTCATAACTGAGCGACATCATTTGGCATCATGGCTTTGACATCAGCTATTGCCTGATATCCACGCTATGAAAATTTTGTCATTTCGCAAATGGAGCCAGATCACAAAATGGACAAAAGGCTAAAAATCACCGAAATCGCGGCCCGGACTCAGCTCTCCATCAGCACCGTTTCGCGGGTCCTTGCCGGGAAGGCGAATACCAGTGAAAAAGCACGTGCGAAGGTGCTGGCATGCGCACGCGAGCTGGGGGGGCTGGACGGAATGGCTGCGGGCCGTTTGCTGCTCAACAGTCTCGTTGTCTTCGCCCCACAGCGCGCCTTTGACGAGCGGTCTGACATCTTTTACTACCGTGTGATCCAGAGCGTAAGCAAAGGCCTGGCCTCGTACGATGTTCGCCTGCGTTACTGCGCGCTGGAGGAGAACGACAGCGACGCCCAGCAGTTTCTGGCGCGAATGAACGAGCCGGACACCCAGGCCGCCATCCTCCTCGGCATTGACGATCCGCATATCCACGACCTGGCAGTGGATGTCGGTAAACCCTGCATGCTGATTAACTGCCGCGACCGGCATATGCGCCTGCCTGCCGTCGCGCCGGACCATCGGGCCATTGGCGAGCGGGCGGCGGACTATCTGTTTGAAATGGGACACCGTGAGGTGATGAATGTGTTGTGCCTGCGGCGTTACACCATGGAGCTGCGTCTTGCGGGGATCCGCGACGCATGGCAGTCGCACAACCTGAAGTTCAACGATAAACGCGATTTGCTGGTGGCGCCGAGCTTCAGCGCTCGCGAAACAGAGCAGCTGGTCACCGACTGGCTGAGCCGCATGCAGGGGAAAGACTTGCCGACTGCATTTCTGGTGGGTGGTGACTTTATGGCGGCGGGCACCATCAGCGCCCTGCAAAAACAGGGGTTACGCGTGCCGCAGGATATTTCGGTGATGAGCATTGACGGCTTCAATCTGGCGGCCATTCAGGATGTACCGTTAACCGCGGTACATGTCCCGCGTGATGAGCTGGGCACCGAAGCGGTACATATGCTCCAGCAGCGGCTGATGCGCCCGGAGGCGCCGTCAGGCACGCTATTGCTTAACGGCACCCTGACCGTACGGGAATCGGTCCGGCGGATACGTCAGGGGAAACGACGCACCGCCGTTGAGCGGGAAGGGCTGTACGACAGTTAAGCCATGCCCAGCGCACGCTTGCCGTGGATATTGAGATCGGCCACGGTAAAGCGATCCTGCCAGGTTTTTTCATAATCCTCGCGCGGGAAATCACCCGGTGATGCCCCGGTTTCCAGCGCCGCTTTCACCTTCTTCGCGTAGGCGAGGTTCTTCTCGCACATCGGCGCGGCAGGAATGTACATCACGTTGCCCCAGCCCTGTTGATCCTCAACCGGCGCGACGGAGTGGATCACATCGCAGTGCCACCACACCGAATCGCCCGCCTCTAGTGCCGGAATGCTGGTGAGCGCTTCGATAAGCAGCGGGTGCCATTTCTCTGACACCGGCAGAACGCGCCCCGGCGCGACGCCGCACAGTTCGTCCTCCGGCACGTCATCCAGCAGCGGACGCAGCAGAATATAAGCCATCGCTTCCGGGATTGGCACCACGTGCAGCAGCCCCTGGCCCGGGATCATGTCCGACAGCGCCGTCCAGCCCTGGAAGGTGCGGAACACCGAACATTTGGTGGTGTTATCCACGGTGTACTCTTCCACTTCAGTACGGTGCGCAGCATTCCACGGATCGTATTTCTCTACGTTGCCATCAAAGACGCGGGCGAAAACCTGCTGATAGGCGGGCAGCAGCCAGCGCTCCAGCGCACCGGAATCGGTATGCGCGCCCAGCCCTTTCGAGGTGGTGCCCGGTGGACGACGGCGGATGCGATCCGGGTAAATCACGCTGACGTCCGGGTCGAACCACTGTTTGCCGTTGCTCTCGAATGTCCACAGACGGTTCAGAAACGACTGCACCTGCGCCATCTCTTCACTCTGGCGCGCCTGCATTTGCGCCTGTGACCAGTAGATAGGGTAAATCTCCGGGCGAGACGCCGTTAAGGTACCAAAGAAGTTATCGCCGGGCCCTTTATAGACTTCATCAAACTGGTTGAGATCGAGGTAGTCGAGCATCGACTGATCCCATGCCAGCGCCTGCTCGCGCGGGAAATGACCTTTTATTACCGCGCAACCCCGGCGTTTGATCGCCTCGCGCTGCGCGGATGTGATGGTGCCATCTTTCACATCCGCAAACGGGATCACCGGCCAGACGGGCTCGCCTTTGTTTTTCAGGGCGTTAATTTCCGCCACGCGGGTCGCGATGGTATCGCTGAGCTTATCGAACACCGCCTGCACATCGCCGATTTGCGCCCGTAGCTCGCGCTTCATCTCACGGATTGCGGCTTTGTGATCCGCCGGCAAAGTTTCACTGGTAAACGTCATAACTGCCTCGCATCTTTCATTCGAAAGTAAAAATGTCTACAAGTGATACTTTAAGTTAAAAATTGGTTAATGCAAGTTTAAAAAGTTGACGGGTAGCACAGGATGGAAAAAGAGTAAGGGGGGCCGGAGCGCGGCTCCGGCAGGAAGGGAATCAGGCGTCGAACGGGGAGTGGTGATCCAGCACCGCCTGAATAACGTTCAGCGCGCCCTGGTGGTTGTTGTCGTCGGTGCTGTGGCGGCTTACGTCTCTGATGCTTTCGGCCGCGTTGCCCATTGCAAAGGAGTATTTCACCAGCTTCAGCATCTCCGCGTCATTGCCGCTGTCGCCAATACCCACGCACTCCTGCGGGGAGACTTTCCAGCGTTTCAGCAGACGGCTGATGCCATTGGCTTTGTGCAGGCCGGGGATAATCAAATCGACAAAACCAAAGCCGCTGGTGACAGGCTTCATAATGCCGTCCAGGGAGACATGCAGTTTATCGACCAGATTCGGGATATCGCTGTCCGGCAGGTTCAGGGAGAACTTAAACAACACGTCGTTAATGTCGCGGTAGTCGCTGATACGCTTTAAGCGGTGATAGTGCTTTGACATCAGCGCCACGAACGCCTCCGGGGCCTGGTCGCTGACGTAAGCGCTGTCGAGACCGCAGGCCACAAAGTTCAGCCCTTTGTCTTTCAGCAGTTCGCCAATAACGATTTGCGACTCATGACGCGTCAGCTCGCCGTGGAAAATTTGTTCACCGTGATCGAAGACCAGCGCACCGTTTTCCGCCACGAAGGAGATCTGATCTTTCAGTTCCGGGAAGAAGGAGATGAGCTGGTAATACTGGTTACCGCTGGCGACAACAAATTCAATATTACGGGCTTTAAGCTGCTCAAACTGTGCCTGAAAGCGGTCACGATCGTACTGCTTGGCATCATCAAGGAAAGTTCCGTCCATATCGGTGACGATAACTTTAACGGTCATACTGTGCTCCTGGGTCACTGCGTTTTGAAACATTCTAATAACAAGGTGACGGAGAGCACAAATTTAATTTCGAATGAAAGTAGAAAAGCCGGGTGGCGGCTTCGCCTTACCCGGCCTACGGGGAGAATTGTAGGCCCGGTAAGCGCAGCGCCACCGGGCGTTTTTTTTACAGCGTATGCTCCGTACGCGCAATGATATCGTCCTGTGCATCCGGCGACAGGGCGGTGAAGAACGCCGAGTAGCCTGCGACGCGTACCACCAGGTCACGGTACTGGTCCGGGTGTTTCTTCGCGTCCAGCAGTGTTTCGCGTGAAACGATGTTGTACTGAATATGCCAGCCTTTATGCACCTCGAAGAAGGTACGCAGCAGCACCATCAGCTTTTGACGGTCGCTGTCGTTTTCCAGCGTCGACGGGTTCAGCTTCTGGTTTAACAGCACGCCGCCAAGAATCGCTTCGGTCGGCAATTTACCCACGGAGCCGATTACCGCCGTTGGACCGAGGTGATCGGTACCGGAGGCCGGACTGGCGCCTTCCGCCAGCGGGGTGTGCGCTTTGCGTCCGTCCGGAGTCGCCATTGTCGCTGCACCAAACGGCACGTTTGCGGAGATGGAGGATGTGCCCGCGTAGTAGTTACCGCCAATGGGGCCACGGCCGTAACGCGGGTTGTGATACTGCTTCAGCTCGTCAATGTAGGTCTGATAAGCACGGGTCAGCAGCATGTCCACACTGTCGTCATCGTTGCCGTACTTCGGCGCACCGTTGATAAGACGCTGACGCAGCTGCTCGTGCGTCAGCCCGTCGAAGTCATCCGCCAGCGCCGCCGCCAGCTGCTGCTGACCGATGACGCCCTGCTCGAACACCAGTTTCTTCACCGCCGCCAGGCTGTTACCGAGGTTGGCAATCCCCACCTGCAGGCCGGAGACCCAGTCATACTTCGCGCCGCCCTGCTTGATGCTTTTCGCCCGCTCGATGCAGTCATCCACCAGCGCCGAGCAGAGGATATCGTGGACATTCTCTTCCAGCATGGTGTCCACGACATACTCAATCTCGATGGATTTACGGGTGTAATAGCGGATCTGGGTATCCCAGGCCGTCATCACCTCGTCAAAATTGCCGAAGTTACCGGCAGAGAGCGCTTTCTCCTGCGGCAGGAATACTTTCCCGCTGGTGGCGTCGCGGCCGCCTTCCAGCGCGGCGAGCATCACGCGGGCGAAGTTAATAAAGCTCATGCCGGTGCAGCGGTAGCCCCATTTGCCGCCAACGGCGGTTTCGATGCAGCCGATGGCGGCATAGTCGTACGCATCTTCTTTTTCTACGCCGAGCTTGATGAATTCCGGGATCACGATTTCATCGTTGTTGAACGCTGGCATGCCGAAGCCGCAGCGTATGACCTGCACGCAGGCGTCGAGGAAGTCGTTGCTCATCCCTGCGTGATAACGCACGCTCAGGTTTGGCTGGGTGGAGCGCAGACGACCGCAGGACTCCAGAATCGCGTAAGAGAGCGGGTTGACGGCGTCCATTGGCTCACCGTTGACCAGCTTCTGACCGCCGATGGTGACGTTCTGGTACAGCGGGCTGCCTGCGGAGGCTTTGGAGTGCGAGCCGGAGCGGATCTTGTTCACTTCCAGCAACTTCAGCCAGCAGCTGTGGAGCAGCTCGATGGCGTGCTCGCGGTCGAGGCTCTGGTTCAGCTCTACGTCGCGACGGTAGTACGGGTAGAGATACTGATCCATGCGGGCGAACGAAACGGAGTGGCCGTTGGACTCAATCTGCAGGATAAGCTGAATGAAGTAGCACAGCTGCAGCGCCTGCCAGAAGGTTTTTGGCGGTTCATGGGCAATTGCGTCACAGTTTTCCGCTATCGCCAGCAGCTCGTCGCGGCGGCTGACACGGGATTCGGTAGCCGCCATTTCACGTGCCAGGGCAGCGAAACGTTCGATATGCAGACTTACCGCCTCCAGCACGATATCAATCGCTTTCAGGAACTGATCGCCGTGCAGGTCGTCCAGCACCGTCAGGTTGATGCGCGAGCGGCGCTCGGCCACTTTAGCGCGCAGGCCGTCGAGCCCTTTTTCCAGCACCAGCGGGAAGTTCACCGCCAGGTGGGCATCGCCGGAGGTCATGTTGCCTTCGGCTTTGATAATGCCGGTTTCCAGCAGGCTTTTCTGCTCGTCGGTGAACATGCCGTAACAGCGATCCTGTACCGTCTGGCCGCGCCACCACGGGCAGATCTCATGCAGAACGCGCTTATTCTCTTCGCTGACCGCAAAGCCCGCGCCGGGACGGTCCGCCAGATCGTCAATCTCTTTCTCAATCCAGGAGACGGTATATTCCGGGAAGATCGGCGCGGCGCGCACTTCGCTTGCCTGGTTACCGACGATCAGCTCATCGTGTTTGATCCAGATGGTGCGCTGCGCGAGATGATGCGCCAGCGCCAGCGCGCGACGCACCGGGATCGGTTTATCCATATGCTGCTGGTACATTTCAGTGTAGTGCTGCGCGCGCTCGGTACAGACCGGCGGCTTCACGATATGCACCAGGGCCATTTTGTGCGCTTTAATGCGCTCGCTGAGGGTGTTGAGATTCAGGGTAGTCATCGTTTTATCCTCGTAAGGTCGCGGTTAACCCTTTCTGGCAGGCATACTGCTGTGCAAAGTCCAGTAGCGCAGGGTTATCCAGCGGTTTGTCAGGGGCAGAGTAGGGTTGGCCGAGCAGGGTGTATTTGTTCATGCCCAGCGTGTGATACGGCAGAAAGTGAATGTCGCGAACGTTCAGTTCGTCGGCGGCGAAATTGGTAATGGCGGTAACAGAGGCTTCATCGGCGTTAAAGCCCGGGATCAGCGGCACGCGAATGATGATTTTTTTCCCGGCCGCCGCCAGGCGTTTCAGGTTGTCCAGGATGCGTTTTGCCGAGCCGTCCGTCCACTGTTTGAACACCTCTGCATCCACATGCTTCAGGTCGGCGAGGAACAGATCGACATACGGTAGTGAAGGCGCGATATAGTGCCACGGCACGTGAAGGCAGGTTTCGACGGCGGTATGAATACCCTGTTCATGGCTGGCTTTAAACAGCGCCAGTGCCAGATCGGGGTTCATAAACGGCTCGCCGCCGGAGAGGGTGATTCCGCCGCCGCTGCGGTCGTAAAACGGCTTATCGCGCAGGACGGTCGCCATGATCTCCTCCACCTGACGTTCTTCACCACATACGGTGAGCGCCTGTGTCGGGCAGCAGTCGGTAAGGGCGTTAAGCGTCTGTTCGTCTAGTTTCTCACGGTGGATGACCAGCCCGTTCAGCGCACGTTCGATACAGCCCGGTGCCGCCTGCTGGCACAGATCGCAGCCGTCCAGGCAAAGACGTGCATCAAACAGCACGTCCCGCGTGCGGGCCCGGCTTTCCGGGTTCTGGCACCAGCGACAGCCCAGCGAGCAGCCTTTCAGGAACACCACGGTACGGATCCCGGGGCCATCGTGGGTAGAGTAACGCTGAATATTGAAGATCATGATTTTGCCTCTCATCTTGCATATGAAGATTAGATTACTTTCGAATGAAAGTTATCTTGATGCAGGTCAACTCCTGAGCAGGTTTTGTCGTGATAGGGTAAGTGCAGGCTAAAATTGAGGGCGACATCATGGAACTTTATCTCGACACTTCTGACGTTGCGGCAGTGAAAAAGCTCGCACGTATCTTCCCGCTGGCGGGCGTAACCACCAACCCCAGCATTGTGGCGGCAGGCAAAACGCCGCTTGAGGTTCTGCTGCCAGAACTGCACGACGCGCTGGGTGGCAAAGGCCGTCTGTTCGCGCAGGTGATGGCCACGACCGCCGAAGGCATGGTGGACGATGCGCGTAAGCTACGTTCCATCATTAACGACCTGGTGGTGAAAGTGCCGGTGACGGCGGAAGGGCTGGCGGCGATCAAAATGCTTAAAGCAGAAGGGATCCCGACGCTGGGGACCGCGGTATATGGTGCCGCACAGGGGATGTTGTCCGCGCTGGCGGGGGCAGAGTATGTCGCGCCTTACGTTAACCGCGTGGATGCGCAGGGCGGAGACGGGATCCAGACCGTTGTGGAATTACAGCAGTTGCTGACGCTGCATGCCCCGCAATCAAAAGTGCTGGCGGCGAGCTTCAAAACCCCGCGTCAGGCGCTGGATTGCCTGCTGGCCGGCTGTGAGTCCATCACGCTGCCGCTGGACGTGGCGCAGCAGTTTATTACCTCTCCGGCGGTGGATGCGGCGATCGTGAAGTTTGAGCAGGACTGGCAGGGGGCGTTTGGACGGACAACTCTCTGACGCGTTATCTCCCTCTCCCGGTGGGAGAGGGCCGGGGTGAGGGCATCAGGCCGCAACGAGGTTTAACCGCTGCACACCTCACACCCCGGATTACGCATCAGCTTCATCTCGCGGAACTGGCAGGTCATTGCGTCATACATCACAATTTTCCCCGCCGCTGGCGTACCGTAACGGGTCAGCACTTTGATCGCTTCCATCGCCTGCAGTGACCCGATCACGCCGACTAACGGCGCCATCACGCCCGCCTCGACGCAGGTGAGCGCATTCTCACCAAACAGGCGGCTCAGACAGCGATAACACGGTTCGCCTTCAGCATAGGTAAAGACGCTGATCTGTCCTTCCATGCGGATTGCCGCGCCAGAAACCAGCGGCGTTTTGTGGGTAAAACAGCCGGCGTTTAGCTGGTTGCGGATGGCGACATTATCAGTACAGTCCAGCACCAGATCGTGCTTTGCGATTTGCGCGTATAACGCCTCGTCATCCAGCATCGTGTTAATCGGGGTGAACTGAACGTGAGGGTTGATGCGCGTTAACGCTGCGCGGGCAGAGTCTACCTTCGGCTGGCCGAGTGTCGCATCGCTGTGCAGCGTCTGGCGCTGCAGATTTGACACCGACACGGTATCAAAGTCCAGCAGCGTCATCTTGCCCACACCCGCCGCGGCGAGGTATTGCGCGGCGGCGCAGCCCAGTCCGCCCAGGCCGACGACCAACACGCTGGCCGCCTTGAGCGCTTCCTGGCCATCAAAATCAAAACCGCGCAGCACAATCTGGCGGTTATAGCGCATCATCTCTTCATCGCTCAGTTCCGCCGCCATCTCAGCCTCCGAACAGGTGGTTAAAGCGCTCCACCTCAACCCATTCGCCTGCTTCCACATTGCCACGCTCGCGCTCCAGCACGATAAAGCAGTTGCCCTGGCTGAAGGAGCTGAAAATGTGCGAGCCCTGATGGCCGGTGGTGCTCACCTCCAGCTCGCCCTCCGCGTTGCGCGTCAGAATACCGCGCTGGAAATCAAGACGACCGGGGGATTTCTTAAGGCGCGTAGCGGCACGCACGCGCTGGCGTACCGGCAGCGGATTGGCACGGTTGCCCGAAAGCTTCGCCAGCAGCGGGATCACCAGCTGGTAGAAGGTCAGGGCGGCAGAGACCGGGTTACCCGGCAGGCCGCAGAACCAGCTGTGCTGAAGCTTGCCAAAAGCGAACGGTTTGCCCGGCTTGATGGCCAGCTTCCAGAAGGCGATTTCACCCAGCTCTTCCAGGATGGTTTTGGTGTAATCCGCCTCACCCACCGAAACACCGCCGGAGCTGATCACCACGTCGGCCGCGTTGTCTGCCTCAATAAAGGCGGCGCGCAGTTTTTCCGGGTCATCAGGAATAATGCCAAGGTTGATCACCTCACAGCCCAGCTGTTCCAGCATCAGGTGTACCGCCAGACGGTTGGTGTCGTAAATCTGCCCGTCCTGCAGCGGCTGGCCCGGAAGCTGCAATTCGTCACCGGTAGAAAAGAGCGCGACGCGCACCTGACGGATCACCTCAATGTCCGCGATACCGAGCGAGGCCAGCACCGGCAGTTCGCCCACCGTCAGCTTTTGCCCCGCAGCGAATACCGTTGCGCCAAGAGCAATATCTTCGCCGGTGCGGCGGATGTTCTGGCCTGCTTTGACGCTGGCGGTAAAGCGCACGCCGTCAGCGGTCTGTTCGGTCTCTTCCTGCATCACTACCGCATCGCAGCCTGCGGGAACCGGCGCGCCGGTCATGATGCGCACGCAAGTGCCCACAGGCCATTCTCCGTCAAACGGTTGACCGGCGAAGGCTTTTCCTGCGACAGGCAGCGCCTGACCCGTCTGGAGATCCGCCAGGCGTACCGCGTAACCGTCCATCGCTGAGTTATCAAACCCCGGCACGTTAAGCGGGGAAATGATGTCGCGTGCGGCAATACGACCAAAACAGCGCGCCAGCGGCAGCGTCTCTACGTCGTGCAGCGGGGAAAGTCGGTCAAGCATCTGCGTGAGTGCCGTCTCAAGCGGCATCAGTCCGGCGGTAAAATCCATGGTGGGCTCCAGCACAGTAACAACGAAAGCGCTCATTATGGCAGAAAAGTGCGGCTAACTGTATGACCCACCATGAGTACCCTTTACATCGCAGTTGCGTCTTTCTATATTCAAAAATTATCTGAAGAATCATCAACGATAATGATATTTATAGAAAAAGCCGCCATGCAGGCTGACAGGTGAGGCGAAATGGTTAATGCGGTAATCGCAATTCATGGCGGCGCCGGGGCTATTACCCGTGCACAGCTCAGTCCTGAGCAGGAGAAGCGCTACATTGATGCGCTCTACGCCATTGTCGAAACGGGACAGCGAATGCTGGAGGCGGGCGAAAGCGCGCTGGATGTGGTGACCGAAGCGGTACGTCTGCTGGAAGAGTGTCCGCTGTTCAATGCGGGGATAGGTTCCGTGTATACGCGTGACGAGACGCACGAGCTGGATGCCTGCGTGATGGATGGCGTCACCCTGAAAGCAGGGGCAGTGGCGGGCGTGAGCCATCTGCGCAACCCGATTCTGGCGGCGCGACTGGTGATGGAAGAGAGTCCTCATGTGCTGCTGACGGGCGTTGGGGCGGAGAACTTTGCCTTCGCTCACGGGATGGAGCGGGTATCGCCGGATCTTTTTTCCACTGACGAGCGCTACCAGCAGCTGCTGGCAGCCCGTACGGCGGGCATGACCCAGCTGGACCACTCCTCACCGCTCAATGAAACCACCAAAATGGGCACGGTTGGCGCAGTGGCGCTTGATAAGGCCGGTAATCTGGCGGCGGCCACCTCAACCGGCGGTATGACCAACAAGCTACCTGGCCGGGTTGGCGACAGTCCGCTGCCGGGCGCCGGGTGCTATGCCAATAACGCCACGGCGGCGGTCTCCTGCACCGGAACCGGCGAAGTGTTTATTCGCGCGCTCGCCGCATATGACATTACCGCCCTGATGGATTACGGCGGGCTCAGCCTGAGTGAGGCCTGCGAGCGTGTGGTTATGGAAAAGTTGCCCGCGCTGGGCGGTGAGGGTGGACTCATTGCGGTGGACCGTGAGGGTAACGTAGCCCTGCCGTTCAACAGCGAAGGGATGTACCGCGCCTGGGGCTATGCCGGTGATGAACCCAGCACCGGGATCTATCGTGAATAAGGGGGCAACGCGTGCCGCACAGTGAAGAGCTGGATAACCGCGAAGTGCTGGCTGTCCATCAGCTGAATATTGCGTTTCAGGAGGAGCGGCAGTTCATCCCCGCAGTAGAGAATTTATCGTTCTCACTCAACCGCGGCGAAACGCTGGCGATTGTGGGGGAGTCCGGCTCCGGGAAATCGGTCACCGCGCTGGCGCTGATGCGCCTGCTGGAACAGACGGGCGGGCAAATTAGCAGCGAGAAGATGCTTCTGCGCCGTCGCAATCGTCAGGTCATTGATTTAAACGAGCTGAGCGCAGCACAGATGCAGGGCGTGCGCGGGGCGGATATCGCGATGATCTTCCAGGAGCCGATGACCTCGCTGAACCCGGTCTTCCCGGTTGGAGAGCAAATTGCCGAATCCATCCGCCTGCATCAGGGGCTGAGCGGCGATGAAGCCCTTCTGGAAGCCAAACGGATGCTGGAGCTGGTACGTATCCCGGAGTCGCAGTCCATACTCGGCCGCTATCCGCATCAGCTTTCCGGCGGGATGCGTCAGCGGGTGATGATTGCCATGGCGCTCTCGTGCCGTCCGGCGGTATTGATTGCGGACGAGCCGACGACAGCGCTGGATGTCACCATTCAGGCGCAGATCCTGCAGCTTATCAAAGTGCTGCAGCAGGAGATGGAGATGGGGGTGATGTTTATCACCCACGATATGGGCGTGGTCGCGGATATTGCCGATCGCGTGCTGGTGATGCACCAGGGCAGGGCGGTAGAAACCGGCACGGTAGAGCAGATTTTCCATGCGCCCGCCCACCCTTACACCAAAGCGCTGCTGGCGGCGGTTCCGCGTCTGGGAGCGATGAACGGCAGCGATCTTCCGCGCCGTTTCCCGCTGATTTCCCTTGAGGCGGCGGGCCGCCAGGAAGAGGAAACCGAGCAGGACACCGTGGTCCCCGGCAAGCCCATTCTTGAGGTGCGGGATCTGGTGACCCGTTTTCCTCTGCGCAGCGGCATTTTCAACCGCGTAAAGCGTGAAGTGCACGCGGTTGAAAATGTCAGTTTTGATTTATGGCCAGGCGAAACGCTGGCGCTGGTGGGGGAGTCGGGCTGCGGCAAATCCACCACCGGACGCGCGTTACTTCGGCTGGTGGAGTCGCAGGAAGGGAGCATTACCTTTAACGGCGAACGTATCGACACCCTTCCTGACAGTAAGCTTCAGGCGGTGAGGCGGAATATCCAGTTTATTTTTCAGGATCCGTATGCGTCTCTGGACCCGCGCCATACGGTGGGGTATTCGATTATGGAGCCGCTGCGGGTGCATAACCTGCTCGACGGCGAAGCCGCACAGCGTCGGGTAGCGTGGCTGCTGGAACGCGTGGGTCTGAAGCCGGAACATGCCTGGCGTTACCCGCATGAGTTTTCCGGCGGTCAGCGGCAGCGAATTTGTATTGCCCGCGCGCTGGCCCTCAACCCAAAAGTGGTGATCGCAGACGAATCTGTCTCGGCGCTGGATGTCTCTATCCGCGCGCAAATCATCAATTTATTGCTCGACTTACAGCGGGATCTGGGGATTGCCTTTCTCTTTATTTCCCACGACATGGCGGTGGTGGAGCGCATCAGCCATCGCGTGGCGGTGATGTATCTGGGGCAAATCGTCGAGATTGGTCCGCGACGGGCGGTGTTTGAGAACCCGCAGCACCCGTACACCCGTAAGCTGATGTCTGCAGTACCGGTTGCCGATCCCGAACACCGTCACGGGCAGCGCGTGCTGCTGCAGGATGAGATGCCGAGCAATATTCGTAAACGGGGTGAGGTCATGGAGCGGGTCACGCTGCGTGAAGTGGGCCCCGGACATTTTGTTGCCCCTCCGCGTCAGGACAATGCATTTTCGCGGTTATAACGTACAACAGGCAGGAGAACACAATGGTTAAATTTGTTGCTCGTACATGGCTGTTAGCCGCGAGCGTGACGGCAGCCCTGGCCGCCTCTCCCGCGTTCGCTGCCAAAGATGTGGTGGTTGCCGTCGGCTCCAATTTCACCACCCTTGATCCCTATGACGCCAACGATACGCTGTCGCAGGCGGTCGCCAAATCGTTCTACCAGGGGCTGTTTGGCCTGGACAGAGAGATGAAGCTGAAAAATGTGCTGGCGGAGGGGTACACCGTCTCGGATGACGGCCTGGTCTATACCATTAAGCTCAGAACCGGCGTGAAGTTCCAGGATGGCACCGATTTCAACGCGGAGGCGGTGAAGGTTAACCTCGACCGCGCCAGCAACCCGGAAAACAGCCTCAAGCGCTATAACCTCTATAAAAATATTGCCAGCACCGAGGCCGTCGATCCGACAACGGTAAAAATTACCCTGAAAGAGCCGTTCTCGGCCTTTATTAATATTCTGGCGCATCCGGCGACGGCGATGATCTCGCCTGCGGCCCTGAAAAAATACGGGAAAGAGATTGGGTTCCATCCGGTCGGTACCGGCCCGTATGAGCTGGTGACCTGGAACCAGACGGACTTTGTAAAGGTGAAGAAATTCGCCGGCTACTGGCAGCAGGGGCTGCCGAAGCTCGACACCATCACCTGGCGTCCGGTGGTGGATAACAACACCCGCGCGGCGATGCTGCAAACCGGCGAAGCGCAGTTTGCCTTCCCGATCCCGTACGAGCAGGCGGCGATCCTGCAGAAGAACAGCAAGCTGGAGCTGGTGGCCAGTCCGTCCATTATGCAGCGTTACATCAGCATGAACGTGACGCAAAAGCCGTTTGATAATCCCAAAGTGCGCGAGGCCATCAACTACGCGATTAACCGTCAGGCGCTGGTGAAAGTGGCCTTCGCGGGCTTCGCCACCCCGGCCACCGGCGTGCTGCCACCGGCTATTGCCTATGCGCAAAGCTATCAGCCGTGGCCATACGATCCGGCGAAAGCCCGTGAACTGTTAAAAGAGGCGGGCTTCCCGAACGGCTTTAGCACCACGCTATGGTCATCCCATAATCACAGTACCGCGCAGAAGGTGCTGCAGTTTACCCAGCAGCAGCTGGCGCAGGTCGGTATTAAGGTGCAGGTCACCGCGATGGATGCCGGACAGCGTGCGGCAGAAGTGGAAGGGAAAGGGCAGAAAGAGAGCGGCGTGCGGATGTTCTACACCGGCTGGTCGGCCTCTACCGGTGAGGCTGACTGGGCGCTGTCGCCGCTGTTCGCCTCACAGAACTGGCCGCCGACCCTGTTCAACACGGCGTTCTACAGCAACCCACAGGTGGATAAAGATCTTGCCGATGCGCTGAAAACCACCAAACCGGATGAGAAAGCGCGCCTCTACAAAGACGCACAGGATATCATCTGGAAAGAGTCGCCGTGGGTACCGCTGGTGGTGGAAAAACTGGTTTCGGCGCATAACAAAGCGTTGACCGGGTTTTACATCATGCCGGATACGGGCTTTAGCTTTGACGATGCGGATTTAAAATAACACTCATGCTCAATTATGTTTGTAAACGCCTGCTGGGGCTTATCCCGACGCTGCTGATTGTGGCGGTACTGGTGTTTTTGTTTGTCCATCTGCTGCCGGGCGATCCGGCGCGTCTGGTGGCCGGGCCAGAGGCGGATGCCACCGTCATTGAACTGGTGCGCAAACAGCTTGGTCTCGACCAGCCTCTGTACATGCAGTTTCTCCATTATATTTGCAACGTGCTGCAGGGCGATTTTGGTATCTCGATGGTGTCGCGTCGCCCGGTATCGGAAGAGATTGCCAGCCGCTTTATGCCTACGTTCTGGTTAACGATTGCCAGCATGTGCTGGGCGATGGTGTTTGGGCTTGGCGCCGGGATTGTCGCTGCCGTCTGGCGCAACCGCTGGCCGGACAAGCTCGGCATGGCGCTGGCGGTGACCGGGATCTCTTTCCCGGCTTTTGCGCTGGGGATGCTCCTGATGCAGATTTTCTCCGTGGAGCTGGGCTGGTTGCCCACCGTCGGGGCCGATACCTGGAAGCACTACATCCTGCCGTCCATGACGCTGGGCGCGGCCGTATCTGCGGTGATGGCGCGCTTCACACGCGCGTCGTTCGTTGACGTGTTGAGTGAAGATTACATCCGTACCGCACGGGCGAAAGGGGTGAGCGAGAAGTGGGTCATCCTCAAGCACGGTTTTCGCAACGCGATGATCCCGGTGGTGACCATGATGGGGCTGCAGTTCGGCTTCCTGCTGGGGGGCTCTATCGTGGTGGAAAAGGTCTTCAACTGGCCGGGGCTGGGGCGCCTGCTGGTGGATTCGGTCGAGATGCGCGACTATCCGGTCATTCAGGCGGAAGTTCTGCTCTTCTCGCTGGAATTTATTCTTATCAATTTAGTGGTGGATGTGCTGTACGCCGCCATTAATCCGGCCATCAGGTATAAGTAAGATGCGATTGTTGAACTGGCGTCGTCAGGCCATTGTAAACGCTATGCCGGGGCTGAAGCCGGACCATATCCGCACCCCATGGTTTGAATTCTGGCGGCGCTTTCGTCGCCAGCCTGTTGCCATGACGGCGGGGCTGTTTGTACTGCTGCTGATTGTGGTGGCCGCCATTGCGCCGTGGGTGGCACCGTATGATGCGGAAAACTACTTTGATTACGACCGCCTGAATGACGGACCGTCGATGATGCACTGGTTCGGCGTGGACTCTCTGGGACGCGATATTTTTAGCCGCGTGCTGATGGGCGCGCAGATATCGCTCGCCGCCGGGGTGTTTGCGGTGCTTATCGGTGCGGTCATCGGTACCGTTCTGGGCCTGGTGGCAGGGTATTACGAGGGCTGGTGGGACCGGATCATAATGCGCATTTGCGACGTGCTGTTTGCCTTCCCCGGCATTTTGCTGGCAATTGCGGTTGTCGCCATTATGGGCAGCGGCATGGCAAACGTCATCATCGCCGTCGCGGTCTTTTCGATCCCGGCGTTTGCCCGTCTGGTGCGCGGCAATACGCTGGTACTGAAGCAGCAGACCTTTATTGAATCCGCCCGCAGTATGGGGGCCAGCGACGCCAACATCCTGTTCAGCCATATTCTGCCGGGTACGGTGTCGTCGATTGTGGTCTATTTTACGATGCGTATCGGCGTGTCGATAATTTCCGCCGCCAGCCTGTCGTTTCTGGGATTAGGGGCCCAGCCACCGACGCCGGAGTGGGGCGCGATGCTCAACGAGGCGAGGGCAGATATGGTGATTGCGCCACACGTGGCGATATTCCCGAGTCTGGCGATTTTCCTGACCGTGCTGGCGTTCAACCTGCTGGGGGTGGGCTGCGCGATGCGCTGGATCCGAGGATTAAGGGGTAGGGCAGTGGAATGTGCCGGGTGGCGGCTACGCCTTACCCGGCCTACAAAACAGGCGCTGGGTGTTTAAACCCGGCTACCCCACAGGTCATACTCGTCGGCGTTTTCCACTTTCACGCGAATGATGTCACCCGGCTTGACGTTGGTTTCCCCGTTCAGGTACACCGCGCCGTCGATTTCAGGGGCATCCGCCATGCTGCGGCCAATCGCGCCTTCTTCGTCAACTTCGTCGATGATGACCATAATTTCGCGGCCCACTTTCTCCTGCAGACGTTCAGCAGAGATCTGCTGTTGCAGCTGCATGAAGCGGTTCCAGCGCTCTTCTTTTACCTCTTCCGGCACCTGATCCGCCAGTTCGTTAGCGGTTGCGCCTTCAACCGGGCTGTACTTGAAGCAGCCTACGCGGTCCAGACGGGCCTCTTTCAGGAAGTCGAGCAGCATCTGGAAGTCTTCTTCGGTTTCACCCGGGAAGCCAACGATGAAGGTCGAACGCAGGGTCAGATCCGGGCAGATTTCGCGCCACTGCTTGATGCGCGCCAGCTGGCGGTCAACGGAGCCTGGGCGTTTCATCAGCTTCAGGATACGCGGGCTGGCGTGCTGCAGCGGGATATCCAGGTACGGCAGGATTTTGCCTTCGGCCATCAGCGGGATGACGTCGTCAACGTGCGGATAAGGGTAAACGTAGTGCAGACGCGTCCAGATGCCCAGTTTAGCGAGCTGTTCGCACAGGCCGACCATGCTGGTTTTCACCGGCTCGCCGTTGTGGAAACCGGAACGGTGCTTCACATCCACGCCGTAGGCGGAGGTATCCTGGGAGATCACCAGCAGCTCCTTCACGCCCGCATCGGCCAGACGTTTGGCTTCTGCCAGCACTTCGCCAATCGGGCGGCTCACCAGATCGCCACGCATGGACGGGATAATGCAGAAGGTGCAGCGATGGTTGCAGCCTTCGGAAATTTTCAGGTAAGCGTAGTGACGCGGCGTCAGCTTCACCCCCTGTTCCGGCACCAGGCTCAGGAACGGGTTGTGCTTAGGCTTGGGTACGTAGTGATGAACATGTTCCAGCACCTGCTCGTAGCTGTGTGGACCGGTGATCTCCAGCACCTTCGGGTGCACTTCACGGATCTGGTCCTCTTTTGCGCCCAGGCAGCCGGTCACAATCACTTTGCCGTTTTCCGTCAGGGCTTCACCAATGGCTTCCAGGGATTCCTGAACCGCGCTGTCGATAAACCCGCAGGTGTTCACAATCACCATGTCGGCGTTGTCGTAGCTTGGCACCACGTCGTAGCCCTCGGTGCGAAGTTCGGTCAGGATGCGTTCAGAATCCACCAGGTTTTTCGGGCAGCCCAGGGAGACAAAGCCGATTTTCGGCGGGTGCGTAACATTGCTCATAGGTTAAAAATTCATCAATTATGGAGTTATCAGGGCGGGATTTTACAGCGTATCGCGGGGGATTTATACACTCTTTGCAGTGCAGATGATGCCCGCGCAGGTTGTAACATTGTAAAGAATGTTAATCAGTTAAGAATAATTGATCTCAGGCATTAAACTGTACAAAAAATAACCTTATTCTGACTGTGCACAGGGGCTGACAGAGGAGGAATGAGTATGTCCGTTGACAGACTGAAACGCGATCTGCTGAACAAGCTGATCAACGCCCGAATCGACCTTGCCGCATATCTGCAGCTGAGGAAGGCGAAAGGGTATATGTCAGTCAGCGAAAGCGAACATCTGCGTGATAATTTCTTTGAACTTTGCAATTTCATGCGTGAAAAAGCACCCATCCTGAAAGCGGAATACGCCGAAAGCGAATGTATTGCGCTGCGCCGCGCCGCCGAGGTGCTCTCCATTGCCGGGGTTTGTCTGATGAACGGACGCCATGACTGCCCGACTTTTATCGCTGTAAACGCGGAGAAGCTTGAAAACTGCCTGACAACGCTCTCTCTATGCATCATGTGTCTGAACGAGCACGCGAAGCTTGAACAGCACTGATTCCGGGGGAGGCAACTCCCCCTTCTGATTAAGCTTTTGTAAAAGTGATAACGCGCCCGGACGTAGTGGCTAATCTTTATGCCATATGCCGATAAAGGAGCGTGTTATGCACCGATCCTCGCTGATTTTCCTGCCTGCGTTGTTATTTCCGTTTTCGCTCCTTGCTGCACCTGATGCGGTTAAGGTTGAGGTATTGCAGAACAAACTCGAACACCCCTGGTCGCTGGCGTTCCTGCCGGATAACAAAGGGCTGCTCGTGACGTTGAAGGGCGGCCAGTTGAAACACTGGCAGGCCGGGAAAGGGCTGTCAGACCCGATAACAGGGGTGCCCAAAGTCTGGGACAACGGACAGGGAGGACTGCTGGACGTGGTGCTGGCGCCGGATTTTGCCACCTCGCGCCGCGTCTGGCTGAGCTACGCCGAGGCAGGCGCTGACGGCAAAGCCGGAACGGCGGTGGGTTACGGGCGCTTAAGCGACGATCTTTCCCGCCTTGAGGCGTTCCAGGTGGTGTTCCGTCAGATGCCGAAACTCTCCACCGGTCACCACTTTGGCGGAAGGCTGGTATTTGATGGCAAAGGCTATCTGTTTATTGCGCTGGGCGAAAACAACCAGCGCCCGACGGCGCAGGATCTGGATAAACTCCAGGGGAAAGTGGTGCGCCTGACGGAGGATGGCAAAGTCCCGCCGGATAACCCCTTTGTGAACACCGCCGGTGCGCGGCCGGAAATCTGGTCTTATGGCATTCGTAACCCGCAAGGGATGGCGATGAACCCGTGGAGCGACACGCTGTGGCTTAACGAACACGGCCCGCGTGGCGGGGATGAGATCAACATCCCGGAGAAAGGGAAAAACTATGGCTGGCCGCTGGCGACCCACGGTATCAACTACAGCGGATTGAAAATTCCTGAGGCGAAAGGTGAACACGTTGAAGGAACCGAAAAACCGCTGTTTGTCTGGAAAGTCTCGCCCGCCGTGAGCGGAATGGCGTTTTATAACAGTGACGTGTTCCCGCAGTGGAAAAACAAGCTGTTTATCGGGGCGCTGAAAGAGAAGGATGTGATCGTGCTGAGCGTGAACGGCAACACGGTGACCGAGGACGGACGGATCCTGGGCGACCGGAAACAGCGCATCCGCGATGTGCGCGTCGGTCCGGACGGCTATCTGTATGTTCTGACCGATGAAACGGACGGGCAGTTGCTGAAAGTCAGCCCGTCCGGGAGGTGATCAGCTTACCGGAATCATCACCACGTTACGGTAGGCCGGGCGTTCGCTCAGCTGTTTAAGCCAGCGCGCCAGGTGAGGGCGCGGCGTCCACGTCAGACCGAGGTTGGTCAGGTTCCAGACAAATGGCGCAACGGCAATATCGCCCACGCCGAAGTCCGCACCCGAGAACCAGGCGTGTTTCGCCAGCTCATCGTCCATCATCGCAAACAGATTTTCACAGGCGTCCTGCGCCGCATGAATGGCGGGATAGTCGCGCTCGGCTTCGGGGGTTCTGACCAGCCCCATCAGGATCACGCGGTGCGTGGGGGTGAGCGTCTGGTTGGCCCAGTCCATCCATTTTTCTCCCTGCGCGCGGCGGGCCGGATTTTCTACCCACAGACGGCCTTGTCCATACTGGGCGGCCAGGTAGCGGACAATGGTGTTGGATTCCCACAGCGTGGCGTCCGTCTCATCATCGCGCAGCAGCGGCACCAGGCCGTTCGGGTTCATCGCCAGGTAGTCGGCGTCTTTATTAACCCCATACTGCAAACCCGCCATTATCTGGTTAAACGGTAAATCCAGCTCCTCCAGCGTCCAGAGCACTTTTTTGACGTTGGTCGAATTATTCCTTCCCCACAGCGTAATCATAATTACTCCCGATAAGATGTGAATCCGAGTCAGCTTTTCGCCATGGTGAGATAAACCTAACAATTACGCAACAGAAGAGAAAAAAATCGCCTTAATCAAAGCGTATCTGAATGTTATTGCATAAACTTTAATAACTTTACCCTCGTTGGGTTTCATTAACCGTTTTAGTGCGCTATTACTCATCGCTTCTTGCGACACGGTGATGTGACGTAATTTTTGAATGGACACTCGGGTGGCATTTATGACGCGAAAAATGACTTCTCTGCGCAGCCTGGCGGCAGGCTCCGCGCTCCTTTTCCTGTTTGTACCAACTCTCTATGCGGCTGAGCAGGCTGCGCCCGAAGCGCCGCCGGTAGATGCGCGTGCCTGGATCCTGATGGATTACTCCAGCGGTAAAGTGCTGGCGGAAGGCAATGCGGATGAGAAACTCGACCCGGCCAGCCTGACCAAAATCATGACCAGCTACGTGGTTGGCCAGGCGTTGAAGGCGGGTAAGATCAAGCTCGACGATATGGTCACTATCGGGAAGGATGCCTGGGCGACCGGCAACCCGGCGCTGCGCGGGTCATCGGTAATGTTCCTGAAACCGGGCGATCAGGTTTCCGTTTCCGATCTGAATAAAGGGGTGATTATCCAGTCCGGCAACGATGCCTGTATCGCCCTGGCAGATTATGTTGCGGGAAGCCAGGACTCGTTTATTGGCCTGATGAACGGCTATGCGCAAAAGCTGGGTCTGACCAACACCACCTTTAAAACCGTCCACGGTCTGGATGCGCCGGGCCAGTTCAGTACCGCGCGCGATATGGCGCTGCTCGGCAAGGCGCTCATCCACGATGTGCCGGACGAATATGCCATCCACAAAGAGAAAGAGTTTACCTTTAATAAAATCCGCCAGCCGAACCGCAACCGTCTGCTGTGGAGCAGCAACGTCAACGTTGACGGGATGAAAACCGGCACCACGGCCGGGGCGGGTTATAACCTGGTGGCCTCCGCGACCCAGGGTGACATGCGTCTGATCTCGGTGGTGTTGGGCACCAAAACCGACCGTATTCGTTTTAACGAGTCAGAAAAACTGCTGACCTGGGGCTTCCGCTTCTTTGAAACCGTGACGCCGATTAAACCGGATGCCACGTTCGTCAGCCAGCGCGTCTGGTTTGGTGACAAGAGTGAAGTGAACCTGGGGGCCGGTGAAGCCGGGTCGGTGACCATTCCACGTGGTCAGCTGAAAAACCTGAAAGCGAGCTATACCCTGACCGATCCGCAGCTCACCGCGCCGCTGAAAAAAGGCCAGGTGGTCGGGACGATTGATTTCCAGTTAAACGGTAAGTCGATTGAACAGCGTCCGCTGATTGTGATGGAAGCGGTCGAAGAGGGCGGCTTCTTCAGCCGGATGTGGGACTTCGTGATGATGAAATTCCATAGCTGGTTTGGCAGCTGGTTTAGTTAAGTCTTCCAGCTTTTCACCCTCTCCCAGTGGGAGAGGGCCGGGGTGAGGCATCAGACCGCCCCCCTCTCAATACATCAACTTCACCTGCTGCGCCTTCGCGTAGGTCACGTATTCTTCATCCGGGCGGCAATCGCTGACGATGGCATTGAACTGTGCCAGCTCGCCCATCCGTGCCGGACGCACCTTGCCGAACTTGCTGTGATCCACCACCAGCACATGGTACTGCGCGGCGCTTAACGCCCAGTGTTTTACCGGCAGCTCTTCCAGGTTAAAACAGGTCGCCCCCTGACGGGTACTCACGCCCGCCGCGGAGTAAAACGCGATATCCGGGCACAAATTGCTGAGCGTGTCCTGAAGATTGAGCGGTTTAAAAATGGCGTTGCTGGCGTGGAACTCACCGCCGCAGAGGATCACCCGACACTCGGGTTTCTCCTGAAGGGCCAGGAAGGTGTTCAGCGAGTAGCACACGGCGGTAAAGGGGATGCTGCTGTCGATGGCTTCGATTATCCACGGCGTGGTAGTGCCGCAGTCAAAAAACAGCGTCTGGTGCGGTTGCACCAGAGAGGCCGCCAGACGGGCGGCTTTGCGTTTCTCTTCAACCAGGCGTGTCTTTTGATCGCTGATCAGATAATGACTGGCGCTACGTGGCTCCAGCACAATATAGCCGCCCAGCAGCACGACGGGCGCGCTCTCGCTGTTCAGGTCACGGCGAATGGTCATCTCTGAAACGCCGAGGAGGGTAGCGGCTTCCTTAAGATGAAGCTTATCACTGCGCTTCAGCGCCTGTATCAACTGAGCTATGCGGTCATCGCGGCGTGTTTCCATAGATCCTCAGGATGAAAAAGTGAGCCCCCGCAGGGCGGGGGCTCAAGTGTAACCTGTCATACCGGGGTTAGTCACGTATCCAGCCTTTGCGGATCGGGATAGCGAAAAGGGTGCGATAGAGAGACGAGAGTCCGCGATACAGCGCCAGCCCGAAGAGGTTCCACAGGATCGCCGCGCTGACGCAGCCGATCAGCCCCACCAGGAAGCCGCCTACCATATCCAGCGGCCAGTGTACGCCCAGATACACGCGAGACCAGGCAATGGCGACCGCAATGGCCATCAGCAGCGCACCTGACCACAGGCGATGCCAGAACAGGAAGGCCAGCGCAAAAGCAAAGATCACCGTACCGTGATCGCTTGGGAACGAGTCATCCGGCGCGTGGTGCAGGAAGGTATAGCCGACGTGTTCGACAAAAGGACGATCGTGCGGGAAGGCGAGACCCAGAACATAGCTGACCAGCACGCTGACCCCCAGCGTCATCGCCACTTTGATCACCAGCTGACGCTGCGCGTTGACCTGGCTGCGCGGTCCCCACAGCCAGAGGATGGCCGCCAGCACAGGCACAATACTGATCAGATCTTTTGCCAGGAAAGTGGCCAAATCGATCATCCACTCAGGCGAGGCCGGGGTGGCGTTGATCAGATAAAACAGCTGGTAATTCAGATTCTCTAACATAGCGTTTTTACTCTTTAGCAAACCAGGCAGAAACGAGGCCGTAGACCGCTACCTGGGAAAACCAGACCCACCACCCAGCCCACAGGTTGTGAGAGAAAAAATGCGCCCCGCGCATGACCTGACCAAAGCCCATCGCCAGACCTAACACCACGCCGAAGGCCACAAAGCTCCAGGCGAGACGCGGACGCTCGCGCCAGAAGGCAAAGAACAGACCCATCACCATAAAGCCGCTGGACGCATGGCCGCCGGGGAAGCAGCGGCCAGGACCGCTGTCTGCCGGAGCGGAACTGAACAGGGGGTAAGAGACGGCTTTACCGCCATACTCCACCAGATCCCACGGGCAGCTGTGATGGCTCAGGCTTTTCAGCACGCCAACCACCAGCGTGCCAAGCCCCATCAGCAGTGCGGCAGTGACCAGTCTCGCATTGCGCTTCCAGGCACCGTAAAACAACGCACCCACCGCCATGGCAATGGCGATGTACTTCGCCAGCCGGTGGTTCAGCAGATCCAGCAGCGGGTTTTTCTGCAGCGGGAAACGGTGTGTTGCCGCGTCATACCAAAAGCCAGTGATCCATTTATCAAGCGTTTCGCCGCGAGAAAGCCAGGTAAATACCACGGCAAGGGCGATCAGCACTAAAAGCTGATAACCATAAAAGCGCACAGGCAGGCGGTAAAGTTGTTTTGTCTTATTTGTCTGTAACTTAGACAATTCTGAACGAGGGGATATGCGGGTCATAGAGTTGGTTGGCAGCGTGAAATATGGCTATCATATTGGTGTCAACTTAAGGAAACCTTAAACAACGACGATAAATGCTTTATTTCTGTTTCTTCTGGATAATTTGCTATCTCAGACAGCGGCAATTCATTACACTCATCGCGATTTTTTCATCATAAAGAGATTGCATGTTAAACCGTTCTTCTTCGGGTACGCGTCTGGGTCGTCAGGCGTTACTTTTCCCTCTGTGTCTGGTGCTTTACGAGTTCTCTACCTATATCGGCAACGATATGATTCAGCCCGGTATGCTGGCCGTGGTGGCGCAATACAACGCAGGTATTGAATGGGTGCCGACCTCTATGACCGCCTATCTGGCTGGCGGCATGTTTTTACAGTGGCTGTTAGGGCCGCTGTCGGATCGTATTGGCCGCCGTCCGGTGATGCTGACGGGCGTGGTGTGGTTTATCGTGACCTGTCTCGCCACGCTGCTGGCGCAAAACATTGAACAGTTCACCCTGCTGCGTTTCCTGCAGGGGGTAAGCCTGTGCTTTATCGGTGCCGTGGGGTATGCCGCCATTCAGGAGTCCTTTGAGGAGGCGGTGTGTATTAAAATCACCGCGCTGATGGCGAACGTGGCGCTGATTGCTCCGTTGCTGGGGCCGCTGGTGGGCGCCGCGTGGGTGCATGTGGCACCGTGGGAAGGCATGTTTGTGCTCTTCGCCGTGCTGGCCGCCATCGCATTCTTCGGCCTGCACCGCGCAATGCCGGAAACGGCCACCCGACTGGGTGAGACGCTGTCGCTGAAAGAGCTGGGACGGGATTATAAAGCGGTGCTGAAAAACGGCCGCTTTGTGGCAGGCGCGCTGGCGACGGGCTTTGTTAGCCTGCCGCTGCTGGCGTGGATCGCCCAGTCACCGGTCATTATCATCAGCGGTGAACAGCTCAGCAGCTACGAGTACGGGCTGCTGCAGGTGCCGATTTTTGGCGCACTGATTATCGGTAACCTGGTGCTGGCGCGTCTGACATCACGACGCACGGTGCGCTCGCTCATCATCATGGGCGGCTGGCCGATTGCGGCGGGCCTTACCGTGGCCGCGGTGGCGACGGTGGTATCATCTCATGCCTATCTGTGGATGACGGCGGGGTTGAGTATTTATGCCTTCGGTATTGGCGTGGCGAATGCCGGGCTGGTGCGTCTGACGCTGTTTGCCAGCGAGATGAGCAAAGGCACCGTTTCGGCGGCGATGGGGATGCTGCAGATGCTGATTTTTACCGTCGGGATCGAGGTGAGCAAGCACGCTTATGCGCTCGGCGGCAACGGTCTGTTCAGCCTGTTTAACCTCGCCAACGGCGTGCTGTGGGTTGTGCTGATGGTGATGTTCCTGAAGGACAAACGCGTCGGGAACGCTCTGCAGCCATAATTCTTATTCCCTCTCCCGGTGGGAGAGGGTCAGGGTGAGGGCACCAGACCGCACATGTTAATTAAACGGTGCTTCCCTGTTAAGCACCTTATCAATCACATCCAGTACGCCTTCCTCGTTATTATGCGGCGCTTCAAAGCGGGCCGCTGCTTTAATATGCGGCCTGGCATTCGCCATCGCAAAGCTGAAGCCTGACTGGCGCAGCATCTCCACATCGTTCCCGCTGTCACCGAAAGCCACCACCTCGCTGTCGTCAATGCCCCAGCGCTGTTGCAGGATCCGCAGGCCGTTGGCTTTATGCACGCCGGGGATAATCAGATCGATACTTCCATGGCCGGTCGTGACGGGCACCATAATGTCGTTGAGTTTTTCGTGCAGCATGGCCTGTATGCGCGGGATTTCATCATCAGAAACGTTGAGTCCGAACTTGAAGAAAATATCGTTCAGGTTGTCGAAATCACTTACCATTTCGAGGCGATGATAGTACTTCGCGGCGATAGCTTTGAACTCATCGTCATAGGCTTTGAGCGTATAGGCACTTCCTTTGCCGCAGGCGATAATCTCAATGCCGGGAACGTCGTTTAGCACGGCAGCAACGGTGTCGAAGTGCGTTTTCGACAGTTCACCGTTAAAAACATCTTCTCCGGCGCTGACCACCCAGCCGCCGTTTTCGGCGACAAACGCAATCTCATGCGCAATCTCCGGGAAGAAGGAGATCAGCTGGTAATACTGGTTACCGCTGGCCACCACAAAGCGAATACCTTGCTCCTTCATGCGCGCATACTGCGCCAGAAAACGTTCGCGATTGTAGGTTTTCGCGTCGCTCAGGAAGGTGCCATCCATGTCGACTGCAATCAGTTTAACGCTCATATCCCTTCTCCAGTGTCGTTTGTTCTTTTTCCGGCTTCGCCACGGCGCGCGCCACCAGCGCCGCAATCATGACCAACCCTAACACCACCAGCATGGCGCTGCGCAGCCCGTAGTGCTCACCCAGGAAGCCCAGCAGCGGCGGCCCGACCAGGAAGGCCAGATAGCCTGTGGTCGCCACCACGCTGACGCGCGTCGGGGCATCCGGGCCGGTATCGCTGGCGGCGGAGATGGTCAACGGGAAGCCAAGTGAGGCACCCAGGCCCCAGAGGATCACCGATACGCCGGCAATCCAGTCCACATCCACGAAGATGATCATCGCAATGCCCAGCCCGCCGAGCAGGGCGCTGGCGCGCACCACCGCCACGCGGCTGTAGCGGTCAATAAACCAGCCGCCGGTAAAGCGTCCGACGGTCATCCCCAGCGTAAACCCGGCGTAGATCAGCGAGCCAGAGGTCGGGCTAAAGCCGTGGCCGTCCACCATCAGCAGCGGCAGCCAGTCGTTGGCGGAGCCTTCGGCAAACGCCATCGCCAGCACCACCACGCCGATCAGCATCAGCTGGAAATCACGGTAGAACGGCAGCCCTTTTTCCGCCGTTTTGTGTTCATCAGAGGTGTTTTTGCCCGTGCCGTCCGGAATGGCGCGGATGCCGGTCAGCACCGGCACAACAGAGATCAGCGCGGCCAGCAGGATATGCAGATTCGCGCTTACGCCGGAGGCCGTCAGCGCCATGCCCACGCCCGCACCGGCCAGCGTGCCAAGGCTGTAAAAGCCATGCATCATTGGCAGCACGGTTTTATTCATCTCGCGCTCGACCGCAGCCCCTTCAACGTTAATGGCCACTTCCGCCGCGCCAAAGCTGCCGCCAAAGATCAGCAGACCCAGGGCAAACATGACCGGCGAGGCATACCACAGCGCCACGCTGAGCACCAGCATCCCCAGTATTGCGCAGCACATGGTGGTGCGGATCACCGCCCGGGTACCAAAGCGCTTCACCAGCCACGCCGAGCAGAGAATACCGCTCATTGAGCCTATCGACAGGCCAAACAGCACAATGCCCATCTCCGCGGTGGAGACCGACAAAATGTCGCGGATCGCCGGGGTACGCGTGGCCCAGGACGCCATCAGCAGACCCGGAATAAAGAAGAACATAAAAAGCGCCCACATGCGCAACCGCAGGGCCTTACGGGATGAGGTCAGAGTCATTGAGATAAGCACCAGAAGCACAACAATAGCGACAACACTAGCAAGTTTGTGTACATTTGTACACAAATCAGATGAGGCATGTATGAGCAGACCACCAAACGACCCGCATCGCCGGGAGAAGATCCTGCAGGCGACGCTGGACACCATTGCTGAGCACGGTATCCATGCCGTCACGCACCGTAAAATCGCCAGCTGTGCCGGGGTTCCGCTGGGGTCGATGACCTACTATTTCGACGGCATGGAGTCGCTGCTGGAAGAGGCTTTCACGTGGTTTACCCGGCAGATGTCGCAGCAGTACCGTGATTTCTTCGCGGGGGTAACCAGCCCGGAGATGGCGTGTGAATCCATCACCACGCTGATCCACAGCTCGCAGGTGACGACGCCGCACAACATGGCGCTGATGTACCAGCTCTACACTTTTATGCACCGCAGCGCGGCGCTGAAAACGGTAATGCAGGACTGGATGCAGATGAGCCAGACGACGCTTGAACAGTGGTTTGACCCGGTCACCACCCGCGCGCTGGACGCCTTTATCGAAGGAATGACGCTACACTTTGTCACCGACAGAGCGCCGCTGACGCGCGAGGAGATCCGGGCGATGGTGGGAAGGATTGCAGGCGAGGGGGACCGCTAGCCTGCAGGCCCGACTCTATTTCTGAGTGATTTTTTTCCCGCTGGCATCCACGACGGCTTCACCGTCCTCTTTCGTAAATGCCCCTTTCTGCGCATCCGGCAGAATATCAAGGACCACTTCAGACGGGCGGCACAGACGGGTGCCCAGCGGCGTCACCACAATCGGACGGTTAATCAGGATCGGGTGTTGCAGCATAAAACCGATAAGCTGGTCGTCAGTGAATGTATCTTCTGCCAGGCCCAGTTGCTCATAGGGCTCCACGTTTGTACGCAGCAGCGCCCGCACCGAAATGCCCATGTCGGCAATCAGTTTGATCAGTTCATCGCGTGACGGCGGATTCTCCAGATACAGAATGATCTCTGGCTCGGTGCCGCTGTTGCGGATCATCTCCAGCGTGTTGCGCGAGGTGCCGCAGGCGGGGTTGTGGTAAATGGTGATGTTGGTCATATCAGTGGCTCATTACAGTGTGAAGGAGAGACATAACGCCAGCGCGGCGAGCGTCACAAACAGAACCGGCAGCGTCATGATGATGCCCGTCCGGAAATAGTAGCCCCAGGTAATGGTCATGTTTTTTTGCGCCAGCACGTGGAGCCAGAGCAGGGTGGCGAGACTACCGATAGGCGTGATTTTTGGCCCCAGATCGCAGCCAATCACGTTGGCGTAAATCATCGCTTCTTTAATCAATCCTGTTGCCGTGCTGCCATCAATAGAGAGCGCGCCAATCAGCACCGTGGGCATATTGTTCATTATGGATGACAGGAAGGCGGTGATGAACCCGGTTCCCAGAGTAGTCACCCATAAACCGTGGGTGGACAGCGCATTCAGCACGCCTGAAAGGTATTCGGTTAACCCGGCGTTACGCAAACCGTAGACCACCAGATACATCCCCAGTGAGAAGATGACGATCTGCCACGGTGCGCCGCGCAGCACTTTTCCGGTATTAATCGCGTGTCCGCGTTTTGCAACGGCGAATAAAATCAGCGCGCCAGCTGTTGCAATGGCGCTGACCGGAATGCCGAGAGGCTCAAGCACAAAGAAGCCGACGAGAAGAAGCAGTAGCACTATCCAGCCTGTTCTGAAGGTCGGGAGATCGTGAATGGCCCGGGCGGGCTCCCGGAGTTTCGCAAGATCATATTCCGGTGGAATTTCCTTGCGAAAGAACAGATGCAGCATCACTAGCGTGGCAGCAATCGCGGCGATATCAACCGGGATCATCACCGAGGCGTATTCCCTGAACCCGAGCTTAAAGAAGTCTGCCGACACAATGTTAACCAGGTTCGAGACAATCAGCGGCAGGCTGGCGGTATCGGCGATAAAACCTGCCGCCATCACAAACGCCAGCGTGGTCTGCTTGCTGAACCCCAGCGCCAGCAGCATGGCAATGACGATAGGTGTCAGGATCAACGCTGCACCGTCATTGGCAAACAGCGCCGCAACGGCCGCACCCAGCAGCACGATATAAGTAAACAGCAAACGCCCCCGACCGTTTCCCCAGCGGGCGACATGCAGCGCCGCCCACTCGAAAAAGCCGGACTCATCCAGCAGCAGGCTGATGATAATAACGGCGATAAACGTCGCCGTGGCATTCCAGACGATATTCCACACCACCGGAATATCGTTAAGGTGGATCACGCCGCTGGCCAGCGCCAGCACGGCGCCAATCGTCGCGCTCCAGCCGATACTGAGCCCTTTGGGCTGCCAGATGACCAGTACCAGCGTCAACAGAAAAATTGCCTCTGCCAGAAACATCGTTTACTCCGTTATATCTGTTTTTATGAATGTGTTTAACATGACCCAGGAAGGCTATTCTTTAGCCTTGCACGCGTTTCATCCCGCAGGCAGTTCCAGCTGTTATCGATGACGGTAGCTGCCCACGCAGGCATGTTCGGAGACAAACGGTAATAGACCCACTTCCCCTCACGACGGTCGATAACCAGCCCGGACTCGCGAAGTAAGGCCATATGGCGCGAGACTTTCGGCTGTGACTCCGTGGTTGCGGAGCAGAGATCGCAGACGCATAGCTCACCGGCTTCACGCAGAAGCATGACGATGGAGAGCCGCGTTTCGTCGGAGAGGGTTTTGAAAAGCTGGAGCGGGTGGAGCATGGTTGAACCCTGCGGATAGTTTATACATATTTGTTTAATCATATATGTTTGAGGCGTGGGAGGGAAGAGGGGGGATGATGGAGCAGAGAATTTCAGGCAACAAAAAACCCATCAACCTTGAACCAAAACGGCGGGGTTGATGGGCTCCACAAATTGGGGACATCAAAGAAAAGCAGTGGCACTAGTTATGACTACCCCCTGATAAAAAAGTTCTGCGCGTAACGAAAATTTTTTCGTTACGCGCAAAGTTAAGAGTTATCCGAGTCCAGGCCAGATGATGATGATGAGCGTACCTGCCAGCGTAAGCAGTACGTTAGCGATAGCGTAGGTTCCTGCATAGCCCAGCGCCGGGATGTTGCTGCGGGCGGTATCGCTGATGATTTCCATTGCTGGCGCACAGGTACGCGCACCCATCATGGCTCCGAAGAGCAGGGCGCGGTTCATGCGCAGCACGTAGGCGCCGAACAGGAAACAGATCACCACCGGCACCAGGCTGACGATAAGTCCGGAAACCAACATTTGCCAGCCGACGGCGCCGAGGCTGTGGCCAATGCCGCTACCGGCGCTTAAGCCGACACCCGCCATAAAGACCATCAGACCGAACTCTTTCACCATGTTCAGCGCGCCCTGCGGAATGTAGCCGAAGGTTGGGTGGTTCGCTCGCAGGAAGCCCAGCATAATCCCGGCAAACAGCAGCCCGGCGGCGTTACCGATGCCAAAGCTAAAGTTGCTGAACTGGAAAGTGATCATCCCAATCATCAGGCCAACAATAAAGAAGGCGCAGAAGGCCAGCAGGTCGGTGACCTGGCTGTGAATGGAGATAAAGCCGATGCGGTCGGCGACGGTTTTCACGCGGCGTGCGTCGCCGCTGACCTGCAACACGTCGCCTTTATTCAGGACGACATTATCGTCGATAGGCATCTCAATCTGGCTGCGGATCACGCGGTTCAGGAAGCATCCGTGGTCGGTCAGCTTCAGTTGTGCCAGACGACGGCCGACGGCGTTGTGGTTTTTTACCACAATCTCTTCGGTGACAATACGCATGTCGAGCAGGTCGCGGTCGAATACCTCTTTACCGTTACGGAAGCTTGGGTCCAGCCGCGCGTGGGCATCCGGGTAACCCACCAGGGCGATGTCGTCGCCCATCTGCAGTACCGCGTCGCCGTCCGGGTTCGCCAGGATGCCGTTACGGCGGATACGTTCGATATAGCAACCTGTCTGGCGGTAAATCCCTAACTCGCGCAGATTTTTACCGTCCGCCCAGGCGACCAGCTCTGGCCCAACACGATAGGCGCGGATCACCGGCAGATAGACTTTACGTTTGGAGTCCGTGTCCAGACCACGCTCGCGGGCGATTTGCTGGGCGCTGGTCTGCAGATCCTGATGCTGCAGTTTCGGCAGATAGCGTGCGCCTACAATCAGGCTCACCAGACCAATCAGATAGGTCAGGGCATAGCCCAGGCTCAGGTGATCGAGTGCGGTAGAAAGCTGTGCCCCGGCCATACCGGAATGGCGCAGGGTATCGCCTGCACCCACCAGAACCGGCGTCGAGGTCATGGAGCCTGCCAGCATACCGGCCGTTAACCCGATATCCCAGCCAAACAGTTTACCCAGCCCTAACGCGATCAGCAGCGCACTGCCGACCATCACCAGCGCCAGCATCAGATAATTTTTGCCGTCGCGGAAGAAAATGGAAAAAAAGTTAGGACCCGCTTCCACACCAACACAAAAAATAAACAGCATAAAACCTAAGTTAAGCGCGTCTGTGTTAATGCTGAAATGCTGCTGACCTAATAATAAGGAGACGACTAAAACGCCAATGGAATTACCAAGTTGTACTGAACCCAGGCGCAATTTACCCAGGCAAAGGCCCAGCGCCAGTACCACAAATAATAACAGGATGTAATTCCCATTTAACAAGTCTGCGACGTTTATATTCACGGAGGCTAACTTCTTGTTTACCAGTAAGTTGTTGAATGAAAGGACATTTTGGGCTACTGTTTTCAGTGCCAGGGAATACTTCTACACTCCCTGCGGCCAAAAAAATTCCCTAAGACAATAGCAGCTGGATAGTTTAATCGCATTAGCTACCAACGGCTACTCATTATCGCATAACCGTATGCGGGTTTTGGCAAGGATTGCCGCATAACTTTATCCGATCGGGTGTCCACGCGACGAAACTTTATTTGATAGAGAAGTCAGGAGGATAATTTGAACATTAAAGGAAAATGGGCAGGGGCGATAAGCTGTTTCTTACTGTTCACCGTTGTCTGTATGTCATTAGCGTTTAATGTTAAGGGGGCATTCAGAGCCTCCGGGCATCCGGAACTGGGACTGCTCTTTTTCATTCTGCCTGGCGTGGCCGCGAGTTTTCTCTCGCGTGAAGGCGAGGTTGTTAAGCCGCTGTTAGGGGCAATGCTGGCGGCACCGCTGTGCCTTGTGCTGATGCGGTTGCTTTTTGTGTCCACGCGAAGCCTCTGGCAGGAGCTGGCCTGGCTGCTGAGCGGCGTATTCTGGTGCGCGCTCGGTGCGCTGTTTTTCCTGTTTCTTCGCACTCTGATACGGCATCAACGGTTACATAATAAAAAAGAATGAGAACGCCGTTGCCGCAGATATTGTCGTCAAATACGGTACTGTGTACGGATTGCCCGGTATTCCAGTCCATACCTACCTTTTCCAGTCGTGACTGACAGCATCCCGCGTAGTGCGCCCAATGCCCTTAAGCCGTCTTTCTTGCCGGGTGGCGCTGCGCTTACCCGGCCTACAATCGGCATTAATATCAATGAATTGCATTATTTAACGTAGGGCAAAACGCAAGACGCGCGCTGGATTAACAGGCTAATCCATGCTTCATATGGTTCAATTCTATTGGGTGAAGCGAAAAAGCAATAACTGGCAAATAGATAAAACCCCACGTCAGGGCGCGGGGTTTGCTTAGTGATTACTGAGCGGCAAACAGACCCAGATGTTCTTTAGCGTAAGCTTCAAAATCGGTGCAGCCGCCAATGTGTTTCTGATCGAGGAAGATCTGCGGTACGGTTTCAACCGGTTTACCCACGGTTTTTTCCAGATCGGCTTTGGTGATGCCTTCTGCGTGGATATCCACATAGCGGAAGTTAAAGTCATCACGCTCTTCAGTCAGTTTTTCAGCCAGCTCTTTTGCGCGCACACAGTAAGGGCATCCTGGACGACCAAAAATTACTGCAAACATTTCTCTCTCCTCAAAAAACAAGCCTGACGGCGAATGACACGTATAGTGCACGATAACCTGCCGTCATTAAAGTAGGTTTCGCCTGTCGCTTTAATACCCTTGAGCTATGTTTCGCCAATTACATGCCGCGCATCATTGCCTATACTGGCTGCCACACGTATTAAGCAAGACAAAGAGAGAGACGATGACGCCAACAATTGACCTGCTCCGTTCCCACCGTTCTATCCGCCACTTCACCGATGAGCCCATTACCGAGGCGCAGCGTGAGGCCATCATCGACAGCGCCAGAGCCACCTCGAGCTCCAGCTTTCTGCAGTGCAGTTCGATTATTCGTATTACCGACAAGGCCATGCGCGAGCAGCTGGTGACGCTCACGGGCGGGCAGAAGCATGTAGCCCAGGCCGCCGAGTTCTGGGTATTCTGCGCTGACTTTAACCGCCACCTGCAAATTTGCCCTGAAGCCGAGCTGGGGCTGGCAGAACAGCTGCTGCTGGGCGTGGTCGATACCGCGCTGATGGCGCAAAACGCCTTCACGGCGGCGGAATCGCTGGGATTAGGCGGCGTGTATATCGGCGGGCTGCGTAACAATATTGAAAGCGTAACCGAACTGCTGAAGCTGCCGAAGCACGTCCTGCCCCTGTTCGGTCTCTGCCTCGGCTGGCCTGCTGACAACCCGGATCTCAAGCCGCGCCTGCCTGCAGCGATGCTGGTCCATGAAAACCACTACCAGCCGGTCGACAACGACGTGCTGGCGCAGTATGACGAGGAACTGGCGCACTACTACATGACGTGCGGCAGCAATAACCGCCGCGATACCTGGAGCGACCACATCCGCCGTACCATCATTAAAGAAAATCGCCCGTTTATTCTCGATTATCTGCATAAACAGGGCTGGGCGACGCGCTAGTCCATTCGGTATGATACGCAGGCTTTTCCCATGTCTTTAGAGAGGTGCAGGGTGAAAATTGCCATTTTGTCCCGGGATGGAACGCTCTATTCATGCAAACGCCTGCGAGAAGCGGCGGCAAAACGCGGACATCAGATTGAGATCCTCGATCCGATGTCCTGCTATATGAACATTGACCCTGCAGCTTCCTCGATTCATTACAAAGGCCGCAAGCTACCGCATTTTGATGCGGTGATCCCCCGCATCGGCTCGCAGATCACCTATTACGGTACGGCCGCGCTGCGCCAGTTTGAAATGCTGGGCAGCTATCCTCTCAACGAATCTGTCGCCATTTCCCGCGCCCGGGATAAGCTGCGCTCGCTGCAGCTGCTCGCCCGCCAGGGTATCGATCTTCCGGTCACCGGCATCGCTCACTCCCCGGACGACACCAGCGATCTGATCGACATGGTGGGCGGTGCGCCGCTGGTCATCAAGCTGGTGGAAGGCACACAGGGTATTGGCGTGGTGCTGGCAGAGACGCGACAGGCAGCAGAGAGCGTGATTGACGCCTTCCGCGGCTTGAATGCGCACATTCTGGTGCAGGAGTACATCGAAGAGGCCAAAGGGCGCGATATCCGCTGTTTCGTGGTGGGCAATGAGGTGGTGGCGGCCATTGAGCGTCAGGCGAAAGAGGGCGATTTTCGCTCCAACCTCCACCGGGGCGGCGTTGCGCGGGTTGCTGATATCAGCGAGCGCGAGCGGGAGATTGCCGTGAAAGCGGCGCAAACGCTGGGGCTGGACGTGGCAGGCGTAGACCTTCTGCGCGCAACGCGTGGGCCGCTGGTGATGGAAGTGAATGCCTCGCCCGGGCTGGAAGGGGTAGAAAAAACCACCGGTGTCGATATTGCAGGTAAAATGATTGCATGGATTGAGCGTCATGCCACGCCGGGCTACTGTCTTAAAACGGGTGGTTAAATGGATTACCGCGCACTTTTTGAGTACCCTATGCGAAGTTTTTACTAAAGAGGCTCCACCGCGATGGATTTACAGGTCGTTCCAACACTGGATACGTTACGTCAATGGCTTGATGATGCAGGAATCACCTTCTTTGAATGTGATTCCTGCCAGGCGCTGCATCTGCCTCACATGCAGAATTTCGACGGCATTTTTGATGCCAAAATCGATCTCATTAACGACGTGATCCTATTCTCTGCGCTGGCAGAAGTTAAGCCGTCTGCGCTGCTGGCGCTGGCCTCTGACCTCTCTGCGATCAACGCCAGTTCTTTGACGGTGAAAGCATTCCTCGATATACAGGATGATAATCTGCCAAAACTGGTCGTTTGCCAGTCTTTGTTCTCCGGCGCGGGGCTCTCCTTCAAGCAGTTCGCCTGGTTTATGCGTTTGAGTGAAGAGCAAATTTCAATGGTTATGATGGAAGCCAATGCACACCATCTGCTGTACAGCGCGGAAGACGATGCAGAGAATAATGATGCATCTCCCAATTTTCTTCACTAAGCCTGTCTGACTTTTGCGCAGTCGCTGCCAGAGCGGCTGCATAACGCCATTTATTCTGCTGCTTTTAACCTTTCTTTAAAGAATTTTTCACCTCCCCAAAGGCCATTTCGGCTTATCACGTAGACATAACCTGCATAAAAAATTGATAAAAGGCGTTTTTTCGTCTGGGCTATAGCCGGAGACACGGGCTACAGTTATTCTTGCGATGCTTAAAAAAGCGAGCGGATCCTGCCGGGTAAAGAGGTTTCTTTTTATTTTGAGCAGAGCGACAAACTATGCATGATTTTTGCATATATCCAGATTGCACAGTTTTAGTTCGTTTGTTAACGAGCTTTCAGAAGGAATAACACTATGATCGCCTTGAATAAAAAATGGTTATCGGGTCTGGTTGCGGGTGCTCTGATGGCCGTCTCTGCCGGCACGCTCGCTGCGGAACAAAAAACGCTGCATGTTTATAACTGGTCTGACTATATTGCCCCGGACACGGTGGCTAATTTTGAAAAAGAGACCGGCATTAAAGTGGTCTACGACGTGTTTGATTCCAACGAAGTGCTGGAAGGCAAACTGATGGCAGGCAGCACCGGTTTTGACCTGGTGGTACCGTCCGCAAGTTTCCTGGAGCGTCAACTGACCGCAGGCGTTTTCCAGCCGCTGGACAAGAGCAAGTTACCAAACTGGAAAAACCTCGACCCGGAAGTGCTGAAACTGGTCTCTAAGCATGACCCGGAGAATAAATACGCCATGCCGTATCTGTGGGCGACCACCGGTATTGGCTACAACGTGGATAAAGTCAAAGCGGCGCTGGGCCCGGACGTCAAGCTGGACAGCTGGGACGTGGTGCTGAAGCCGGAGAACCTTGCGAAGCTGAAAAGCTGCGGCGTCTCCTTCCTGGATGCCCCGGAAGAGATTTTCGCCACCGTGCTGAACTATCTTGGCAAAGATCCGAACAGCAACAAGGCGGATGATTACACCGGCCCGGCGACCGATCTGCTGCTGAAGCTGCGTCCGAATATCCGTTACTTCCACTCTTCACAGTACATTAACGACCTGGCTAACGGCGATATCTGCGTGGCAATTGGCTGGGCAGGGGACGTCTGGCAGGCGGCTAACCGTGCGAAAGAGGCGAAAAACGGCGTGAATGTCTCCTACTTCATTCCGAAAGAGGGGGCGCTGGCCTTCTTTGATGTCTTCGCCATGCCGGCCGATGCGAAAAACAAAGATGAAGCGTATCAGTTCCTTAACTATCTGATGCGTCCGGAAGTGATTGCCCATATCAGCGACCATGTCTACTACGCCAACGGTAACAAGGCCTCCTTGCCACTGATTAGCGAAGAGATCCGTAATAATCCGGCTATCTATCCGCCAGCGGATGTGTTTGCCAAGCTCTTCACCCTGAAAGTTCAGGATCCAAAAATTGACCGCGTACGTACCCGTGCGTGGACCAAGGTGAAAAGCGGGAAATAACGGCGTTTGGTAACGTTGCCCGGTGGCGCTATCGCTTACCGGGCCGACACAACCCGTAGGCCGGGCAAGCGTTCGCGCCGCCCGGCGATGCGCACCCTGACGGTGCGTTTGCACCAGTTTTGATCTATGCCGGAGAACACCCCGTGAATGACGCGATCCCCCGCCCGCAGGCGAAAGTCCGTAAAGCGCTGACCCCGCTACTTGAAATTCGTAACCTCACCAAATCTTTCGATGGCCAGCATGCCGTGGACGACGTCAGCCTGACTATCTACAAAGGCGAAATATTTGCCCTTCTCGGGGCGTCTGGCTGCGGTAAATCAACCTTGCTGCGCATGCTGGCCGGGTTTGAACAACCTACCGCCGGGCAGATTGTGCTGGATGGCGTGGATCTCTCCAGCGTACCGCCGTATCAGCGTCCGATTAACATGATGTTCCAGTCTTACGCGCTGTTCCCGCATATGACGGTGGAGCAGAACATCGCGTTTGGCCTGAAGCAGGACAAGCTGCCAAAAGCCGAAATCACCGCGCGTGTGGCGGAGATGCTGAGCCTGGTGCACATGCAGGAGTTCGCGAAGCGTAAACCGCACCAGCTCTCTGGTGGTCAGCGTCAGCGCGTGGCACTGGCCCGAAGCCTGGCGAAACGCCCGAAACTGCTGCTGCTTGATGAGCCGATGGGTGCGCTGGATAAAAAACTGCGCGACCGTATGCAGCTCGAAGTGGTGGATATCCTCGAACGCGTAGGCGTGACCTGCGTGATGGTCACCCACGACCAGGAAGAGGCCATGACCATGGCCGGGCGTATCGCGATCATGAACCGCGGTAAGTTCGTGCAGATTGGCGAGCCGGAAGAGATTTATGAACACCCGACTACCCGTTACAGCGCGGAGTTCATCGGCTCGGTGAATGTTTTTGAAGGTCTGCTGAAAGCGCGTGAAGAAGACGGGCTGATCATCGAATCGCCGGGGCTGCAGCATCCGCTGAAGGTCGACCCGGATAACTCCGTGGTAGACAACGTGCCGGTCTATATCGCCCTGCGACCGGAGAAAATCATGCTCTGTGAAGATCCTCCGGCCGATGGCTTTAACTTTGCCGTGGGCGAAGTGGTGCACATTGCCTATCTGGGCGATCTCTCTATCTACCACGTCCGTCTGAAGAGCGGGCAGATGCTCAGCGCCCAGCTGCAAAACGAACATCGCTACCGTAAAGGACTGCCGACCTGGGGCGACGAAGTGCGTCTGTGCTGGGATGCGGACAGTTGTGTCGTGCTGACGGTATAAGGAGCGGCCAATGAGTACACTTGAACCGCCAGCCCGCGTCGAAAAACCGGGCGGCTTTGCGCACTGGCTGGCGCGCATGCAGATGAACCACGGCCGCAAGCTGGTGATTGCCATGCCTTACGTGTGGCTGATCCTGCTGTTCATGCTGCCGTTCCTGATCGTTTTCAAGATAAGCCTGGCGGAAATGGCGCGGGCGATCCCGCCCTACACCAATCTGCTGGACTGGGCAGACGGACAGCTGACGCTGACGCTTAACCTTGGCAACTTCCTGCAGCTGACGGAAGATCCGCTTTATGTCGAAGCCTATCTGCAGTCACTGCAGGTGGCGGCGATCTCCACGCTCTGCTGTCTGCTGATGGGCTACCCGCTGGCATGGGCGGTGGCGCACAGTAAGCCCTCGACGCGCAACATTCTGCTGCTGCTGGTGATCCTGCCGTCGTGGACCTCGTTCCTGATCCGCGTCTACGCGTGGATGGGGATCCTGAAAAATAACGGAGTGCTGAATAACTTCCTGATGTGGTTAGGGGTTATCGATCAGCCGCTGACTATTCTGCACACCAATCTCGCGGTCTATATCGGGATTGTGTACGCCTACCTGCCGTTTATGGTGCTGCCGATCTATACGGCACTGACGCGTATCGATTACTCGCTGGTGGAAGCCTCGCTGGATCTGGGCGCCCGTCCGCTGAAGACTTTCTTCAGCGTGATTGTGCCGCTGACCAAAGGCGGGATTATCGCCGGGTCGATGCTGGTGTTCATTCCGGCGGTTGGGGAGTTTGTGATCCCGGAACTGCTCGGCGGCCCGGACAGCATCATGATTGGCCGCGTGTTGTGGCAGGAGTTCTTCAATAACCGCGACTGGCCGGTAGCCTCCGCGGTGGCGATCGTGATGTTGCTGCTGCTGATCGTGCCGATCATGTGGTTCCACAAGCATCAGCAGAAACAGATGGGAGATCACGGATGAACAACTTACCGGTAGTGCGCTCTCCGTGGCGAATTGCGATCCTGGTGATCGGCTTTACCTTCCTGTATGCGCCGATGCTGATGCTGGTGATCTACTCGTTCAACAGCTCCAAACTGGTCACCGTATGGGCAGGCTGGTCGACGCGCTGGTACAGCGAACTGTTCCACGACGATGCGATGATGAGCGCGGTGGGGCTGAGCCTGACCATCGCGGCGCTGGCGGCCACAATGGCCTGCGTGCTGGGCACGATTGCCGCGCTGGTGATGGTGCGCTTCGGGCGTTTTCGCGGCTCGAACGGCTTTGCCTTTATGATCACCGCGCCGCTGGTGATGCCGGACGTGATCACCGGCCTGTCGCTGCTGCTGCTGTTTGTGGCGCTGGCGCATGCCATTGGCTGGCCGGCGGATCGCGGCATGCTCACCATCTGGCTGGCGCATGTGACCTTCTGTACCGCGTACGTGGCGGTGGTCATCTCCTCGCGTCTGCGCGAGCTGGATCGCTCCATTGAAGAGGCGGCGATGGATCTCGGTGCCACGCCGGTGAAGGTCTTTTTCATCATCACGCTGCCGATGATTATGCCTGCGGTGATCTCCGGCTGGCTGCTGGCCTTTACCCTGTCGCTCGACGATCTGGTGATCGCCAGCTTTGTTTCCGGGCCAGGGGCGACGACGCTGCCAATGCTGGTCTTCTCCAGCGTGCGCATGGGGGTGAACCCGGAGATCAACGCCCTGGCGTCGATAATCCTCGGCGTGGTCGGAATTGTCGGATTTATCGCCTGGTATTTGATGGCGCGCGCGGAAAAGCAGCGCGTGCGCGATATCCAGCGTGCAAGACGCGGCTGAAGGAATTATTATTTCCAGTGATGTGCCGCGCATGACGCGGCACTGTTTTTCAGGGAAGTAAAACATTGGGATTATTAAAAAAATCACGTCTTACGCACGCTCGTCCAAACGTACCTGCGCTGGTGCAGGTGGCGGCGCTCGCTATTATTATGATCCGCTGTCTTGATGTACTGATGATCCTCAACACCCTGGGGGCGCGCGGCATCGGTGAGTTCATTCACCGCAGCGTGCAAACCTGGAACCTCACGCTGGTATTCCTCAGCAGCCTTGTGCTGGTGTTTATCGAAATCTACTGCGCGTTTTCGCTGGTTAAAGGGCGCAACTGGGCGCGCTGGGTCTATCTGCTGACGCAGGTGACCGCCGCCAGCTATCTGTGGGCCGCCTCGCTGGGCTATGGTTATCCGGAGCTGTTCAGCATTGCCGGTGGATCCAAACGTGAGATCTTCCATGCGCTGGTCATGCAGAAATTACCCGATATGCTGGTGCTCCTGCTGCTCTTTGCTCCAGCCTCAAGCCGGCGGTTCTTCCGCCTGCAATAATGTGTATAATCGCACCCCTCGTTATTCTTAAGGTTTTCCTATGCAGTGCGCACTCTATGACGCCGGACGCTGCCGCTCCTGTCAGTGGATAGAACAGCCGGTCTCTCAACAACTCACCGCCAAAATGGCCGACCTGCAACAGCTGCTGGCTGAACATGCGGTGGGCGAGTGGTGCGCCCCCGTCAGCGGCCCGGAGCAGGGTTTTCGTAATAAAGCCAAAATGGTGGTCAGCGGCAGCGTAGAAAAACCGCTGCTGGGCATGCTGCATCGCGACGGCACGCCGGAAGATCTCACCGGCTGCCCGCTTTATCCTGTCTCGTTTGAGCCGGTCTTCGCGGCACTCAAACCGTTTATTGCCCGCGCGGGGTTAACGCCTTATAACGTCGCCCGTAAGCGCGGCGAGCTGAAATATCTCCTCCTGACCGAGAGCCAGATGGACGGCGGTATGATGCTGCGTTTCGTGCTGCGCTCGCAAGCCAAGCTGGAACAACTGCGCGCGGCGCTGCCGTGGCTGCAGGAGCAACTTCCGCAGCTGAAGGTCATTACCGCCAATATTCAGCCGGTGCATATGGCGATTATGGAGGGTGAGACAGAGATCTTCTTCACCGGGCAGCATGCGCTGGCGGAAACGTTCAACGACGTGCCGCTGTGGATCCGCCCGCAAAGTTTCTTCCAGACCAACCCGACGGTGGCGAGTGCATTATATGCCACCGCCCGCGACTGGGTAAGGGCGTTAAACATCCATCATATGTGGGATCTGTTCTGCGGTGTCGGGGGATTTGGTCTGCACTGCGCCACGCCTGAGATGCAGCTGACCGGGATTGAGATCGCCGCCGAAGCGATTGCCTGCGCGAAACAGTCTGCCGCTGAGCTCGGATTAACCAATCTGCACTTCCAGGCGCTGGACTCCACGCAGTTCGCGACCGGCCAGGGCAACGTGCCGGAGCTGGTGCTGGTCAACCCGCCGCGCCGGGGCATTGGCAAGGCGCTGTGCGACTATCTGAGCCAGATGGCGCCGGATTACATTATTTACTCCAGCTGCAACGCCCGTACCATGGCGACAGATATCGCTCATCTGCCGGGCTACCGCGTTGAACGCGTTCAGCTTTTCGATATGTTCCCGCATACCGCGCATTATGAAGTGTTGACGTTGTTAACCCGCATCCCGGGTAAGGCGTAGCCGCCACCCGGCATGACATCCGCAAAATCTTCAACAAAATGTGAACTCTTCAACCCTGCGAAATCAGGTAAGCTTACGTCATAAGAGATGAAATAAGGCTTACCCATGAAGCAGATCCTGCTGGTGGAAGATGACCACGATATCGCGGCACTTCTGCGACTCAATTTAGAAGATGAAGGCTACATCATCACCCACGAGCCCGACGGCGGCAACGCGTTACAGTGCCTTGAAAAACAGCCGTGGGACGCGGTGATCCTCGATCTCATGCTCCCCAACGTCGACGGCCTGGAGATTTGCCGTCGTATTCGCCAGATGACCCGCTACCTGCCGGTAATCATTATCAGCGCCCGCAGCAGCGAAACCGATCGGATCACCGGCCTGGAAACCGGCGCGGATGATTATCTGGCAAAACCGTTCTCGGTGCAGGAGCTGATTGCGCGCATTAAGGCGTTGTTCCGCCGCCAGCAGGCGATGGGGCAGGCGCAGAGTGCCGGGAATATTCAGGCGCATGGCCTGACGATCGACCCGCTGGCCCGCAGCGTGCTGCTTCACGGCCAGATAGTGGATCTCACCCCGCGCGAGTTTGAACTGCTGTACTTCTTTGCCCGCCATCCTGGCGAGGTCTTCTCGCGTCTGGCGCTGCTGGAGCAGGTGTGGGGCTATCAGCACGAAGGTTACGAGCATACCGTTAACACCCATATCAACCGCCTGCGCATCAAGATTGAAAAAGACGCTGCCGAGCCGGAGATCATTCGCACCGTCTGGGGCAAAGGCTATAAATTTGCGGAGCCGCACCATGATGCGCCGCTTTAGCCTGAGCCAGCGCCTGACGCTGCTGTTTATTTTATTGATGATGCTCTGTGCCGCCGTCGCCTGCGCCGTCCAGCTCTACAGCAGCATGCAGTATGGTAACGCCATGGTTCAGCGTCTCTCTGGCGGCCTGGCGCAACAGATCGTGCAGCGCGAACCAATTCTGAACGCCCAGGGCAGGGTCGACCGTACCGCGCTGAAACCGCTCTTTGACAGGCTGATGACCTTCAACCCGAGCGTGGAACTGTACGTCGTCTCCCCGGATGGCGATATCCTGGCCGATGCCGCCCCGCCTGGCCATATTCAGCGACAAAGCATCAATCTCGCGCCGGTACAGGAGTTCCTCAGCGGTGCGGCCATGCCGGTTTTTGGCGACGATCCGCGTAGCCAGAACAAGAAAGTGTTCAGCGCGACGCCGTTACGTCAGGACGGCGAGCTTAAAGGCTATCTGTATATTATTTTACAGGGCGAGGAGTCGAACGCGCTGGCGGACATGGCCTGGCACAAGGCGCTGTGGAGTACGGTGCTCTGGTCAATGCTGTGGGTGGCGCTGTTTGGCCTGCTGGCGGGCTTACTGATCTGGTACTGGGTCACGCGTCCGGTTAAACGATTGACGCGTGAAGTGGCCGGGCTGGAGCATGACAGCATGAGCGCGATACGCGCGCTGGCGGTCCAACAGCCGGATGCGGCAGCAAAAGATGAAGTGGCGCTCCTGCGTAACAGTTTTATCGAGCTGGCACGCAAAATCACCCACCAGTGGGATCAACTGGCCGACAGCGACCGCCAGCGCCGGGAGTTTATCGCCAATATTTCCCACGACTTACGCACGCCGCTGACCTCGCTGCTGGGCTATCTGGAAACGCTGTCGCTGAAATCCGCCACCCTGACGCAGCAGGAGCATCAGCAATACCTCGCCACGGCGTTGCGTCAGGGGCAAAAGGTGCGTCACCTGTCACAGCAGCTGTTTGAGCTTGCGCGTCTTGAGCACGGCGGCATCAAGCCCCAGCGCGAGCGTTTTGCGATGGGAGAGCTTATTTCCGACGTGGCGCAAAAGTTTGAGCTCACGGCGCGCACGCGCGAGCTTCAGCTCCAGATAGACGTTCCCGGGCCGCTGCCGCTGGTGTATGCCGATGTCTCGATGATAGAGCGCGTGGTGACCAATCTGCTGGATAACGCCATCCGCCATACCCCCACCGGCGGCAAGATCCGTCTCGCCGTATGGCAGGAGAATGAAAAGCTACAGGTTGAGGTGGCCGATTCAGGAACCGGTGTGGATGCCGCGCTGCGCGACGATCTGTTCCAGCGGCCTTCAGCGTTGAATCCGCAGGCAACGCGGGAGAATCGCGGTGGGTTAGGGCTGTTGATTGTCAAACGGATGCTGGAACTACACGGGGGAGGGATCAGGCTGATGGAGTCGGTGAGCGGGGCGCGGTTCAGGTTCTTCGTGCCGTTGTGAGAGAGTGCCGGGTGGCGCTGCGCTTACCCGGCCTACAACTCCCCCCGTAGGCCGGGTAAGGCGAAGCCGTCACCCGGCAAAAAAAGTTACTGCGGGAACCACTGGTCGCTGATTTTCTGATACGTACCGTCAGCTTTAATCGCCTTCAGCGCGCCGTTCAGTTTGGCCAGCAACGCTTTGTTATCCGGACGCACCGCAATGCCCAGACCCGTACCGAAGTACTGCGGATCGGTCACTTTTTCGGTTGCCGTACCGAGCTGCGGGTTGGTTTTCAGCCATTCGTTGACGACCGCGGTGTCACCAAATACGCCATCGATACGGCCGTTTTTCAGGTCGATAATCGCGTTCTGGTAGCTGTCATAGGCCACGGTTTTCACTTCAGGATGTTTGTCCTGCAGGTACTTCTGGTGCGTGGTGCCGTTTTCCATCCCGATGCGCTTGCCTTTCAGCTCATCAAAGGATTTATAAGCCCCTTTCTTCGCGATGACCACCGCCGAGTTGGCGTAGTACGGGTCGGTGAAGGCCACCTGCTTGCTACGCTCTGGCGTGATGTCCATACCGGAGATCACCGCGTCGTATTTTTTAAATTTCAGGGACGGGATCAGGCTGTCAAAGGCATGGTTGGTAAAGGTGCAGTCGGCCTGCATCTGTTTGCACAGCGCTTTTGCCAGATCGATATCAAAACCCACGATCTGGTTGCTGGCATCCAGCGATTCAAATGGTGGATACGTGGCAGAAACGCCGAAATTGATTTTATCGGCAGCCGTTGCGCCTGCGGCAAACGTTGCCAGTAATGCGGCCAGAAGTAACTTTTTCATTGTAATACTCCCGTCTGTAGGTCTTATGAAAGTACAATGCCACTTAATGAATTTATATTCAATATAAATGATTAAATATTTATTGTGGAATAAAAAAAAGCGGATAACCCATCAGGTTACCCGCTTTATCAATACCGTTTTATGCATTTATGTGATTAATTTCTGCGCTCAAATGCCAGCGCTTTACGCTCGATCAGGCGCATCATCAACGTCAACAGTCCGTTAACCACCAGATACACCACGCCTGCCGCGCCAAACACCATCACATCGTAGGTGCGTCCATACAGCAGTTGCCCGTGGCCCATCACTTCCATCAGGGTGATGGTGTAGGCCAGCGAGGTACTCTTGAACACCAGCACCACTTCGTTGGAGTAAGAGGAGAGGGCACGCTTAAAGGCGTACGGCAGCAAAATGGCCAGCGTATCTTTTTTGCTCATGCCGAGCGCGCCGCAGGACTGCCATTGTCCTTCCGGAATGGCGCGGATCGCTCCGTAGAACAGCTGAGTGGTGTAGGCGGCGCTGTTCAGTGAAAGGGCGATCAGGGCACACAGCCACGGCTCAGAGAGCAGATGCCAGATAACCGGATACTCCTGTAGCGACGGGAACTGGCCCGGGCCGTAGTAAATCAGGAAGATCTGCACCAGCAGCGGCGTACCGGTAAAGAGGGTGATATAGCCGCGCACAATCCACACCAGCACCGGCGTTTTCAGCGTCAGGATGATGGTAAAGATCAGCGCCAGGATCAGCGCCACGATGATGGACGCCACGGTCAACGTCAGGCTGGTGTGCAGCCCTTTCATCAGCTCGGGTAAATAGTCCAGCATCAGCCTGGTCTCCGTTCAAAGCGCGTCGCACGCAGGTCAATACGCTTAAGGATGTACTGACTCAGCAACGTGATCACCAGGTAGATAGCCGCCGCCACAATGTACCAGGTAAACGGCTCCTGGGTGCGGGTAGCGATGCTTTTGGTCTGCAACATTAAATCGTTAACGCTTATCAGGCTCACCAGCGCCGTATCTTTCAGCAGCACCAGCCACTGGTTCCCTAAACCCGGCAGGGCATGACGCCACATCTGCGGCATCACCAGGCGGAAGAAGATCGCCGCTTTCGACATTCCCAGCGCCTGGCCAGATTCCCATTGTCCTTGCGGTACCGCTTTCAGCGCACCGCGCAGGGTTTGCGACGCGTACGCAGAATAGAGCAGGGAAAGGGCAATGACGCCACAGAGGAACGGGCTGACGTCGAAGTTTTCAATCTGCATCTGCACCGGGATCTGCACGACACCAAGATTGAGGGTAAAGCCGTCCGACAGCGTGAGCAGCAGCTGTGAGGAACCGAAATAGATAAACAGGACCACCAGAATCTCCGGTAGCCCACGCAGCACGGTGACCAGCGCGGAGCCGGTCCAGGCGACAGGGAACCATTTTGCAGATTCCCATACCGCAAAGAACATCGCCAGCACCAGGCCGATAATCAGTGCGCAAACGGCAAGGCCGACGGTCATCCCGGCGGCGCTTGCTAAAGGAAGAATTTCATTCATCAGGAATTACTTCTGGAACCATTTTTTATAGATGGTTTCGTAGGTGCCGTCTTTCTTCACTTTTTCCAGCGCAGCGTTGAATTTCTGCTGCAGCTCAGTGTTGCCCTGACGAACGGCAATCCCCAGACCTGTGCCGAAGTAGTCCTTGTCGGTCACTTTGTCGCCCACTGGCGCGAGTTTATCGTTGGCTTTCAGCCATTCGGTTACTACCGCGGTGTCACCAAACACGCCATCGATACGGCCGTTCTGCAGATCCAGCTTCGCGTTCTGGTAGCTGTCGTAAGGCACGGTGGTGATTTCCGGATGTTTATCCATGATGAATTTCTGGTGCGTGGTGCCGTTCTGTACGCCCACTTTTTTGCCTTTCAGCTGGTCAACAGAGGTAAATTTCCCTTTCTGACCAATAAACAGGGCGGAGTTGTCATAGTACGGCGTGGTGAACAGCACCTGCTTTTCACGCTCTGGGGTGATGTCCATACCGGCCATCACGGCGTCGATACGGCGGAACTTCAGGCTTGGGATCAGGCTGTCAAACGCCTGGTTGCTGAAGGTACAGGTCGCGTCGATCTCTTTACACAGCGCGTTAGCCAGATCGACATCGAAGCCCACAATCTTGTTGTTGGCGTCGATAGATTCAAACGGAGGATAGGACGCTTCGGTGGCGAAACGGATGGTCTGGGCTGCGGTAGCGGAAAGGCTGACGCTAGCGAGCAGCGCGGCAATCAATACTTTTTTCATTATCATTTTCCCTGGCACTCTCAGTGAGATAAGTAGTTTTTGAAGGCATCGGTTTGCGGGTTGGTAAAGCAACTCGCATCACCTTGCTCAACGATATACCCGTTTTCCATGTAGACCACACGGCTGGCGGTTTTACGCGCCACTTCCACTTCATGGGTGACGATGACCTGAGTAATGTTGGTTTCCGCCAGCTCACGAATGATGCTCACGATCTGGGCGGTGATTTCCGGGTCCAGCGCAGCGGTCGGCTCATCAAACAGCAGTACCGCTGGCTCCATCATCAGCGCACGGGCAATCGCCACACGCTGTTGTTGACCCCCGGAGAGGTGCAGCGGATAACGATCGCTGTAGGGCTTAAGGCGCAGACGCTCCAGCAGCTTTTCAGCACGCGCCATCGCCTGATCCTTGCTCAAACCGAGAACGCGGCAGGGCGCTTCAATCAGGTTTTGCAGGACGGTCAGGTGCGGCCAGAGGTTGTATTGCTGGAAGACCATGCCAACGTTTTGACGCAGTTCACGAATCGCTTTATCGGACGGCGTTTTCGCAAAATCAAAGTGGTTACCGGCGATAGCCAGCGTTCCTGAACGGGGCATTTCAAGCAGATTAAGGACACGCAAAAGAGAACTTTTACCCGCGCCACTTGGGCCAAGCAAAACCAGCGTTTCGCCTTCCGGGCACTCCAGCGTGATGTCGAACAGCGCCTGGTGTGCGCCGTAGAAGCAGTTAATGCCGTTTAGTTTAATACTCATCGGGGCAGTCTTTACTCATCCAGGCAATCTATAGCAATTGAGGCCGCAGATAGTACCGTTGACAGAATAGTTATGCAATATTTCTGCGTTAAAAGTTAAATATAACCCGTAATACCCCTTAAACATAGCACAAAATAGCGAAGCCCAAGGTCGGCGAGTATAAATGTAGGCATTCCGCATGAAATGCCGCACATTTTTCGGGGTTTACAATTCTGAAACAGTGGGTTTAGCGATTCTCAATCGACTGGCGAAGCGTGCCTGCCGGGGCATGTACGCTCCCGCCGATATAGCGTACGTCATCCACCGCCCAGCACTGGCCTTCGCGGATCATCAGCACTTCATCCTGCCAGGTTTGGGTGCCCTGGGTCAGCTTCACGCGCAGGGGGATGTTACGCGCATCGGTGTTCGGGATGGTCGAGGCGCTGGCCACCTCGGCGCTGTCCGGCAACGTCGTGCGACTGGAGAACGGATCGGATTTCAGCAGCGCGTTGTGCTGCGGATCGCGCGTGGCATCGTTCAGCAGTTTTGCCAGCCCATCGCTCAGATACGGACGCAGGCCGGTGAGATCGTTGCTGCGGTGTTGAATGCGATAATCATAGAACTGTTGCGCCACGGTATCCGGGCCGCCCTCTATACAGGGGCCGCTGCGGGTACCGATATCCTTAAAGGCTGGCGTGACCGTGGTGGTACACGCGCTGAGCACCAGCGCGCAGGGCACCAAAAGCGTTAAAGCAGAGTAGCGCATGTTGATTTCCTTATTTATTAACTATCCTTTCAATCATAGCGTAACGAACCGATAATGCTGGTGAAGTTATGGGCTAAGGCATTGAACGCTAAAGAAGGAGAGAAACCATGCAGTTTTCAACAACGCCAACCCTGGAAGGGCAGCCGATTACCGAGTATTGCGGTGTGGTCACGGGCGAAGCCATTCTGGGGGCCAACATTTTTCGCGATTTCTTTGCCGGTATCCGCGATATCGTCGGCGGCCGCTCTGGCGCGTATGAAAAAGAGCTGCGTAAAGCCCGGGAAATCGCCTTTAAGGAGCTGGGCGAACAGGCCAAAGCACTGGGGGCGGATGCGGTTGTGGGGATTGATATCGACTACGAAACCGTCGGTAAAGATGCCAGCATGCTGATGGTGAGCGTAAGCGGTACGGCGGTGAAAACCCGTCGATGAAACGCGCGTTTTCAACACTCCTGCTGGCGCTGTTGCTGGCAGGGTGCGCCACGGAAAAAGGCATTGTGGATAAAGGCGCCTATGAACTGGATACCCGCCACCAGGCGCAGGCGGCCTATCCGCGCATCAAGGTGCTGGTTATCCACTATACGGCGGATGACTTTGACAGTTCGCTGGCCACGCTGACGGACAAGAACGTCAGCTCCCACTATTTGATCCCGGCGAAGCCGCCCGCGCCGGACGGTAAACCGCGCATCTGGCAGCTGGTTCCCGAGAACGAACTGGCCTGGCATGCGGGTATCAGCTTCTGGCGCGGCACCAACCGTATTAATGATACGTCGGTTGGCATTGAGCTTGAGAATCGCGGCTGGCAAAAAACGGCCGGAGTAAAACACTTTTCGCCGTTCGAACCCGCGCAAATTGCGGCCCTGGTACCGCTCGCAAAAGACATTATTGCCCGCTATCACATTAAACCCGAGAACGTGGTGGCCCATGCGGATATCGCGCCTCAGCGCAAGGACGATCCCGGTCCGCTGTTCCCGTGGCGCGAGCTTGCAGAGCAGGGGATTGGCGCCTGGCCCGACGCGTCCCGGGTGGCGTTCTATATGAACGGGCGGCCACGGTATCAGGCCGTGGAGACCGCAGCGTTACTTGATTTGCTCGCGCGTTACGGTTACGAGGTTCCCGACAACAGCACCCCCGCTCAGCAGAAGCGCATCATTATGGTCTTCCAGATGCACTTCAGGCCGCAGCTGTGGAACGGCGTGGCAGATGTGGAAACGCTGGCCATTGCCGAAGCACTTTTAGAGAAATACGGGCAGGGGTAATCCTTCGGGATTAACCCGAATGCCTCGTTTTTGTGAGCATGATCATAAGATTAATCTTAAGTACATTCTCAATTCATTTTAAGTAAATTGATTTAAAATCGCCCTCATCTAAGATTGATTCATCGATTCACAGCATGAATCAAATTAAAGAAACAGTCCTCTTTTGGTTTTTTTAATTTCAAAAAGAATACCAACACATTTTACGGCAACGTAACACCTTGCCGGACAATTTTCTTATTTAAACATCTTAATTGGGTATAATAATGTTAAGCATTTTTGGTAAAAAAACACGTCCCCATCATGAAATGGAAGCCATTATTTCTGCAACGGCCGGGTATGAAGAAAAAACGTTAAGAAAATGGCAAAAAATATCAACCTGTAACTCCGATAATATTCACATTATCGTCAGCGGAGAAGTCGAGTTCCGCCGCAGTTCTGATGACTTATGTATGTTTACGCTACAGGGACAATGTATCTTTGGTCTCTCCGCTATTTTCTACAACTCTACGCATATGCAGGGCGTGGTGCGCAGTAATACCGTGGTTCGTACCATACATAAAGATCAATTCCAGCAGTTAATGACTCAGCACGGGCTGTGGCCTGAACTGACCAAAGTGCTGGCATGGTATATCTGTTTGCTCAGCAAGCGGGATGATGTTTTAGTTGCCCGCAGCGCGTACTCCGTCGTCCGTGAATTCCTGATAGAAATTAACGAGCTGATTGTTGATCATCAGCGAGATATTAATATTTATGATTATATTCAGGAATACACCAACCTGGCACGCAGCACCATTATTAAAATTCTCTCAGACCTGAAAAAAGGTCAATATATTGTGGTCGAGAAAGGGCGACTGATTAGCCTGACCACCCTGCCGGAAAAATATTAATCCCCTCCTGCGTCTCCTTTTATTATCGAAGGAGACGCATTTTGCGTTTCGTCAACCGGTGGTGCGGGCATTTTTCCCTTCGCCATATCATCCTGCTGCTGTTTTAGCGCCTGCATAAATAACGTTTTTAATGAATTGTCTTCATCCGGCTGCGTTGCCTGCGCGTGTTTCATCGCCTGTTCGTGCGCTTCGGTGCCGGGTAAGGTATCGCGCGAAGTATCATGCGTGACGGGGCTGTCCGGCAATGCGCCATCAGGTGCCTGCTGCCACTCATTTTCGTCACTATTAATGGGCATATTGTCCATCGGCGGTAAATCTTCCTGCACTTTTACAGACTGCGGCTTTGGCTGCGGGTGCGGGAACGGTTTGGTGACATACACGTAATGCATATCAGAAAGGGTGGTGTCTGGCTTCGCGACGCTCACCTTTTTTATCACCGGCGCCGGGTGGCGCAGGTTCCAGTACACGTGCGCATACAGGCCTGCGACGATCAGCGCGCACAGCCCCAGACACCAGAGCGTCAGCACGCTGATAATTTTACTGAATGACGGCAAACGCCATGAGAACCAGACCGGTTCCCCGGTGGTATAGCTGCGCTGGGCAGCGAGGCAGATGGTAGACATTATGCGTGCTTCTCTTGCGTAGTCGGGTTAGCCTGGGTTGTCTGGATCAACACGCTCGGCGTGGTATGGGTTTCGCGCATCAGCTGCATCAGAGTGTCTTCACCCGGAATACCGTCGACGCGGAGGTGCATTTTTTCCTGGAATTCGCGGGTGCGCTTCATCAGTTCCGCCGTCCAGTTTTTATCGTGCGTTTCGTTTTCGCCCAGCGCCACGCTCAGCTGCTGATCCAGCCACTCAAGATCTTTACTGTCGCTGGCGGCGGTGATTTCGTCTTTACCTGACGGGGTCAGGCGGTGCAGAAGGGTGTAATTGCCCGTTGCGTGCTGGTTATACCACGTGCGGCTCACCTGCCAGGTGCGGTTGTTCATCAGCAGATCGAGGGAATTTTTCCCGGCACGCGCCACGACGGCGTAATTAATGTGATCGCCTGTTTTAATCTCGCTCACCCACGGGTAACCGTCATTAGCCAGCGTGTCCAGGGAGGCATTACCCTGTTTACACATCAGGTTCACTTTTGCGGCATTCTGGCACAGGGCATCGTCGGCAGAGGCGTCATAGCCCCACATGGCATAAAGCTGGTGCATGGCATCGGGCTGATTCACCACCTCCTGTTCGATAACCGGCAGTACCGGCGCGTCTGGCGTTTTTACCTGCTGTTTCCAGCTGGTCGGTACCGGCAGCGCCACCGGCAGTTTTGCCGTAATGGACGAGGTCATCATCCAGCCGCAGGCGGCGAACAGGACGGACGCGAACAACCCGATGGAGGCCAGCGTTTTACCACGCTTAGGCGCTGGCAGGGCTTCACCGGTGGCGAGACGCAAATGACGCGGTCCAACGTTTGGCGCCCGTTCGGTCCAGGCGGCCAGCATGGAAAGATGAGCCAGTTCGTTCAGCTTGCTGATGTTGCCTTTGGTCAGGGCGTGGATTTTTTTCACGCGAGCGGGCGTCAGCGGAGAGACATCCGCGCCGTGCTCGTGGCACTGGGCGTCAACGTAGCTCAGGAACTCGCGGCAGGTCAGGTTACGCAGGGTGTGGCAGGTCAGCACATATTCCTGCAGGGCAGAGGCTTTCAGCATCACTTCCTGGTCGGCCGTGCCCATCAGCACAATCGACAGGCGAACATCCAGCTCTTGCGCACGGGTAAGCAGTATGCCCAGCACGTCATAGCCGCTGGCCTTCATCGCCTGCGCCTGGGAAATGACCAGCACCTTGTGGGTCGACTTCGCATCGCGCCACTGGCGAATAATGGCGTCAACCGCCTGGAGCTTGTTCTTCTCTTTCGCTACCGGGTTGAGTTTGAACAGCAGGCTACTGGCGCTCAGCTTCGGAAAGGCATTAATGCAGAGCACCGATTTGCTGTTGGCTTTGAGGGCATCGCTGAACTGCCCCAGCAGTTCGCTGTCGTGGTAAAAGAGCCCGGTGATCCCTGCCTGCTGGCTTTTCTCTTTCAGAAGATTAAACACATCCTGATGATAAGGCACCAGAAAATCGCCCGACTTGCGGGTGATATTTCTGAACGGCGGGGTACTGAATTTAAAATGGCTCTGATACATAACGACTTACCGTCTCTTCTCTTTAATAGCAATGGGCGAAAAGTACGGTAAGCCCCTGTCGTGGTCAATTTAACACCAGAGTAAAAATAACCTGTCAGGCCGCATCTAACATTCCCTTTTTTTCCGGTCAATCATTTTCTTCATTAAAGTTAATAGCGAAGCCGGTGGTTTGCACTGGTCACGCTTATTACTATTTGCTCACTAAGTTATGCAGCATACCGCTGCGAATTCCTGCTTTGCTAAAAGGCCCGATAATAATGAGGAACGCATTCCTTTCCAGGCTAATGACGCCCTGCATAATGCTAGTCATGCTAATTTTTTGCAGCCAGCAGGGTTATGTCGTTTTTAAAGATTATAAAAAGGTTACGAATAAGTTAGCGAATGCTGATAAAGCGCCGCTAAAACCGCGTAACAGTGACAAAACGTTTGGTCTTTTTACGGCTGCGGTCCGTCAGGCCGACGTTCCGGCGGCAGTAAAAGTGCCGCTGTCTGCAGAAATTGAAGGCATCATCCGCAGCGATGAGTCGTGGCTGTCGTTCGCCGTGATTAAGACCCCCGCCGGGCAGCAGAGCTACCGGGAAGGGGAACCGCTGGTGGGGTTCGACGACGCGTATGTGGATGAAATTAATAAAGATAACGTGGTTGTTCAGTATGAAGGCACGAAGCAAACGCTCGCCCTCAAACAGCCGCCTTATTTTAAGGGCGATGCAGGCAATAGCCCGGTGACGAAATCGAAAAAAGATGCCGGCGCGGACAGTCTGCATCTCGATGATTATCTGGTGTTAAAACCGTTAATCGATAAAGGCCAACTGGAAGGCTTTAACATTAATCCACGCAATGCTTCGCCTTTTTACAGTGAAACAGGACTGAAACAGGGTGATGTGGTGGTGAAAGTGAATGACGTCGATATGACGAAAGAAGCGCAGGCGAAAAATATTATCGCCAACTGGTCGAAAATGAAAGAAGCGGAGGTCGTCGTCAGACGGCACGCTCACCTTGAAAATATTCGGGTTAATGTTCTAAACAATTAACAAGTGTAAATCATGAAGAAATTTCCATGGGCGTGCGTGGCGCTGACCGCATTGTCGTTATATTCCGGTTCGCTGTTTGCAGCCAACTTTAGCGCCAGTTTTAAAAATACCGATATTCGCGAATTTATCGATACGGTAAGTCGCAATCTGAATAAAACGATTCTCGTCGATCCGTCCGTTCAGGGCACGGTGTCGGTGAGAACCTATAACGTGCTGTCGGAAGAGGAATATTATCAGTTCTTCCTGAGCGTGCTGGATCTCTACGGTCTGTCGGTGATCCCAATGGATAACGGCATGATCAAAGTGGTGCGTTCCAGCGTGGCGCGTACCGCCGGGGTGCCGGTGGCCGACAGTAAAAACCCGGGCAAAGGGGATGAGATCATCACCCGCGTAGTGCGCATGGAGAACGTCCCCGTGCGCGAGCTGGCCCCGCTGCTGCGCCAGCTGAACGATGCCTCGGGGATCGGCAACGTGGTCCATTTTGAACCCTCTAACGTGCTGCTGTTAACCGGGAAAGCCTCGGTGGTGAACCGCCTGGTGGATCTGGTTGAGCGCGTGGACCGTTCCGGTATGCAGCGTCGTGAAATCGTACCGTTGCGCTATGCCTCGGCGAAAGAGCTCTCCGATATGTTGAACAACCTCAACAATGAAGAGCAGAAAGGGCAGAACGCCCCGCAGCTGGCGACTAAAGTGGTGGCCGATGATGAAACCAACAGCCTGGTGATCAGCGGTACCGAAGATGCCCGCGCGCGTACCCGCTCGCTGATTGGCCAGCTCGACCGCGAACAGAACAACGAGGGCAATACCCGCGTCTTCTACCTGAAATACGCCAACGCCTCGAAAGTGGTGCCGGTGCTGACCGGTATTGGTGAGCAGCTGAAAGACAAAGCCGGTACCGCGAAAAGCAAAACCGCCACAACCAATAGCGAGCTGAATATCACCGCCGATGAGTCCACCAACTCGCTGGTGATCACCGCTCAGCCAAACGTCATGAACTCGCTGGAGAAGGTGATCGACAAGCTGGATATTCGTCGTCCGCAGGTACTGGTGGAAGCCATCATTGCGGAAGTGCAGGACGGTAACGGCATGGATCTCGGCGTGCAGTGGACCGGCAAACACGGCGGCGTGCAGTTCGGTTCAACCGGTCTGCCCATTAGCCAGGTCAAAAACGGCACGATCAAAGGGGCCTCCTTTACTGGCCTGGCGACCGGTTTCTTCAACGGTGACTATGGTGCACTGCTGACCGCGCTCTCCACCAGCGGCAAGAACGATATTCTCTCCACGCCAAGCGTGGTGACGCTGGATAACAAAGAAGCGTCGTTCAACGTGGGTCAGGATGTGCCGGTGCTGTCGGGTTCTCAGACCACCAGCGGCGACAACGTCTTTAACTCGGTTGAGCGTAAAACCGTCGGTACCAAGCTGAAGATTGTTCCGCAGATCAACGACGGGGACATGATCCACCTGAAGATCGAGCAGGAGGTCTCCAGCGTTGACGCCAGCGCCACCGAAGACGCCAGCCTCGGCCCAACCTTCAACACCCGTACCATCAACAACGAAGTGATGGTCCACAGTGGCCAGACGGTGGTGCTGGGCGGTCTGATGGAAAACGTCAGCAAACAGAACGTGTCGAAAGTGCCGCTGCTCGGCGATCTGCCGCTGGTGGGACAGTTGTTCCGCTATACCTCGGAGGATACGTCGAAGCGCAATCTGATGGTCTTTATCCATACCACCGTCCTGCGTGATGACGACAACTACAGCGCGGCGACGAAGGAGAAATACGACCAGATCCGCGCCCGTCAACAGCAGCGTCTGGAGGAGAAAAAGCTCGGCATTGTTGAGAACACCGATAACGCCGTCCTGCCTGCCTATCCAAAGCAGGATCACTCCATGCCGGTCGGCGTGAGCGCACCTGCCACCACGCGCAACCCCTTCAAAGAGTAAGGGGGGGTGACGCGTGGATGAACTGACGAAACAGCTTTGCACCAGCGGCTTTGCGAAGGAGAACGGCATCCTTTTCTGGAACGACACGGTCTATATCCGTGATGACGTCCCCGCGTTTGCGCTACTGGAGATGCGCCGGGTACTGGGGCGCGCCTTTGTGCCCCAGACGCTGAGCGCGGAGGCGTTTGATGAGATGCTGGCCAAAATCTGGCAGCAGAACAGCGGCGTTTCGCAGCAACTGGTGGACGATATGGATGCGGATATCGATCTGATGGCGTTAACCGAGGAGATCCCGGACAACGAAGATCTACTGGATAACGACGAAAACTCGCCGGTGATCCGCCTGATCAACGCCATTCTCGGCGAAGCGGTGAAAGACGGTGCATCGGATATCCATATCGAAACCTTTGAGCGCACGCTGAGCATCCGTTTTCGCGTTGACGGCGTGCTGCGCCCGGTGCTCCAGCCCGCACGTAAACTGGCCCCGCTGCTGGTCTCGCGTATTAAGGTCATGTCGAAACTCGACATTGCCGAAAAACGTCTGCCGCAGGATGGCCGTATCTCCCTGCGCATTGGCCGCAAGGCGATTGACGTGCGTGTCTCGACCATTCCGTCGCAGTACGGCGAGCGCGTGGTCATGCGTCTGCTCGACAAGAGCAACCTGAAACCGGATATCAACAAGCTCGGACTCATTGATGAAGAGCTGGAAAAACTGAAAGGGCTGATTAACCGCCCGCACGGCATCATCCTGGTCACCGGGCCGACAGGCTCCGGTAAAAGTACCACCCTGTATGCCATTCTGTCGGCCCTGAACGGACATGAACGCAACATTCTGACCGTCGAAGATCCGATTGAGTACGAGCTGGAAGGGGTGGGGCAGACGCAGGTCAACCCGCGTGTGGACATGACCTTTGCCCGCGGCCTGCGCGCCATTTTGCGTCAGGATCCGGACGTGGTGATGATCGGGGAAATTCGTGACGGTGAAACCGCGCAAATCGCGGTGCAGGCGTCGCTCACCGGTCACCTGGTCATGTCTACGCTGCACACCAACAGTGCGGCGGGGGCCATCACCCGTCTGCGGGATATGGGGCTGGAGTCCTTTTTAATTGGTTCGTCGCTACTCGGCGTCATTGCCCAGCGTCTGGTGCGTCGGCTGTGTCCGCACTGCCGTACCACCAGTCCGCTGGATGACAATGAAAAAGCGCTGTTTAGCTTTATGGATAAGCCACCAAAGGCCATCTATCGCGCCGTTGGTTGCGACCAGTGCCGCCAGAGCGGGTATCAGGGACGCGCGGGCATTCACGAGTTTCTGGTGGTCGACAGCGCCATGCGTCGCGCCATTCATGAAGACAAAGATGAGATGTCCATTGAGACCGAGCTGTTCAAACAGGCCTACAGCCTGCGCGAAAACGGGCTGATGAAGGTCATCAGCGGTATCACGTCCCTTGAAGAGGTGATGCGCGTGACCGCCGAGCGTGGAGGCGATGAATAATGGCTTTCTACGCGTGGACTGCGACCGATGCCGCCGGAAAAACCCAGCGCGGCACGCTGCAGGCGGAGGGACCTAAGCAGGTGCGCCAGTCGCTGCGTGAGCAGAAGCTGATGCCGCTCACCATCACCGAAACCCGTGAAAATGCGGCCAGCGCTAAAGCCAAAACCGGCGCCAGACTCTCTGTGCCGGTGCTGTCGATGTTCACCCGTCAGCTGTCAACGCTGGTTAACGCGTCGCTGCCGCTGGAAAGCGCCCTGAAGGCCATTTCAAAGCAGACGGAAGACAAAAAGCTGGCGGCTATGGTGACGGAGATCCGCGAGAAAGTGGTGGAAGGGCATACGCTGTTTGATGCCTTCAGCCAGTTCCCGCGCACCTTCGACAAGCTGTACTGCACGCTGGTGATGGCCGGGGAAAAAACCGGCCACCTCGGCGATGTGCTGGAGAAGCTGGCAGAGTACAACGAGCAGCGCCAGAAGATGAAAAGCAAGCTGACGCAGGCGATGGTCTACCCGATCACCCTGACGGTGGTTGCCGTGGCGGTGATCAGCATCCTGCTGGTGGCGGTGGTGCCGCAGGTCATCGAGCAGTTCGTGCACATGAAACAGCAGCTGCCGATCACCACCCGCACGCTGATTGCGGTGAGCGATTTTCTGCAGGCGTACGGGATCTACATTGCCGGGGGGCTGTTCGGTGCAATCGTGGGCTTTAAGACGTGGGTGAAGAAAACCACGAACCGCTTTCGCTGGCACAGCTGGCTGGTGAATGGCTCGCCGATCAAAAAGCTGGTTTGCGCCATCAACAGCGCCCGCTATATCCGCACGCTCAGCATCCTGCAGGCCAGTAGCGTCCCGCTGCTGGAGGGGATGTATATCGCGATGGACGGGATCGAAAACCTCTATGCCCGGCAGGTGCTGGAGCAGGCGGCGGATACCGTACGTCAGGGCGCTTCTCTGTATAACGCGCTGGACCAGGCGAAGCTCTTTCCGCCGACCATGCTGTACATGATTGCCTCCGGCGAAGAGAGCGGGGAATTAGGTTCATTAATGGATCGCGCCGCGGAAAACCAGGAATCGGCATTACAGCATCGAATTACGTTAACGCTGTCGGTATTTGAACCGGCACTGGTGGTGACAATGGCGACAGTGGTTTTATTTATCGTGCTGTCAATATTACAACCGCTTCTTCAGCTCAATAATATGGTGGGTTAAATATGTCTTTAAAACGAAATAGCCTGAAAGGTCAGGCCGGTTTTACCTTGCTCGAATTAATGGTGGTGATCGTTATTCTCGGTGTGCTCGCCAGTATGGTGGTACCAAATTTAATGGGGAATAAAGAAAAAGCCGATGCCCAGAAAGCAACCAGCGATATTGTGGCGCTGGAAGGTTCGCTGGATATGTACAAGCTGGATAACCACCGTTACCCCACGACGGAGCAGGGGTTGCAGGCGCTGGTCACCAAACCTGATATCGCGCCAATCCCGAAAAACTACCGTGATGATGGCTATATTCGCCGCCTGCCGGAAGATCCGTGGGGCAATGATTATATTCTGGTCAGCCCGGGTGAACATGGCGCAGTGGATGTTTTCTCTGCGGGCCCGGATGCTGAAGCGAATACCGCGGATGATATTACCAACTGGTCTTTAGATAAAAAAGAGAAGTAATGAATAAGCAACGTGGGTTTACCTTACTGGAAATTATTCTGGCGCTGGTGATATTTGCCTCCTGCGCCATGATGGTGGTGTCGACAATCCCCTCGCGCAGCGGCGCGGATATTTTCGGTCAGCAGTTAAAAGCCCTCGTTGAATATGGTTCAGACCGTGCGGTAATGGACGGAAATATCGTTGGGCTGGTGATCACCACCTCAGAATATCAGCTGGTGACCTGGGCCGAAAAAGAGGGCGAACGACACTGGGAACCCTTAACCGCCGGGCGCATTGTCACCCACGGCCAGTTCCCGGAAGAGATGCACGTGTCGCTGTCACCGCAGCGCATTGCTGCCACAACCGACGCCACGCCGCAGATTGTCTTTTTGCCGGACGGGGAGATAAGCCGCTTCACGCTGTCCCTGCAGAGTTTCGATAAAAAACAGCGCTTTCGCGTGGTGTCGCAGGGGGCATCACCGGTTTCGGTAGAGAACGATGACTAAACGCAAAGAACAGGGGATGACCCTGCTGGAAGTGATGGTCGCTCTGGTCATCTTCTCCACCGCCGCGCTGGCGCTGATGAACTCCGTCTCGCTGAACGTGCGCTTTACCCATGGCCTGGCCGATTCGCTGCAGGCGAGCTGGGTGGCGGAAAACCAGCTGGCGGAAGCAAAGCTGAGCAACACGCCGTTCCCGGATGCCCTGCAGACAGGGACAGAAATCATGGGGGGGCGAAGCTGGATCTGGCGCAAGCAGCGGGTGAAAACCGCCGAAAATCGCTTTGCCGATGAAGTGCAGGTGTACGCCGAGGATGATGAAGACAAACCGGTGTTGAGCCTGCAGATACCGGAACCCGGAGAGGTGAAATGAGTAAGCACATTCAGCGTCAGCAGGGCTTTACGCTGCTGGAGATTATGATTGCGCTGACCATCTTCGCGGTTATCAGCACGCTTGCCTGGCAAATTCTGGACGGGGCGATGCGCACCTCGAACGCCACCGACGTGGCGGCGACTCAACTCAACCAGCTTCAGCGCGCCTATAACCTGCTGGAGCGGGATTTCTTTCAGCTTCAGGCACGCGCGCCACGCAACGAGCCTGACGTATTTATCCAGCACGACGATGCGCTGGAGCTGACCACGCTGAACGGCGTGAGCGGTCAGGTCCAGCTGGAGCGCGTGCGCTGGCGGCTTGAGGACAAAAAACTGTGGCGCGATATCTGGCCGGTTATCGACAGCCCTGCCGATGTGAAGCCAGAAGAGGTGCCGATCCTCAGCGATGTAAAAGAGATGACATGGCGCTTCTGGAAAGAGGGCTGGCAGAACAAATGGACCGACACGGCGCATCAGCCGGACGGCGTAGAGCTTCTGCTGACCATGGAGAATGGCGATACCTGGCGCTGGGTATTTACCACGCCGGGTGATATGCCGGTCGCCCCGGCGGCACCAACAGAACAAACGCCTGCGCCATCGCGGGATGCGGCCACGCCAGCGCAGCCGCAGCCGGTGCCCGCTCCGTCAGGAGAGAACAAATGAGCGGAAAATCGGTTCGAAAACAGCGCGGTGTCGCGCTGCTGGTGGTGCTAATTTTGCTGGTCATGATGTCGGCGCTGGCGGCCAAAATCAGCCAGCAGTTCTGCCGCAATCTGCAGAAAACCCGTTATCAGGTAAGCCAGCAGCAGCTGCGCTGGGCCATTCAGAGCCAGCAAAAAACCATTGAAGGTCTGCTTCAGACCTACGCCAGCGGTGACAGCCAGGGTCTGTCGCCCAAAGGGGAGTGGACAGAGCCGGTGGAGACAGAGGGTGAACACTACACCGTGGTGAGCCAGATTGAGGATGCCCAGACCTGCTTTAACGTCAATAACCTGCTGGCGGCCGATCCGACCCCCGCGGTACAGACCGCAGGGGCGTTGCCGGAAAAACCGGTCAAAGCGCGCATCGTTGAGCAGCTTCTGACCGACAGCGGCATTTCTGCCGGTGACGCAGAAGAGATTTACCAGCAGCTGATGGACTATCTCGACGGTGATACCACAACGGCCAAAGAGGGGCTGGAGTCGGATGCCTGGGCGGGCGTAGAGCCTGCGCGGCTGCCTGCGAATCAGATGATGCGCACCCCGGGCGAGCTAAAGCTGCTGCCCGCGTTTCCGGTGGCGGCCTACGGCAAGGTCAGTAAAGTGCTGTGCGCCTTACCCGACACCGCCAGCAAGGTGGATGTCAACACCCTGACCGAAGAACAGGCACCGCTATTGGCAGCCCTGTTTATCGGCTCGCTGAGCGAGGACGAAGCCGCCCGTCTGATCGCCTCCCGCCCGGAAGAGGGCTGGGAGTCGATGGAGGCATTCCAGAAAGAGCTTGAGACAAATTATCCGCAGACCAAAGACGCCCTCAAGCAGGTTCAGGCGTTTCTTGCGGTAAACAGTCACTATTTCCGGGTCAACAGTACCGGCAATACCGATGATTTAACGCTGCGCGTCGTCAGCCAGCTTCATGTTGATAATGAAGCCGGGAAGGTGATTACCTGGCAACGTCGCTACCGAATGGTTGAATAACACAAGACGAATTCTATGAAACAGGTGCTTTTTATTCGTCCCGACACGCATGAGGACGGGAACATAATGTGGTGCGAGTCCGGTAGCGACCAGGTGGAACAGCGTCAGGGCGGGGCGTCACTGGCGGCGCTTGCCGGTCACGCGTTAGCCGCACGCGTCTGCCTGCTACTGCCGGCCAGCGAAATGATCTTCCGTCGCTTCACGTTGCCCAAAAAAGGCAGCGTTGAGTTCTCCTGGCTGGCAGAAGAGACGCTGATTGGCGATGTGGACACGCTTCACTGGACGGTGCTCAACAAGAAGGGGCGGGAAGTGGACGCGGTGGCCATTGATGCGGCGCGTTTGCAGTACTGGCTGGACCGCTGTGCCGATGCCGGGCTGACGGTGGTGCAGGTGCTGCCCGATGCGATCCTTCTGCCGGTAACCGAAGGCGGCAGCACGCTGGTCTCCACCGACAGCGGCTACTGGATGCGCTATTCGCCGTTTGGCGCCTGTGAAACCGACGCCGCCCTGTTGCCGCTGCTGTTGAGCCAGCAGTGCGCCGGTAACCTCGTCTGTTACGGCGATGCGCCAGCGGACGTGCAGGTGGATGAGCAACGGGCCTGGCAGCATCCGCTGGTGCTGATCCAGCCGCAGTGGAAAAGCTGCAAAGCAAACCTGCTGCACGGCGTTTTTAGCGCCACGGGTGCACAGACCGGTTTCCGTTATGCGAAACCGGCCCTTGCCGCCATGGCGATGCTGAGTCTCGGGCTGCTGGTTGGCCCTCGTATCGGCATGGCCTGGATGCTCTCTAACCAGGAAAACCTGGCCCAGCAGCAGATGGTGGAATTGGCCCAGCACTATTTCCCCACGCTGCGCCAGACCACCAACCTGAAGTACCACTTCGGGCAGAACATCAAGAAAGAGAAGAAAGGGATCTTTCTTCAACTGGACGCACTGGAGCAGGTCAAGCAATCGCTCCCGGCGGTCGAACTGAGTGAAGTGGGATACGACGACACCCAGAATCAGCTCACGCTGAACATCCGTTCGATGGATCCCACGGCGTTGCAGGCGTTCGTCAATAAGGCGAGTGATACCTTCGACTTTACGCTGCAGCCGGTCTCCAGTGAAGCGCCTTATACCGCTATCATCACAGGGAAATATAAATGAAAGAGAAAATTGGACAATTAAAAGCACGCTATTTGCGTTACAGCCCGCGCGAACGAACGCTGATTAAACTCTGTGGCTCCGCGCTCTGTTGCGCCATTATCTGGTACGGTGTAATGACCCCGCTGGATAATATTATTAAAAATGAGAAAAGCACGCTGCAAAAACAGAAACAGACCCTGAACTGGATGCGTGCAGAAATTAATAAAAATCACCTTCAGGCGAAAGTATTAAAAACCAGTAACCCGAGAAGCGTGGTGGAAGAGAGCGCCAAAGAGATCCACGTTGCGCTGAGTAATATCCAGCAGGACGGGCAAACCCTGACGTTTAATATTGATCGGGTCAACGTCTATGAACTGAAAAACTGGCTTCGGGAGGTGAATTTAACCACCGGGGTTCGTCTGGAGAAAATGGATCTCACGCCGGTTGATCACCTTAGCGATGTAAAGGCCCAGATTAAGCTCTCCTGGGCGAAAGTGGCATGAACTCGCTGACGCTGCTTCAGGGCAGCCAGATGCCCGCCCTTTGCCTGCTCAGCGGCACGCTTGGCGGCATTATCGGCAGCTTTCTGGGGGTGGTGGTCGAACGCATTCCCCCGCTCATTAAAGAGGAGGAGGGTGCCGGAAACCTGCTGTTTCCGGCCTCCCACTGTCCCGCATGCTCCCACACGCTCGCCTGGTGGGAAAATATCCCGGTTCTGAGCTGGTGTTGCCTGCGTGGGCGCTGCCGCTGCTGCCAGACCGCGATCCCGCTGCGTCTGCTGTTGCTTGAACTTTCCAGTGCCCTGTTTTTTGCCCTGACGGCGGCGTACGCCCCGTCTGCGGCTGCATTGATGTCGCTATGGGTGCTCTGGTGTGGACTGCTGCCGCTGGCGGCGATAGACGCAAAACACATGCTGCTGCCGGACTGCCTGACGCAGCCGCTGCTGTGGGCGGGCCTGCTGAATCATGCGCTTTTTCATACCTTACCGTTGTCGGATGCCCTGTTTGGCGCAGCGGCGGGCTACCTGTCGCTGTGGCTTCTCTACTGGGCCTTTCGCCTGACAACAGGACGCGAGGGATTGGGCTACGGTGATTTTAAGCTGCTGGCTGCGCTGGGCGCGTGGTGCGGCTGGCAGGCGTTACCTTCGTTATTGCTCGCGGCGGCATTAAGCGGTATCGCACTGTATTTTGTTTTTTATAAAGCGGTTAAAGAAAATAGCGTTATTCCGTTTGGCCCTCTGTTGTCACTCGCCGGTTTGGTTATTTTTATTCTGCAGACCTTGCAATTCACATTCTGATTTACGCGGTCAAGTTTTTTTTGAAATTTTTTCGCTGAGGGAATGAAAGGACGTCAACTAATTCCCGGAGTATTGTAAGAAACATAAGCTGTAAGGATTGCCGCTCATGTCTTTTTATGGAGGGTATATTAGCACTATACATGGTTAGTAAAATTAAATTGGGTTTGTGGTTTTAATTAAATAGCTTATTCAGTACTCGCCCATGTTATATGGAATACATGGTCCTTTTCATTTATCAAAAATAAGATTATCAGGAATTAATAATGAAATTTATGAAGCCAACCTATCTGGCACTCTTTGTCGCAGCCGTTTCCGGCTCTGCGTTCGCCGCAGCGCCAGGTACGCCTTCAATCAGCAGCGGTAACGATAAATTTGCCATCGTTGAAGTGGACCAGGCCGTAGTGGACTACGGTAACCTTGTTAAGGTTCATAACGACGGTGTCGACGTAAAAGTCGAGTGGAACGTCTGGAGCGGCGACGCGCCGACCTCCGGTAAAGTGCTGCTGGATGGCAAGACCGTCTGGTCCGGTGCTGCCGGTGCATCCGGTTCTGCCACCTTTAAAGTGAAAAAAGGCGGTCGCTACCAGGAGCAGGTTGAACTCTGTAACAACAGCGGCTGTACCAAAAGCGCAAGCAAGCTGATCATCGTGGCGGATACTGACGGTAGCCACCTCCTGCCGCTGAATGCGCCTCTGCAGGAAAACAACAAAACCTTCGCAAAACATACCGATAAAGTGGTTGCCGCCTACTTCCCTGAGTGGGGCGTTTATGGCCGTAACTTCCCGGTCGATAAAATCCCTGCCGCTAACCTGAACCACATCCTGTACGGCTTCATTCCAATCTGTGGCGGCGACGGCATCAACGACGGCCTGAAAACCGTTGAAAACGGCAACAGCTTCGCCAACCTGCAGAAAGCCTGTGCTGGCCGTCCTGACTACACCGTGGCGATCCACGACCCGTGGGCTGCGCTGCAGAAACCACAGTCCGGCGTATCTAACTGGGACGACCCGTACAAAGGTAACTTCGGCCAGCTGATGGCGCTGAAAAAAGCCCATCCTGACCTGAAAATTCTGCCATCCATTGGCGGCTGGACCATGTCCGATCCGTTCTATCACATGAATGATTCCGCGATCCGTGCACGTTTCGTGGCCTCTGTTAAAGACTTCCTGAAAACCTGGAAATTCTTCGACGGCGTGGATATCGACTGGGAATTCCCGGGCGGCGGCGGTGTGAACGAATCACTGGGTAACCCGCAGCAGGATAAGGCAACCTATACTGCCGTGATTCGCGATCTGCGTACCATGCTGAACGAACTGTCCGCTGAAACCGGACGCACCTATGAACTGACCAGCGCCATCGGTGCCGGTAAAGATAAGATTGAAGACGTGGATTACACCACGGCGCAGCAGTACCTCGATCACATCTTCCTGATGAGCTACGACTTCTACGGCGCGTGGAGCATGACCGATCTGGGCCACCAGGCTGCGCTGCATGCACCAGCATGGCGTCCGGACACCAACTACATCACCGAAAATGGCGTTAACGCGCTGCTGGAGCAGGGCGTACAGCCAGGCAAAATCGTGGTGGGTACCGGCATGTACGGTCGTGGCTGGACTGGCGTTCACGGCTATACCGGCAACAACCCGTTCACCGGTACCGCGACTGACGGCGTGAAAGGCACCTGGGAACCAGGCGTTGTTGACTATCGTCAGATTGTGAACGAGTACAAAGGCAAGCCAGGCTGGGAATATGGCTATGACGCAGACGCTGAAGCGCCATACGTCTTCAACAAATCCACCGGCGAGCTGATCTCTTATGAAGATGCCCGTTCCGCAACCGCAAAAGGTAAGTACGTTCTGGCGAAAAACCTGGGCGGCCTGTTCGCGTGGTCTATCGACTCCGATAACGGCGATATCCTGAACGCGATGAACGAAAGCCTGCTGGGCAGCTCCACGCCAGATCCGGTAGTGACCAACCATGCGCCGGTTGCTTCTGCGGCGGATCAAACCGTGACCGGCCCTGCGACCGTGACTCTGGATGGCTCTGCCTCCACCGATCCTGATGGCGATGCGCTGACCTACAAATGGACCCAGATCTCTGGCCCAAGCGTTACCCTGACCAACAGCACCAAAGCGAAGGCGACCTTCTCCGTTGGCGCTGTGACCAGCAACCAGACCCTGGCATTCCGTCTGACCGTGACCGATCCAAAAGGTCTGAGCAGCACCGCTGACGTACAGGTTGTGAACAAAGCGCCGAAAGCCAACCAGGCCCCTGTGGTTAACCAGATGCAGAACGTCACTCTGGAAGCCGGTCAGACCTACGCCCTGAACGTGCAGGCAGCGGATCCAGACGGTGATGCACTGACCTACGCCTGGAGCGTACCATCTGATATGCACGCGACCGGTACTGATACCTCCAGCGTACAGATCACCGCGCCGGACGTTACAACTGACTCAACCTACACCCTGAGCGTTGTCGTAAGCGACGGTAAAACCAGCGTACAGTCTAACGTACAGGTTACCGTAACGCCGAAAGCCACCCCGGTTGTGCCTGATGAAGACAATACCCCGTCTGACGAAGGCAACACGCCATCTGATGAAGGTAACACTCCATCTGATGAAGGCACTGCAACCGGCAGCTGCGATAACCCGGTAGATGCCAATGCCAGCAAATACGCGGCATGGGAATCCAGCAAAATCTACAACAACGGCGACATGGTCAGCTCCGATAATCTGGTATGGAAAGCGAAGTACTGGACTCAGGGCAACAAACCTGGCTTTAACGCCGATGCATGGGAACTGGTCAGCCAGGTGAAAATGAACTGGCGCTCCGACATGGTCTACAACGGTGGTGACAAGACAACCTATCAAGGTTTCGAGTACCGCGCGAAATGGTGGACAAAAGGTGACAAACCAGGCAACAGCGATGTATGGGTGAAAGAAGGCGCGTCAGCAGACTGCAAATAATCTTCTGAGCTTGAAATTGTGGGTGTGATATCAGCCCACAATCACTGGTCACACCCCGCTTCGGGTGTGGCCAGTACCTTCCACTAATTTAACAGGACGTGTTTGAGGAGAATAAAAAAACGGCCACGCAGGTGAAGAATGAAAAGGTTTCTGTTTTTGTTATTGATATTAAGTCATAGCACATTTGCAAATTGCTGGAATAAAGCGGCGCATTATTATCATATTGATCCGTTTTTACTTTATGCCATCGCGAATGTGGAATCGGGAATGAACCCGTACGCCATTGGCATCAATCATGACGGAACGCGCGATGTCGGATTAATGCAAATCAACAGCTCGCACTTTCCTGAACTTGAACGCAAAGGCATTAATGAAAACCGTCTGATGACAGAGCCCTGCACCTCCATTATGGTCGGCGCCTCTATATTGTCAGGCATGATTAAGGTTTATGGATACAACTGGGAAGCAGTAGGTGCGTATAACGCCGGGCTTAAAAAAGAAAATTACCCTAAGCGCATGGTCTATGCCCATAAGGTCTGGAAAAAGTATCAGCAGTTAAAATTAGCCGCCCGCGACAGAACCAACTGGTGAGTTTTTTGTTTTTTGAAGAGTACCCACCCGTATTCTTCAGAAAATGAAAAGCAGCTGTCTGAAGTTTATTTATTAACGGATTAATAAATGAATTTAGATTTATTTAACTTTATCGAAATTAACAGGAATAACCGAGATGAATAAAAGGACATTACTGAGCGTGCTTATTGCCGGTGCCTGCGTAGCGCCGGTGATTGCTCAGGCCACCATGCTGAAGGCGGAAAGCAGTGTGCCTTACACCATGAAAGCCAGCGATCTGGCTAAAAAGGAAAAAGAGCTCACCGATTTCCCACTGATGAAATCCGTGAAGGATACCATCCGTACGCTGGACAATGCTCAGGTCGAGCAGATTGAGCCAGGCCGTGCAGCCAACCCGGTAAACGTGAAACGCGTTGAAGGGATCCTTAAAGAGAGCGACTGGGAATACCTGTTCCCGCTGCGCGCGAAGGATTACAGCTACAGTAACTTCCTGAAAGCCGTGGGTAAATTCCCGGCGCTGTGTGATACCTACAACGATGGCCGCGACAGCGAAGCTATCTGCCGTAAAGAGCTGGCAACCATGTTTGCTCACTTCGCACAGGAAACCGGCGGCCACGAAAGCTGGCGTCCGGAGCCGGAATGGCGTCAGGCACTGGTCTATGTGCGTGAGATGGGCTGGAGCGAAGGCCAGAAGGGCGGCTATAACGGGGAGTGTAACCCGGACGTCTGGCAGGGTCAGACCTGGCCGTGCGGTAAAGACAAAGATGGCGACTTCCTGAGCTACTTTGGCCGCGGCGCTAAGCAGTTGTCTTACAACTACAACTACGGTCCATTCTCTGAAGCAATGTACGGCGATGTCCGCACGCTGCTAGACAAACCTGAGCTGGTGGCCGACACCTGGCTGAACCTGGCGAGCGCCATTTTCTTCTTCGCCTATCCACAGCCGCCAAAACCAAGCATGCTTCAGGTTATCGACGGCACCTGGCAGCCGAACGACCACGATAAAGCCAATGGTCTTGTCCCTGGCTTTGGCGTGACCACCCAGATCATCAACGGCGGCGTAGAGTGCGGTGGCCCGACTGAAATTGCCCAGTCTCAGAACCGTATCAAATACTACAAAGAGTTCGCTAACTACCTGAAAGTCCCTGTACCGGCTGACGAAGTGCTTGGCTGTGCCAACATGAAGCAGTTCGATGAAGGTGGCGCAGGCGCCCTGAAGATCTACTGGGAACAGGACTGGGGATGGAGCGCGGATACCCCTGATGGCAAGACCTACGCTTGCCAGCTGGTGGGTTACCAGACGCCATTTAGCGCGTTCAAAGACGGCGACTACACCAAGTGTGTACAGAAGTTCTTTAACGTGAACATCGTTAACGACGACGGTTCCGCGGTCGTGCCGGATGAAACACCGGCTCCTGCTCCAGCCCCGTCTGAAGATGAGACGCCAGCGCCGACACCAACACCGGATGAAACCCCGGCACCTGTGCCAGACGACATCCCGGCGGTGGTAAATCATGCGCCAGTAGCGCAGATTGCTGGTCCGATCGGTGCGGTTGAAGCCGGTGCGCAGGTCTCCCTGAGCGCAGAAGGCTCTACCGACGAAGACGGCAACAAGCTGACCTACACCTGGCGTTCCCAGGACGGCCAGACCGTTACCGGCGACGATAAAGCGGTGGTGACCTTCAACGCGCCTGAAGCCGCGACGGCGCAGCAGTATGAAATCAGCCTGACCGTCAGCGACGGCGAGCTGAGCAGCACCACCACATACCTGCTGAACGTAAAAGCCAAAGCAGCCACCCCGTCTCAGGACGAAGGCACTTCCGGCTCTTACCCGGCGTGGAGCGCGAACAGCAAGTACAGCGCAGGCGATATCGTGAACAACCACGGTAAACTGTTCCAGTGCAAACCGTTCCCGTATAGCGGCTGGTGTAACAACGCACCAATGTACTATGAACCAGGCGCAGGTCTGGCATGGTCTGAGGCCTGGACGGCATTATAAACAGCAAACGGCAACCGAAAGGTTGCCGTTTTAATCTTTACTCCCTCTCCCTGTGGGAGAGGGCCGGGGTGAGGGCATCAGGCCGCACCCAATTAACTACCGATGCAACTTCCCATGGTCCCGCAGCCACGCCGCGGTGCGCACAATCCCTTCATCCAGCGTCACAATCGGCTTATACCCCAGCTCATTCTCCGCGCGCGAAATATCCAGCGTGAAATCAAAATTCAGCTTCGACACGCCGTAATGCGTCAGCGCAGGCTCTTTGGCGGTTTTGCTGCCAAAACGCTCCATGCTGCGGGCAATCATATCCAGCATGGGATAAGGCACCGAGCGAATGCGGCAGTCGATGTGCAGCTCGTCGATCAGGCGCTGCACAATGGTGCGAAGGCGGCAGGGTTCGCCGTTGGTAATGTTATACGCGCGACCGGACGCCAGCTTATCGCTGTCTGGCTGGCTCGCCAGCCACATGGCGTACACGGCATTTTCGTAATAAGTCATGTCCACCAGCGCATCACCGCCGCGCGGCAGCAGCACGCTGCCGTAGTGGTGCATCATCTGCGCCAGGCGTGGAATAAACACTTTATCGTGCGGTCCGAAAAGACTTTGCGGACGCAGGATCGTAAAGCGCGTATGCGGGTTCGACTGCGCCAGCAGGTCGATCACCTCTTCGCTGGCCGCCTTGCTGCGGGCAAACTCACAGGCAAAACGGGCCGGACGGAACGTTTCCTGGATATCCCGGTGGTGGTGATAGTCGAAGTAGAGCGACGGGGATGAGATATGAATAAAGTTACGCACGCCCCAGGCAACGGCCCACTCGCCCAGACGGCGCGTGGCGCGCACGTTGGCGAGATCGAAGGCTTCCTGGGTTCCCCACGGAGAGGTAAAACTGGAGCAGTGCCACAGGGTGTCGATTCCGGCGAGCATCACTTTCGCCTGAGAGGAGACCAGCTCCGTCAGGTCGGCATGGACAAACTCTGCGCCCATTTTTTGCAGCAGCTTACCCATCGCCTCGTTGCGACCGGTAGCCCTGACGCTAATGCCTTTGTTGCGCAGAAATTCGACCGCATTTCGGCCTAAGCCGCTGGTCGCCCCGGTAACCAGTACCTTCATAACAATCCACTGAGTTGAAAAGAATTTCGTGCGCATTCTTTCGTGAATTACGGCGGGTTGCAATGGGAAAGGTGAAAGAAAGCGAGTTTTATTTAGTTCTTTTCCGTTTTTTGTTCTGCCAGTTGCGCAATCCGTTTTGCCATCCCGCGGAAGATAAACAGATGTGCGGGGATCATCAGTAACCAGTAGAACAGACCGGGCATCCCATGTGGGTGCCACCAGGCGCGGACGTCCAGTTCACGGCAATCGCCTTTGTCTTTCAGCGTGAAGCAGAGCCGTCCCAGCCCTGGCGCTTTCATGCCGAACAGCAGCGCCAGCTGTTTTTCCGGTTCGACGATGATGACTTTCCAGCTGTCGACCGTATCACCCACTTTGAGGTACGGCTGCGCAGGGCGGCCTTTCGCCAGCCGGTGGCCCACCAGCAGATCCATCGCTCCGCGTGTCTGCCAGAGAATATTGCCGAAGAAATAACGCTCTTTGCCGCCGATCTGGTTCACCACCTCCCACAGCGATGCCAGGCTGGCCGAGGTTTTCACCGTGCAGCCCGCCTGTTTCGGGTAATAACCGTACTCCGGCCGCCAGCGGGCAAACGCCTGCGCGTCGTAGCCCCAGTCGCTGGAGTTCACCAGCTTCTCTTCTTCTTTCAGGGTATGGCGTACCGCGTCGTCAAAACGGATCAGCGTTTGCGGAATTAATGCGCGCAGTTCGCCATCGTCCGCCAGCAGATCGTGCTTCAGCCCCTGGATCAGCGCTTTCGCTGTCGTCGGCGGCACCGAGGTAATAACGTTTAAAAACCACACGGAGATCCAGCGGGTCGGGAAGGGAACGGGGATGAGCCAGCGTCGGCGGCCGCTGACGCGCATAAAATGCTCGAACTGTTCCTGATAGCTCAACACCTCCGGCCCCGCGGCCTCAAGCACGCGGTGCCGTTCGGCGGGATGGTCCAGCAGCGCCACCAGGTAATGCAGCAGGTTTTCCAGGGCAATCGGCGTGGTGCGCGACCGCACCCAGCGCGGTGGGGTGAGCACCGGCAAGTTGTACACCATATCGCGCATCACTTCGAAGGCGGCAGAGCCCGCGCCGACGATGATCCCCGCCCGCAGTTCGGTGACGGGGATATCCGCACTGCGCAAGGTGTCCGCGGTAAGCTGACGGGCGCGCAGGTGGTCTGACTGCTCATTTTCGGGCACCTGGAGCGAGCTTAAAAAAATCACCTGCTTAACCGGCGTTTGCCGCAGGGCATCGCGGACGTTCAGGGCCACCTGACGTTCGTGGGCGATAAAATCGCCGCCTTCGCCCATGCTGTGCACCAGGTAATACAGCGTGTCGACCTCTTCCAGCAGCGCGGGCAGCGACTCTGGCCAGTTAAGGTCGACGTTGTGGCAGGTGACGCCTGGCAGGTTTAGTTTTTGCAGGCGTTCCGTGTTGCGTGCCGCCGCCAGCACCTGATGCCCCTGCTGGCTTAACGCCGTGGTCAGATGCTGACCGATATACCCGCTGGCACCGAGCACCAGAATACGTTGCGGCACGTTCTGCTCCTTAACGCTGTAAAAACGCCTGCCAGTGTTTCACGACGTCCAACAGCTGCTCGCGGCTGACGTCGAGATGCATCACCAGACGCACAACGGGTGACGCGTTGATCAGTACGCCACGCGCTTTCATGAACTCCCCAAGCGCAGCGGCGTGCTCATCACCCACGCGAACAAACAGCATGTTGGTGTCGTGTCGCATCACGTCGGCGCCAATTTCACGCAGTTGCCCGGCCATCCACGCGGCGTTGTCGTGATCGTCCTGCAGACGTGCCACGTTGTTTTTAAGGGCATACAGACCCGCTGCGGCCAGAATACCGGCCTGGCGCATGCCGCCGCCGGTCATCTTGCGCCAGCGGTTGGCGCGTTTGATGTAGTCCGCATCGCCCACCAGCAGAGAACCCACGGGGGTGCCCAGCCCTTTTGAGAGGCAGATGGTGAACGAGTCACAATACTGCGTAATCTCGTTCAGCTCGCAGCCGTAGGCCACCACGGCGTTAAAGATTCGTGCGCCGTCCACGTGCAGGCCGAGCCTGCGCTCGCGGGTAAATTCCCACGCCGCTTTAAGGTACTCGCGCGGCAGGACTTTACCGTTGTGGGTGTTTTCAAGGCTGAGTAATTTGGTGCGGGCGAAGTGGATGTCGTCGGCTTTGATTGTTGCGGCGACCTTGTCGAGCGGGAGAGTGCCGTCCGGTGCGGCGTCGATCGGCTGCGGCTGAATGCTGCCGAGCACCGCCGCGCCGCCCGCTTCGTACAGGTAGTTATGCGCTCCCTGGCCGACGATGTACTCTTCACCGCGTTCGCAGTGGCTGAGCAGCGCCACCAGGTTGGCCTGCGTTCCGGTGGGCAGGAACAGGGCGGCCTCTTTACCGCTGAGTTCTGCGGCATAGCGCTGCAGTTCGTTGACCGTTGGATCGTCACCGTAGACGTCGTCCCCGACCGGGGCGGCCATCATCTCTTCGAGCATGGCGCGACTCGGACGGGTAACGGTATCACTGCGTAAATCAATCATTTCACATCCCTTTATTTTAAGAGGTCATGCGAAATGTTTTACCTGAGCCAGTTAGTTTTTGCCAGTTCGATCACTTCATCGCCGCGGCCGCTGATGATCGCCCGCAGCATGTAGAGGCTAAAGCCTTTGGCCTGCTCCAGCTTGATCTGCGGCGGGATGGCCAGCTCCTCTTTGGCGACCACCACATCCACCAGCACCGGGCCGTCGATGGAAAACGCCCGTTGCAGAGCTTCATCCACCTCGGAGGCTTTCTCCACGCGGATACCGGTTATGCCGCAGGCTTCGGCAATGCGGGCGAAGTTGGTGTCGTGCAGCTCGGTGCCGTCCGTCAGATAGCCCCCGGCCTTCATCTCCATCGCCACAAAGCCCAGCACGCTGTTATTGAAGACCACGATTTTCAGCGGCAACTTCATCTGCACCACCGACAGGAAATCGCCCATCAGCATGCTGAATCCGCCGTCACCGCACATCGCCACCACCTGACGCTCCGGGGCGGTGGCTTTGGCGCCCAGCGCCTGCGGCATGGCGTTGGCCATTGAGCCATGGTTGAACGAGCCGAGCAGGCGGCGTTTGCCGTTCATCTTCAGGTAGCGTGCCGCCCAGACGGCTGGCGTGCCGACGTCACAGGTAAAGATGGCATCGTCGTCCGCGAAGTGGCTGATCTGCTGCGCAAGATACTGCGGGTGGATCGCTTTGTCGCTCGGTTTGGCGAGTTCGTCCAGCCCCTTACGCGCATCGCGGTAATCGCTCAGGGCTTTGTCGAGGAATTTACGATCCGTTTTCTCTTCCAGCAGCGGCAGCAGGGCGGCAAGGGTGGATTTAATGTCGCCCACCAGCGCCATATCGACCTTGCTGTGTGCACCGATGCTGGCCGGGTTAATATCGATCTGAATGATTTTGGCATCCGTCGGGTAGAACGCGCGATAGGGGAACTGGGTACCGAGCAGGATCAGCGTGTCGGCATTCATCATGGTATGGAAGCCGGACGAAAAACCGATCAGCCCGGTCATGCCCACGTCGTAAGGGTTATCGTACTCAACGTGCTCTTTGCCGCGCAGGGCATGAACAATTGGGGCTTTTAGCTTACCTGCAAATTCAAGGAGTTCCTTGTGCGCGCCAGCACAGCCGCTGCCGCACATCAGGGCGATATTGCTGGCGTAACGCAGCAGTTGCGCCAGTTTTTTCAGCTCCTCTTCAGCTGGGGTAACGACCGGCTGGGGGGCGTGATACCAGTGGGTGCTGGCCCCTTCGGGCGCAGCCTTGAGCGCCACATCCCCCGGGATCACGACCACAGAAACACCGCGGTTCAGCACCGCCTTGCGCATGGCTATCGCCAGAACCTGCGGGATCTGCTCCGGCGAGGACACCAGCTCGCAATAGTGGCTGCATTCACGGAACAGCTCCTGCGGATGCGTCTCCTGAAAATAGCCACTGCCGATTTCAGATGAGGGAATATGGGCGGCAATTGCCAGCACCGGCACGTGATTGCGGTGACAGTCGAACAGCCCGTTAATCAGGTGCAGGTTCCCTGGGCCACACGACCCGGCGCAGACGGCCAGCTCCCCGGTGAGCTGTGCTTCGGCCCCGGCGGCAAAGGCGGCGACCTCCTCATGACGGGTCGGCATCCATTCAATGGTTTTCATCTTGTTGAGGCTGTCGCTCAGCCCGTTCAGTGAATCGCCGGTTACGCCCCAGATACGTTTTACACCTGCCTGTTCAAGGGTCTTCGCTATGTATGCAGCCACGGTTTGTTTCATGGTTGTCCGTCTCCTTTTTGTGATATCGCTTACAAGCTTAGAAGAAAGTCACTGTATTGCCTGCACAATACCCCTCATTTCAGGGTGGTTTTCACCGGCAATGATTCGGCATAATCTGGCGACAGATTGGGTGAAAACGGGAATCATTTCAGATGGTTAAATCATTGTTAATTGTTGTAAACGAAAAGCTAACGTGCGACGATCTCGGCAAACTCTTGTTACGACTTGCCGTCGGTGGGCTGATGTTGTTTCACGGATTACACAAGTTATTTGGCGGTGTGGGCTTCATCAGCGGCCTGCTGGTGGAAAAAGGGCTGCCGGGGTTTATTGCTTACGGCGTATTGATTGGCGAAGTGGTGGCTCCGATCCTGATTATTGTCGGCCTCTTTACGCGCCCGGCGGCGCTGGTACTGGCGTTTACCATGATTGTGGCATGGCTGATGGTGGGCACGGGCAAAACCTTTGCACTCGATGCCGTCGGTGCGTGGGCCATTGAGAGCCTGGTGTACTTCTTTATCGGCTCGCTGGCGGTGGCGTTTTTAGGGGCAGGGCGGTACGCGGTAGGGAAAGGTCCTGCGTGGCGATAGGGCAAAAAAAGCCCGGTGGCGCTGGCGCTTACCGGGCCTACAATGACACGTTTAACGATTACGCGAGCACAAGATCGCCCTGCGGATGACATGAGCACGCCAGCACATAACCTTCAGCAATTTCTGCATCGGTCAGCGTCATGGTGCTGGTCACGCTGTACTCCCCGGAGACTACCTTCGTTTTACAGCAACCGCATACGCCCGCACGGCAGGCAGCTACCACCGGCACCTTATTGCTTTCCAGCGCCTCCAGCAGTGTGGTGCCCACGCGGCCAAAGAAGGTTTGTGCCGGTTGCAGTTTGGTGAACTGAATCCCGCTGGTTGCCGCCTCTGCCACCGGCGTGAAGAACTGCTCTTTGAAGAAGCGGGTTACGCCCAGGGCTTTCGCTTCCTGTTCCACAATCTCCATATACGGTGCCGGGCCGCAGGTCATCACCGTACGGTTCGCTATATCGGGCACGCGTTGCAGCAGCTCGCGGCTCAGACGTCCCTCGACAAAACCGTGAGTCGCGTTGTGCTCTGCCACCAGCGTCACCGGATAGTTGTGCCACTCATCGGCAAAGATCACATCGTCCGGCGAGCGCACGCTGTAGATCACCTGCACGTCAGCCTGCGGGCGGTTTTTGGCCAGCCAGCGACGCATTGACATGATCGGCGTGACGCCACAGCCTGCGGCCAGCAGCAGGAATTTATCTTCGCTTTTGTCGTCACAGGTAAATTCCCCCTGAGCGTCAGACAGCCAGATGTAATCCCCGCGCTTGACGTCACGCGTGAGCCACTGCGAGCCTGCACCGTCATCGATGCGGCGGATAGTGAGCGTAATGTATTCGCTCACGCCCGGCGTCGAGGAGATCGTATAGGCGCGCAATGTGTCCGCGGAGTTGCGGACGCTGACCAGCGCATACTGACCGGCACGGTACGGGTAGTAGTCATGGCACAGCAGCGACAGCGTCCACACATCCGGCGTCTCCTGCTGGATGTGATGAACCTGCATCCGCCACGGGCACTGAGAGGTTGGCATGGTCATGAAATACTCCTTACGCGCTCAGCAGTTGCTGCATATCTTCTTCTACGGTGGTCACGGAACGCAGACCGAATTTCTCGTTCAGCACGGCCAGCAGGTCCGGCGTCAGGAAGCCTGGCGCGGTCGGGCCGGTGACGATATTGGTTACGCCCAGAGAGAGCAGGGTCAGCAGGATCACAATCGCTTTCTGCTCGAACCAGGAGAGCACCAGCGACAGCGGCAGATCGTTCACGCCGCAGCCCAGTTTCTCCGCCAGCGTGACCGCCAGAATGATGGCTGAATAGGCATCGTTACACTGACCAGCATCCACCAGACGCGGCAGCCCTTCAATGTTACCGAAGTCCAGCTTGTTGAAACGGTATTTACCGCAGGCCAGCGTCAGGATCAGGCAATCTTCCGGCACGCGGGTGGCGAAATCGGTGAAGTAGTTACGCTCACCGCGCGCGCCGTCACAGCCGCCAATCAGGAAGATGTGGCGCAGTTTTTCACGGCTGACGAGGTCAATCAGCGAATCTGCGGCGCCGAGCAGCGTTTCGCGGCCAAAGCCAACGGTGATGAGGTGCGGAATTTCGCTGTACGGGAAGCCTGCCATCTGCTGCGCCTGGGCGATCACCGGACCGAAATCGTCACCTTCAAGGTGGCTCACGCCCGGCCAGCCGACGATGCTGCGGGTCCAGATGCGGTCATCATACGCGCCGACGGTCGGGTCGATGATGCAGTTAGAGGTCATCACAATTGGGCCCGGGAAGCGGGCGAACTCAACCTGCTGATTCTGCCAGCCGCTGCCGTAGTTCCCGATCAGATGTTTGAATTTACGCAGTTCCGGGTAGCCGTGTGCGGGCAGCATTTCGCCGTGGGTATAGACGTTAACGCCGGTGCCTTCGGTCTGCTTCAGCAGGTTGTAGAGATCTTTCAGGTCGTGGCCGGAGATGAGAATACATTTGCCTTCGGTCGCTTTTACATTGACCTGCGTGGGCGTTGGATGACCGTAGGTGCTGGTTTCACCGGCATCCAGAATGCTCATCACTTTGAAGTTCATCTGGCCGATTTCCATGGAGCACTCAAGCAGCGCATTCATATCGGCAGGCCAGGTGCCCAGCCACGCCATGATTTTGTGGTACTGCGCGTAGATGTCGTTATCGTACTGGCCAAGCACGTGCGCGTGCTCCATATAGGCTGCGGCACCTTTCAGGCCGTACAGGCACAGCAGGCGCAGGCCGAGAATGTTCTCGCCAATCGCCGCTTTGTCTTTGTTCGGGGTAAATTCTGCGGCCTGACGCTGTAATTCGCCCAGGTCGTCACTCACCAGCTGCAGTTCTGACATCGGGTTGTCCACGCGGGCGCTGGCATCGGCATTCAGGCACTGCGCTTTCAGCGCTTCGCGCAGGGCAATCGCTTCACGGGCGTACCCGACAATGCGCGGCGAATCAAAGTTAACGTTAGTCAGCGTGGAGAAAAAGGCGCGCGGCGCAAAGCTGTCTACGTAGTGGTCGACAATACCGTACTCGCGGGCTTTGAATGCCCAGGCGGAAAGCCCCTGCAGGGCAGCAATCAGCAGATCCTGCAGGTCTGATGTTTCTGCGGTTTTACCGCACATACCCTGCGCGTAAGAACAGCCATTGCCTGCCGGGGTACGGATAGTTTGTTCACATTGCACACAAAACATAATCACACCTGTTAAAGTTATATTTGATATACATGTTTAAGGTTATGCCTGTGTCCGGGCGGTGAAAAGGGCTTTTTTTGACAAAGTAGAGGGAGATTGATTTAGCGCAATTTTGGCGGCAGGAACCCTACCGCCAGAGAGGTATCAGGCGGAGAAAAAGGCCATCAGAACAGGCACCAGCAGGCTCAGAATAAAGCCGTGTACGATGGCGGCGGGCACCATTTCCAGCCCGCCAGAGCGTTGTAATACCGGCAGGGTAAAGTCCATCGACGTCGCCCCGCTCAGACCCAGCGCGGTAGAGCGGCTGCGGCGAACCAGACCCGGGATCAGCATGATGGCGATTAACTCCCGCGCCAGGTCGTTAAAGAAGGCGGCGCTGCCAATAACAGGGCCAAACGACTCGGTTAGCAGAATACCGGAGAGGGAATACCAGCCAAATCCGGAGGCCATGGCCAGGCCGGTTTTGAGCGGCAGGTCGAGAATCAAGGCGTTAATGACGCCTGCTACCATTGAACTGGCGACCACAATAACGGCAACAATCATTCCCCGACGATTCAGGACAATCTGTTTCAGGGTCATGCCATTATTGCGTAACTGGATACCAATAAGGAACAGCAGGAAGATCAGGGTATATTCGCTGGCTTCTGTGGCGTGCTGCAAAAAAGGCCATCCGGTGAGCCCAAGGACAAAACCGAGCACCACGACGCCGCACAGTTTTAATGATTCCAGCGCCATCGCAATTCGGGAAGGCAGTTTTTCCTGATGGTGATGGTTTTTCCACGGAATAGTGCGTTCAAGCCAGAATAAGGCGGCGATATTGCAGAGCAAAATAACCACAACAGTGACCGCAGAATAATGCAGGATGGAAAGCAGATTGGTCGCCAGGTTATCCAGAAAGGCCAGGCTAATCCCCATAAAGAACAGAATGACGTAAACAATCCAGCTGAGAAAACGGTTGATAAGCCGTAATGCCGATGCCTGATGCAGCGGGATAAGATAGCCCACAATCAGGGGCAGCAGAATAATGAGGAGTCCTGAGAACATGAACAACCGGTCCTTGTGAGTAGCTGTTGAGCGCCAGAGACACTACCCAATAAAGGCTGTTCAGTAAAGCGGCAAAAGAAAGCCGGGTGGCGGCTGCGCCTTACCCGGCCTGTTGCCCTCACCGTGGCCCTCTCCCACAGGGAGAGGGAGGGAAAGATTAATCGCGTTTTTCCAGCAGGGTGCGATACAGCACGCCGCCCAGAATACCGCCGACGATCGGCATTACCCAGAACAGCCACAGCTGCTCAAGTGCCCAACCGCCCTGGAAGATGGCGACGGCGGTGCTGCGCGCCGGGTTCACCGAGGTGTTGGTCACCGGAATGGAGATCAGGTGAATAAGCGTCAGTGCCAGACCAATGGCGATAGGCGCGAAGCCCGCAGGGGCGTATTTGTCGGTCGCGCCGTGGATCACCAGCAGGAAGCCGGCGGTCAGCACAATTTCAATCACAATGGCAGAGAGCATAGAGTAGCCGCCAGGCGAGTGCTCACCGAAGCCGTTGGAAGCAAAACCGCTGGCTGCGGCGTCAAAGCCGGCTTTACCGCTGGCAATCACGTACAGCACCGCGGCAGCAATAATACCGCCCACAACCTGAGCGACAATATAGCCAATGACCTCTTTGGCCGGGAAGCGACCACCAGCCCATAAGCCTAATGTCACGGCCGGGTTAAAATGACCACCGGAAATATGTCCTACGGCGAAGGCCATGGTTAATACCGTTAAACCAAATGCCAGCGCGACGCCGACAAAACCAATGCCGAGTTCCGGAAATGCTGCTGCCAGAACGGCACTACCGCAGCCACCAAACACCAGCCAGAATGTACCAAAGCATTCTGCTGCTAATTTTCTGAACATAACCACCTCAATTAACTACCGCACGCTTTCCCGCGCGCGGGATATATCGTCATAAAGGGATGACGACTCAAAGAGCCATTATTTTAGAAACCAACAACACCCCTTCGCCACTTAAATAAATTCGGATAATTTGATTTAAGGCAATGTGATGTCAATCCTTGTTCAAACTGGAGGTGAATAGATCATAGTCCAATTTGCGGGCGATAGTTTGTGGTGCTATTGAGACTATTTCAAATGAAACCTTGCACGTAAATTCTGAATTTTTCGTGCTGAGACAAAATAATCAGGAGGCCTGACAGTGTTCTGTGCGGCATCCTCCCGCTATACTGCTGATAACTTAAAGGAAAAAGTGATCATTTCTCGGGGGATGTATGCTTCTCGAACGTGTGGAAATTGTCGGGTTTCGCGGTATAAACCGTCTGTCACTCCAGCTGGAGCAGAATAACGTCCTCATCGGCGAGAACGCCTGGGGTAAGTCCAGCCTGCTGGACGCGCTGACGCTGCTGCTTTCGCCCGAAGGCGATTTGTATCACTTCGTTCATGATGATTTCTGGTTTCCGCCCGGCGATGTCAACGGCCGCGAGAAGCATCTCCATATCATTCTGACGTTCCGCGAATCCGAGCCGGGGCGTCACCGGGTGCGTCGCTTCCGCCCGATGTCACCGTGCTGGGTTCAGAGCGACGATGGCTTCCACCGTATTTTTTATCGTCTGGAAGGCGAGATGTCAGAGAATGAAGGGGTGCTGACCCTGCGTGAATTTCTCGACCAGAAAGGCAACCCCATCCCGCTGGACAATATCGACGAGCTGGCCCGGCATCTGATTCGTTTGATGCCGGTGCTACGCTTGCGCGATGCGCGTTTTATGCGGCGTATCCGTAACGGTACCGTGCCGCATATGCCGGAAGTAGAAGTCACCGCCCGCGAGCTTGATTTCCTGGCACGCGAGCTGGTTTCGCGTCCGCAAAATCTCACCGATGGGCAAATCCGCCAGGGGCTCTCTGCCATGGTACAACTGCTGGAGCACTATTTTTCCGAGCAGGGAACCTCGCAGTCGCGCCATCGTCTGATGCGCCGTCGGTCCCATGATGAGCAACGAAGCTGGCGCTATCTCGATATCATTAACCGGATGATCGACCGGCCCGGCGGACGCACTCATCGGGTGATTTTGCTGGGGCTATTTTCCACCCTTCTGCAGGCCAAGGGAACCGTCCGTCTGGATCGCGATGCGCGTCCGCTGCTGCTGGTGGAAGATCCGGAAACACGTCTGCACCCCATCATGCTCTCCGTTGCCTGGCACCTGCTGAATCTGCTGCCGCTTCAGCGCATTACCACCACCAATTCCGGCGAGTTGTTGTCGCTGACGCCGGTCGAGTATGTTTGCCGCCTGGTGCGTGAATCATCGCGCGTTTCTGCTTACCGGCTGGGGCCGGGAGGGATGAATGCCGAGGATGGTCGCCGTATTGCGTTTCATATCCGCTTTAATCGCGCCTCGTCGCTTTTTGCCCGCTGCTGGCTTCTGGTGGAGGGGGAAACCGAGACCTGGGTCATCAACGAGCTGGCGCGCCAGTGCGGCCACCATTTTGATGCGGAGGGGATTAAGGTCATCGAGTTTGCGCAGTCAGGGTTAAAGCCGCTGATCAAATTCGCCCGGCGGATGGGCATAGAATGGCACGTGCTGGTCGACGGCGATGAGGCGGGTAAAAAATACGCATCCACCGTGCGCAGCCTGTTGAACGATGAGCGAGAAGAAGAGCGGGATCATTTAACCATGCTGCCCGCCATGGACATGGAGCACTTTATGTACCGCCAGGGGTTCGATGACGTGTTCCACAGGATAGCGATGGTGCCGGTTGATGTGCCGATGAACATGCGGCGCGTGATCGCCAAAGCGATCCACCGCTCTTCAAAACCGGATTTAGCCATTGAAGTGGCAACAGAAGCAGGGCGGAGAGGGATCGAATCGGTGCCTACGCTGCTGCGTAAAATGTTCTCCCGCGTCCTGTGGCTGGCACGCGGGAAAGCCGATTAACGCCGGGTTGCCTGGGTGACCTGCTCCGTCAGGCTATCCAGCAGCTCATAGCGGCGACGATATTCCGCGCGTTTTTTACTGGCAATCTCTTCCATGGACTTACGCGGCATGGCAAGCGGCAGTTCAAAGTTACCGTTATCCTGTTTGTGTCCGCCGAGGGAGATCCAGAAGCTGTCGTAATCCGCCAGCAGTTTCCCCTCTTTTTTCTTGCGATATCGCCAGCTGCGATAGATGTGGGTGGCATTACTCACCGCCACAATCTGCTCCACCGGGAAGGCGCTGCCAAGCGTCATGACAGCTTCAACCAGCAGTCGTTTCGGGAAAAGGCCATGGCACGCCTTGGTTGCCTTCTGGATCAGCTCATGCGGAACGTGGGCTTTCGCCCCCTGCAGACCGCCGATAAAGAGTGTGCTTTTGCCTTCAAACGGGCACAGCGTAAACGTTATTTCCGCCAGCACGGTATCCTGATGGTCACTGAAAAAGAGGGTAGCTTCTCCCTCTTTATCCAGGAACGCATCGGCGCACAACCGAACGGTAAACTGCTGTTCATCCTTACCGGTTAAGGTCAGGAGCGTCACGCCCTGCTTAGAAAGATAGCCTTTGAGCAGCGCGGCCGGCAGGTGGTGACTCATGGTCTGGTAGTGCCAGTTCAGGGCTTCCAGCGCATGCGGGCGATCCATATTCACGGTCAGCCAAGGGCGATGCAGGCGACAGGGCAGGCCAGGCTGGACCTGCAGCATTTGCATCAAACGGGGCTGCTTTGCCAGGCTTGAGAGCAGACGTGCGGTGCTGAGCGGCGTCGCCAGCGTGCGAAGCGCAAACTTACGTCGATAGGCGGGATTTTGCCATGCCAGGCCCGGCGTAATGGCGCCAGTGACCAGGCTTTTAAACAGCTGCCAGCCGGATTTAGGCTGCGACAGAGTGGAATACGGTGTATCGACGATGGAAGACATGTGAGATCCTGCTTCTTATGGAATGGCGTTATTTCAGCAGGCCCTTTGTCAACGTTGTGTCAACAAATCCAGGCATTTCCTGAATTCAGGGGTTTCGTTGAGGAGTGGTTTAGATAGAATCGACGTTGATGTAAGCCAGAATAATTATTTGGAATATTTATGAACCTTAAGGGAAAACGCAGAAAGTGGTTTCTGCTGCTGGCGATAGTGGTGGTAGCGGCCGCATACTGGTTATGGCAAGTGCTCAACGCGCCGGTTCCGCAGTATCAAACGCTGATCGTCCGTCCGGGTGAATTGCAGCAAAACGTGCTGGCGACCGGCAAACTTGATGCGCTGCGCAAGGTTGACGTGGGCGCACAGGTTAGCGGGCAGTTAAAAACGCTGTCCGTTGAGATTGGCGATAAGGTGAAAAAGGGGCAGCTGCTCGGCGTTATCGACCCGGAACAGGCTGAAAACCAGATCCGGGAAGTGGAAGCCACGCTGATGGAGCTGCGCGCGCAGCGTGCGCAGGCGCTGGCGGAACGTAATCTTGCCCAGGTGACCCTGACGCGTCAGCAGGCGCTGGCCAAAACGCAGGCGATCTCGAAACAGGATCTCGACACGGCCGCCACCGAACTGGCGGTGAAACAGGCGCAGATTGGCACCATTGACGCGCAAATCAAGCGCAACCAGGCCTCGCTGGATACGGCGAAAACCAACCTCGATTATACGAAGATTGTGGCGCCCATGGCCGGGGAAGTGACCCAGATCACCACGCTTCAGGGTCAGACGGTGATTGCCGCCCAACAGGCGCCGAACATTCTGACGCTGGCGGACATGAGCACTATGCTGGTGAAAGCGCAGGTTTCCGAGGCGGATGTTATCCATCTTAAGCCGGGGCAGAACGCCTGGTTTACCGTACTGGGCGATCCGCAGACGCGCTATGAAGGCGTGCTGAAGGACATTCTGCCCACGCCGGAAAAAGTGAACGATGCGATCTTCTACTATGCCCGTTTTGAAGTCCCCAACCCGCAGGGCGTGCTGCGTCTGGATATGACCGCGCAGGTCCATATTCAGCTGACCGGCGTCAAAAACGTGCTGACCGTTCCGCTCTCTGCGCTGGGGGAATCCGCCGGGGATAACCGCTATAAGGTGAAGGTGCTACGCAATGGCGAAACGCGCGAGCGTGAAGTGGTGATTGGCGCACGCAACGATACCGACGTGGTGGTGGTGAAAGGGCTGGAAGAGGGTGACGAGGTAGTCACCAGCGAAACCCTGCCCGGAGCGGCGAAATGACGGCGTTGCTTGAGCTGACTGATATTCGTCGCAGCTATCCGTCGGGCGATGGTCCGGTGGAGGTGCTGAAGGGCATATCCCTGCGCGTGGAAGCGGGCGAGATGGTGGCGATTGTTGGCGCGTCGGGTTCCGGTAAATCGACGCTGATGAACATTCTTGGCTGTCTGGATAAACCGACCAGCGGTACCTACCGCGTGGCCGGAACGGACGTTTCCACTCTGGACGGCGACGCGCTGGCAAAGCTGCGTCGGGAACACTTCGGCTTTATCTTTCAGCGTTACCATCTGCTCTCTCACCTGAGTGCGGCGCAGAACGTGGAGGTCCCGGCGGTCTATGCAGGCGTGGAGCGCAAGAAACGCCTTGCGCGGGCGCAGGCGCTGTTAACGCGTCTTGGCCTGGCGGAGCGGGTAGATTATCAGCCCTCGCAGCTTTCTGGCGGTCAGCAGCAGCGCGTGAGTATTGCCCGTGCGCTGATGAACGGCGGGCAGGTGATCCTGGCCGATGAACCCACCGGAGCGCTCGACAGCCATTCCGGTGAAGAGGTGATGGCGATCCTCCATCAGCTTCGCGATCAGGGGCACACGGTCATTATCGTGACTCACGATCCGCAGGTGGCGGCGCAGGCTGAGCGCATTATCGAGATCCACGACGGCGAGCTGGTGAGCAACCCGCCGCCGCGTGCGTCCAGAGCGGCCGCGCCAAAAGAAGCCTTGCCTGCTGCAACCGGCTGGGGACAGTTTTCCAGCGGTTTTCGCGAGGCGCTGACCATGGCCTGGCTGGCGATGGCGGCCAATAAAATGCGCACCCTGCTGACCATGCTTGGGATCATCATCGGTATTGCATCGGTGGTGTCGATTGTGGTGGTGGGCGATGCAGCCAAACAGCTGGTGCTGGCGGATATCCGCGCTATCGGGACCAACACCATTGACGTCTATCCCGGGAAAGACTTTGGTGATGACGAACCGCAGTATCAGCAGGCGTTGAAATACGACGACCTGGCGGCCATTCAGAAACAGCCGTGGGTCAATTCGGCGACGCCTGCCGTGTCGCAAAACCTTCGCCTGCGCGTGGGTAACGTGGACGTTGCCGCCAGCGCGAACGGCGTCAGCGGAGATTATTTTAACGTCTACGGCATGACCTTCAGCGAAGGGGCGACCTTCAACGCCGAACAGCTGGCGGGCAGGGCGCAGGTGGTGGTACTGGACGCGAACTCGCGCAGACAGCTCTTCCCCAATAAAACCAACGTCGTGGGCGAAGTGATCCTTGTAGGGAACATGCCAGCCACCGTGATTGGCGTGGCGGAAGAGAAGCAGTCCATGTTTGGTAGCAGCAAGATCCTGCGGGTCTGGCTACCGTACAGCACCATTTCCGGGCGGATTATGGGGCAGTCGTGGCTGAATTCCATCACCGTGCGCGTGAAGGAGGGCTACGACAGCGCGCTGGCCGAACAGCAGCTTGAGCGGCTCTTAACCCTGCGTCACGGGAAGAAGGATTTCTTCACCTGGAATATGGACGGCCTCTTGAAAACGGCGGAAAAGACCACACGTACTCTTCAGCTGTTCCTCACGCTGGTGGCGGTGATTTCGCTGGTCGTTGGCGGTATCGGGGTAATGAATATCATGCTGGTCTCGGTGACGGAACGTACCCGGGAAATTGGTATTCGCATGGCGGTTGGGGCCAGAGCCAGCGACGTGCTGCAGCAATTTTTGATTGAAGCGGTGCTGGTGTGTCTGGTGGGCGGCGCCATGGGGATTGCGCTGTCGATGATGATCGCCTTTGCCCTGCAGATTTTCTTACCCGGCTGGGAGATTGGGTTTTCACCGGTGGCCATTCTTACCGCATTTTTATGCTCGACCTTTACCGGCATCTTGTTTGGTTGGCTGCCGGCCCGCAACGCGGCGCGGCTGGATCCGGTGGATGCGCTGGCTCGGGAATAACCCGAAAATAAAAATGCCAGCCGATCGGGCTGGCATTTTGACTGCAGGATGTACACAATAAAACAGAGAGCTAAGCAACCGTTTCTGCTTCAATCGGTACGATAAGGCTTGCGTGATTGCCTTTGGGTCCCTGATGTACATCGAACCGGACGGACTGCCCGGCTTTGAGCGTTCTGTAACCATCCATCTGAATGGTGGAATAGTGAGCGAATATATCCTCGCCGCCGCCTTCGGGGCAGATGAAGCCAAACCCTTTGGCGTTGTTGAACCACTTAACAGTACCCATTTCCATGCTTCGACATCCTTCGTAAATCTTATAAGTTAAGATGGAATGAACCGGTGGTGGAGTGGGGGCTGTTCAAAACCTCGCCATCTCACGCTTGTACAATTTAGAGAATCGAAAGACATCGTCAAGCGTTTGGCGCTGGAGATGGGACAATAATCAACCAAAGTTTGAAGCAGTTAACGCTATTGCAACAGTTTGTGACAGACATCGCGGATGACAGTAATAGATGATTGTTATCTAACATCTGAGGTAGATTCAAAGTGGTTATGCAAAATGGGTAAGACCAACGACTGGCTGGATTTTGACCAGCTGGCGGAAGACAAAGTGCGTGACGCGCTAAAACCGCCATCTATGTATAAAGTTATGTTAATGAACGATGATTACACGCCGATGGAATTTGTTATTGACGTGCTACAAAAGTTCTTTTCTTATGATGTAGAACGTGCAACGCAACTGATGCTTACCGTTCATTATCGTGGCAAAGCTATCTGCGGCATCTTTACCGCCGAGGTGGCAGAAACCAAAGTGGCGATGGTGAACGACTATGCGAGGGAGAACGAGCATCCGTTGCTGTGTACGCTGGAAAAGGCCTGATAAGGCATAAAATTGGGGGAGGTGCCTATGCTCAATCAAGAACTGGAACTCAGTTTAAATATGGCTTTCGCCAGAGCGCGTGAGCACCGACATGAGTTTATGACCGTCGAGCATTTACTGCTCGCACTGCTTAGCAACCCATCTGCCCGCGAAGCGCTGGAAGCCTGCTCCGTGGATCTGGTGGCGCTACGTCAGGAACTCGAAGCCTTCATCGAACAAACGACACCGGTGCTGCCAGCCAGTGAAGAAGAGCGCGACACACAGCCGACGCTCAGCTTCCAGCGTGTGCTGCAGCGCGCGGTATTCCACGTCCAGTCTTCCGGACGTAGCGAAGTGACGGGCGCAAATGTCCTGGTCGCCATCTTCAGCGAGCAGGAGTCGCAGGCGGCCTACCTGCTGCGCAAACATGAAGTCAGCCGACTTGATGTGGTTAACTTTATTTCCCACGGCACGCGCAAAGACGAGCCTAACCAGGCATCGGATCCCAGCAATCAGGTCAATAACAATGAAGAGCAAGCAGGCGGGGAGGATCGTATGGAAAACTTCACCACCAACCTTAATCAGCTTGCTCGCGTTGGCGGTATCGACCCGCTGATTGGTCGCGATAAAGAGCTGGAGCGCGCGATTCAGGTGCTGTGCCGTCGCCGCAAAAATAACCCGCTGCTGGTGGGGGAATCGGGCGTGGGTAAAACCGCGATTGCCGAAGGTCTCGCCTGGCGCATTGTGCAGGGCGACGTACCGGAAGTGATTGCCGATTGCACCATCTACTCGTTGGATATCGGCTCTTTGCTGGCGGGCACCAAATACCGTGGTGATTTTGAAAAACGCTTCAAGGCGCTGTTAAAACAGCTGGAGCAGGATACCAACAGCATCCTGTTTATCGATGAAATTCATACCATCATCGGTGCGGGTGCCGCTTCGGGTGGGCAGGTGGACGCCGCTAACCTGATCAAACCGCTGCTCTCCAGCGGCAAGATCCGGGTGATTGGCTCGACCACTTACCAGGAGTTCAGCAACATTTTTGAGAAGGATCGTGCCCTGGCACGTCGCTTCCAGAAAATCGATGTCACTGAACCGTCCGTCGAGGAAACGGTGCAGATCATCAACGGCCTGAAACCGAAGTATGAAGCGCACCACGACGTGCGTTACACCGCGAAAGCGGTGCGTGCGGCGGTGGAGCTGGCGGTGAAATACATCAACGATCGTCATCTGCCGGATAAGGCGATTGACGTGATTGACGAGGCAGGGGCGCGTGCGCGTCTGATGCCAGCCAGCAAGCGTAAGAAAACCGTCAACGTGGCGGATATTGAGTCCGTAGTGGCTCGTATCGCGCGCATTCCTGAGAAGAGCGTTTCTCAGAGCGATCGCGACACGCTGCGTACCCTTGGCAATCGTCTGAAGATGCTGGTCTTTGGTCAGGATAAAGCCATTGAGGCCTTAACCGAAGCGATCAAGATGGCCCGTGCCGGACTGGGGCATGAGCATAAGCCTGTCGGTTCGTTCCTGTTCGCCGGTCCAACCGGTGTCGGGAAAACCGAAGTAACGGTGCAGCTCTCCAAAGCGCTGGGCATTGAACTGCTGCGCTTTGATATGTCCGAGTATATGGAGCGTCACACCGTCAGCCGTCTGATTGGTGCGCCTCCGGGATACGTGGGCTTTGACCAGGGCGGTCTGCTCACCGACGCGGTGATCAAGCATCCACATGCGGTACTGCTGCTCGATGAAATCGAGAAAGCACACCCGGACGTGTTCAACATCCTGCTGCAGGTGATGGACAACGGGACGCTGACCGACAACAACGGGCGCAAGGCGGACTTCCGTAACGTGGTGCTGGTGATGACCACTAACGCCGGTGTCCGTGAAACCGAGCGCAAATCCATCGGCCTGATCCACCAGGATAACAGCACCGATGCGATGGAAGAGATCAAGAAGATCTTTACGCCGGAGTTCCGCAACCGTCTGGACAACATTATCTGGTTCGATCACCTGTCTACCGAGGTGATCCATCAGGTGGTAGACAAGTTCATCGTCGAACTGCAGGTTCAGCTTGATCAGAAAGGCGTGTCGCTGGAAGTGAGCCAGGAGGCCCGCAACTGGCTGGCTGAGAAAGGCTACGACCGTGCGATGGGTGCCCGTCCGATGGCGCGTGTGATTCAGGATAACCTGAAGAAACCGCTGGCGAACGAACTGCTGTTTGGCTCGCTGGTGGACGGCGGCCAGGTGACAGTGGCGCTGGATCAGGCGAAGAACGAACTGACGTACGATTTCCAGAGTGCGGCGAAGCACAAGCCGGAAGCGGCTCACTGATTTCTTACGTAGGTCTAAAAACCGGGCAATAGCCCGGTTTTTTTATGCCTGCTTTTCTGCCTCTCCCAGTGGGAGAGGGGCGGGGTGAGGGTAACAGGGTTGTCGTTTTTAGTGTTTTCTCCCTCTCCCTGTGGGAGAGGGCTGGGGTGAGGGCATCATGCCGCAGAGGAATTTTGCGAGGCGCTTTCCAGATTCTTTCGAAGTCAGTTGCTGGATAAATCCACAGTAATAAAATGGCGGCGCACCTGCAAAATCAGGTGTCAGGATTGGCGTCCTGAAAGTGTGTGAGCAGCAGTAATGCTGCAGGCTTCGTTCGCCCTAAGGAAAAGGGTATAATTCTGCATCTGGCGGGCGAATCGGAAGCTTCTTTTGAAGCGCCAGTAGCACACACACTGGTACGCCAATTCCTTTTCGTCCGCCGCCAGCGAATTGGCGTTTCCTGCGGTGGTAAATTCAAAGTGTGTGAAGGAATTACCCAATGAATACAGAAAACAATTTCGCCCATTTATACAGTGAACTCTCCCTCAGCCCCGATCTCCCAACCCTCGCCAAACGCTGCAAACTGCTCACCGAAATCCTCCTCGATTGCAAATCCCTCCCACAAACGCAGCCCGTATGCCATATCTGGAGGAAGTGAAAACCGGCCTCACAGAATCAATGCGTGATTTTCAGGTAGTGGAATTTGAGGACGACGCGGAGCAACCGCGACAAAAAGAGTGGTTGCTGGAGGATACCGAAACGAAATGCGACTACTGCCGGGCGTTAAACCATGTGTTGCTGGTGTCGCATGTTGACCGCGATATGTTGCCGCACCTGACGGGACTGCTTCATGACATTACGCATTCAATGGCGGCAGATGTCTTTGCACCTCAACATTCAGAAAAGATAATGCACATTATTTCCTGAGTGCGCTCTGAGGCATCGGGGAAGCTCCTCTGACGCCAATGGTTTAACCCTTTTTTTGATGTGCACGTAATTCATTGATTTATATGGTTCGGATTTACGTTTCTGAAAAAAAGGTTTTATGCGCAAAAGTTGATTATTTTCTTTTCTAACAATAAGATGGCGTTGTTTCCTTTCAGTTCACTGCCGTACAGGCAGCTTAGAAAAGTTATCCCAAACAAGGCGATTTGGCACCGAGAGTTCACTGCCGTACAGGCAGCTTAGAAATACAGCCTCACCCCGTCAGGGAACGACCAGGCGTTCACTGCCGTACAGGCAGCTTAGAAAACCCCGCACGCTGCGCCGCTCCTTGACCCTCCGTTCACTGCCGTACAGGCAGCTTAGAAAAGTAAAAATCATATTTCGTCTGGCGGGAGAACGTTCACTGCCGTACAGGCAGCTTAGAAAGCTGCACCGTATCTACCTCAGCCCCCACCAAAGTTCACTGCCGTACAGGCAGCTTAGAAAATGCTGGAAAGGAAGGCTGGCAGAAATGCAGTGTTCACTGCCGTACAGGCAGCTTAGAAATGAGTCGCGATTCAGTTCTCGGGAGAACATGAGTTCACTGCCGTACAGGCAGCTTAGAAAAGCGAGGTGTTCACGTTGGCGTATGCACGCTGGTTCACTGCCGTACAGGCAGCTTAGAAAGATAAACAGATGGAGCACCGGTAGCCGGGTGAGTTCACTGCCGTACAGGCAGCTTAGAAAAACAATGCCGGAGAGCTTGCTTATGAGGCTACGTTCACTGCCGTACAGGCAGCTTAGAAACACGCGGCGAGGTGAGTCAGTAATACCGCCGCTGTTCACTGCCGTACAGGCAGCTTAGAAAGTGTCAGCCTGGGCGGAAAGTGGCTGTGTGCCGTTCACTGCCGTACAGGCAGCTTAGAAAGCGCAGCTCCGGCAACCGGGCGCCGCGCCATCGTTCACTGCCGTACAGGCAGCTTAGAAAGGAAGCGCACTCACCAGTTTGATTTAGCGACAGTTCACTGCCGTACAGGCAGCTTAGAAAGCAAATACAAGCACCGCTGGAAGTGTGCGCAGGTTCACTGCCGTACAGGCAGCTTAGAAATGACAATATCCAGATGCTTGCCAGCACCTACGGTTCACTGCCGTACAGGCAGCTTAGAAACTGCCCTGACATTGCACCGACCTGCTCAAGGTGTTCACTGCCGTACAGGCAGCTTAGAAAATCGCCGCCGCTTCGAGCCGCTGCGCGACGAGGTTCACTGCCGTACAGGCAGCTTAGAAAGTTAGCGGATTCGGCGAGGGGTTACATGTTGCGTTCACTGCCGTACAGGCAGCTTAGAAAACATGCGCCGGTTGCGCGCCGCGGTACCCGACGTTCACTGCCGTACAGGCAGCTTAGAAATGTACGCCGTCATAACCGCCTGGAAGAGTGGCGTTCACTGCCGTACAGGCAGCTTAGAAAACCGCCCGCGCTGACACGAAGTACGGATTCACGTTCACTGCCGTACAGGCAGCTTAGAAAGTTCTCGCCGCGCGAGTGCAGCGCCTGACGGTGTTCACTGCAGTACAGGCAGCTTAGAAAAGCGGAAGCCAGTCGGGATAGTCGATAATTGGGTTCACTGCCGTACAGGCAGCTTAGAAATGATTCGTTCCAGTCATATACCACGTTCACTTGTTCACTGCCGTACAGGCAGCTTAGAAATCAGGGACTATCAAGACTTTGGCAATCAAGCTGTTCACTGCCGTACAGGCAGCTTAGAAATTAATTGCAGAGCGAAGCTTACGCGCCGCAGCGTTCACTGCCGTACAGGCAGCTTAGAAAGGGCAAAGACAGCTGCGCTAGCTCTGTGCGGAGTTCACTGCTGTGCAAGTAGCTTAGAAAAATGAACAACATCGACAAACAGGCGCTACACGGTTCACTGCCGCACAGGCAGTACAATTAAAACCAATCCTCTGAAAGATTCATCCCACCTATAAAAAGTTAATACTATCAACACCACACTCTCTATTTTTTTACAATAAATAAAAAATAATTCACGAACAAATTATATTCTGGCGAATATATTATTTGTAAAAATAATATTTCAATGCAAAAAAGTAATTCTTCGCTAAATTATCACTGCAATTACTATTCGTTTGATATCCATCACATTTGCTTGTGGCTTATTTTCGATAACATACCGCACATTCAACACATTGAAATAAAAGCCCTCGCCATGTCCGTCAACAGCATTACTCCAACAGATTTAAAAACTATTCTCCATTCTAAGCGCGCCAATATCTATTACCTGGAAAAATGTCGTATTCAGGTGAATGGTGGGCGCGTTGAATATGTCACTCAGGAAGGCAAAGAATCGTTTTACTGGAATATTCCCATCGCCAATACCACGGCAGTGATGCTGGGTATGGGAACATCCGTTACGCAAATGGCAATGCGGGAGTTCGCGCGAGCAGGCGTGATGGTTGGTTTTTGTGGAACGGACGGCACGCCGCTTTATTCCGCGAACGAGGTGGATATTGACGTCTCATGGCTCAGCCCGCAAAGCGAATACCGCCCGACGGGCTATTTACAAAACTGGGTCTCATTCTGGTTTGATGAGGAAAAACGTCTGCTGGCGGCAAAGCAGTTTCAGTTTATTCGTTTACAGCAAATAGAAAAACAGTGGGCAGGGCTGCGGATGCAGCGAGAAACGTCATTTCAGCCCGGTCGGGACGCGCTGGACACTATTCTGGAGCGTGCAAGGCGGGGTATGGAAAACGCGCAGGATCATACGTCGCTGATGCTCCAGGAAGCACAGCTCACAAAATCGCTCTACAAACTGGTAAACCAGACGGTGGGCTATGGCTGTTTTACCCGCGCCAAACGGGGCGGTGGTGCAGATATGGCGAACCGTTTTCTCGATCAGGGCAATTATCTGGCATACGGACTGGCTGCGGTTGCGGCATGGGTGACGGGCATTCCTCATGGTCTGGCGGTTATGCACGGTAAAACCCGTCGCGGTGGGCTGGTTTTTGATATTGCCGATTTAATAAAAGATGCCCTCGTTATGCCGCAGGCATTTATTGCGGCTATGGAAGGTGAGGATAATCAACAGTTTCGTCAGCGCTGCATTAACGCGTTTCAGCAGTCCGATGCGTTGGATGTGATGATCGCCACCTTGCAGGAAACCTCGCACTCGCTGGCGGGCGTCGCAAAATGAATGTGCTGATTATCTCTCGGTGTACCAAACGTGCGCGCGAGCAAAGCTGCCAGATTATCGATCAGTTCGCTGAGCGTACGGGTGACGCGGCGTGGCAGACGACGATGACGATGGAAGGCGCCATTACGCTGCGCAAGCTGCTGCGTAAAACGGCACGTCGTAACACCGCCGTGGCCTGCCACTGGCTGAAAAAAAACGGTCAAAGTGAACTGTTGTGGATTGTCGGGAATTTGCGTCGTTTTAACGCGCAAGGGCGCGTGCCAACAAACCGCACAACCCTGCAAATTATCCGGAACGACAGTGAACACCGCTGGCACAGCGCGGAAAGCATCGCCTTGCTGGCAGCGATTGCCGGGCTGTTTCATGATTTTGGTAAAGCGGGGATGTGCTTCCAGCAGACGCTTAAGGGTGAAAGTAAGCACATTTGCCAGCCGTATCGTCATGAGTGGATCTCGGTTCGTCTGTTCGAGGCGTTTGTAGGAAAACAAACCGATGAACAGTGGCTGGCTTCCATCACTCAGCTAAAAGCCGCTGACGAAAAGGCCATGTTGAAAGCGTTGAAGATGGACACAGACAAGAACTGCAGCCTTTTGGGGGAGCTCCCGCCTCTGGCTAAAGTGGTGGTATGGTTGATTTTGTCGCATCACCGTATGCCGCAGTCATATTCGACACGTCCTCAGATGATCTACTGCGAAGGCTGGTTTGAGAAACAGTTGAACGCAGACTGGAACTCGCTTAATCATAAATCTACCGAACAACATCAGTGGAAAGAGCGTGATTTTAATAATGTCTGGAAATTCCCCTACGGTACGCCGCTAAAAAGTAAAACCTGGCGCGAGAAGGCCCGACAGATTGGTAAACGTATCCGGAATCTGCCTGCGCTGCTTCACGCGGGAACGATGGATAATATCTTCACCCTCCATCTCGCCCGCCTGTCGCTAATGCTGGCCGATCACGTTTACTCCTCTCAACCAGCTTATTCCGGATGGCAGGATGATGCCATACAGGCGTGGGCTAACACTCACCACGGAACCGAACTTAACCAAAAACTTGATGAGCACAATGTTGGTGTCGCCCATCATGCGCTGTTGATGGGGCGCTCTCTTCCGGCGTTGCGACGCTCATTACCCGCCATCGCCCGGCATAAAACGTTTCGGGAAAGGGCGAAAGAAAAACGCTTTTCCTGGCAAAACGACGCGTGGGACGTTGCCTCTTCTCTACGCGAGAAGAGTGCTGAGCAGGGCTTTTTCGGCATCAATATGGCCTCGACCGGATGCGGTAAAACCTTTGCCAATACCCGAATTATGTACGCTCTGGCAGATGAGCAGGCAGGGTGTCGTTTCAGCGTGGCGCTGGGGTTACGCACGCTGACGCTGCAGACGGGTCAGGCTTTGCAGTCGCGCCTGAGGCTGGATGACGACACGCTGGCCGTGGTGACCGGTGCCGCAGCAGTGAAGGAGCTCTATCAGGGGAATGACGCCGAAGATACCAGTAGTGCCAGCGACGAAACGTTCTTCGCCAGCCATCACTACGTGCATTACGAAGGGGCAACCAGTAGCGGGATCGCTCAGCAGTGGCTGGCGAAAGAACCGGCGCTCAATCGCCTGGTCAGTGCTCCGGTGCTGGTGACAACCCTCGATCACCTGATGCCTGCAACGGAAGGGGTGCGCGGTGGCAAGCAGATCCCCGCTATGCTGCGCCTGCTTACCAGCGATCTGGTGCTTGATGAGCCTGATGATTTTGAGATTGACGATTTGCACGCCCTTTGTCGGCTGGTGAACTGGGCGGGAATGCTCGGCTCCCGCGTGCTGCTTTCCTCTGCAACGCTGCCCCCTTCATTAACGGAAGCGCTGTTTGAAGCCTATCGGGAAGGGCGGAGAGTCTGGCAGGCCGCGTGCGGTCAGTCGGACAGACCGATGAGTATCTGCTGCGCCTGGTTTGATGAGTATGGCGCGCAGCCGCAGGATGTGGCCGACGATGCTCAATTCCGTCAGGCACATGGCGATTTTGTCAGGCAGCGGATTAAACGTCTGCCAGACCAGCCCAGGCTTCGCCTGGGGAAACTGGCCGTCGTGAAGCCTCACTCGTCCTGTACTGCCGACGTTGTCTCTGCGCTGGCGCAGACGTTGCACCAGCAAACAATCGCGCTACACGGCGATCATCACAGCACGCATAAAAGCGGCAAAACCGTGTCATTTGGTCTGGTGAGGATGGCGAACATCAACCCACTGGTTGCCGTCGCGCAGGCGCTGATGGCATTACCTTCTCCGGACAATTACCGCATTCATTATTGCGTGTACCACAGCCAGCACCCGCTGGCTGTGCGTGCGGCAATTGAAAAACGACTCGATGCCGCGTTCACGCGGCACAAACCGGCGCTGGTCTGGCAGTTGCCGGAAGTTAAGCAGGCGCTGACGTCACCGGAACAGCACCATCTTTTTGTCGTGCTCGGCACATCCGTTCTGGAGGTTGGGCGCGATTTTGATGCCGACTGGGGAATTATCGAGCCGAGTTCGATGCGTTCTCTTATACAGTTTGCGGGGCGTATTCAGCGCCATCGCCAGATCGTTCCGGATACTGAAAACCTGGTGATTCTGGAACGCAACGTACGCGCGCTCCGTGGAGAAAAGGTGGCTTATTGTAAGCCAGGATTTGAAACCGAACACCATCTTCTGCCTCATCACGATCTCCATGAGCTGCTCAGTGAAGAGGGCTATCGCACACTAAATGCAATACCGCGCATCGTTGAAAATCTGCCCGGCAATGCACTGGCGACGCTGGAGCATGCCCGGTTGCGCGCCGCGCTGCTGGACGACGGCGATAAATCAGATGTGGTGGCCGCGTCGTGGTGGCGGCTGCCGCTGACGTGGAACGGTGAATTACAGCGGCGGACGCCGTTTCGCCGTGCTTCACCACAGGAAACTTTCTTTTTGAGTATGGAAGAGGAAGGCGATGAACCAGAGTTTTGCCTGATGCAGGAAAACGGGGTGTTAAAACCTGCGGGAGGATTTTGCGAACAGGCGTTATACATGGCAGACGGCGTAGAGCCGTGGATAGCAATTGATTATGCCGAGGTATTACAGGCGCTGGCGGATGAAAAGCAGATGGAGTTGGAGACGGTGTCATGTCGTTATGGAGAGATCACATTGAGAACAGGAAAGGAAGAAAAATGGCTGTACCGCCCAGTGTTAGGTGTGTTTCGCGCCCTCTGAAAGAGGGCGCGGACTGCTTGTACAGCAGTAAACATTTGAAGCGAATCGTTTTATAAGTACTTCTAAGCTGTCAGTACGACAGTTATATCAACAAGCTTAAAGAAGAATTTAGAAAAAATAAACTTCGTTAAATTTAAAGAGAAACTTTATATAAGTAGGTTTACTTTTTGTATTGTTAGTACTAAAAACCAAGCATACACTACCCATACAATTTGCAAGGGAATAATGTGATGCTTATCAAACTGATGCGTTTTTTGCTTCTGGTCGGGGTTTTTGCAGCAGTTACTTACTCTGGCTCGTTGTTTTGATGTGGAGCGCAACTACCATGTCCCCAACGATCCAAAAACATTATTAACAACGGATAAATGGAAAATTAACAAGGTCAGGAAGGTGTTATGTCAAGAAGCGTTGTTACTGCTTTCATTAGTGAGTACATTGCCGAACGACGGCAAACCAAGCTGGAAGCATTTGATAAAGAGGCCGCAAAACGCAGCGATATTGATAGCGCAACGCTTGCGGCAGAACGCCGGGAACTGGAGCTTCGCTATGAGCCGAAAGCATGGCTGACAGATGCCGCGAAGCGAGCCGGACAAATTAACCTCGTGACCCATGCGGCGAAGTTTACCCACGGGGATTCAAAAAGTAGCAGTATCTACAGCGAGGCAGTGGCCAAGGAAGGGTATCTCTGCACAGCGACGCTGTCAGTTCTGGAAACGGATGCGGTGGGTAACGCAGCTGCACTGGATGTCGCGAAACTGCTGCAAACAAGGGCTGAAGGCGGAGACTCCCTACTGGCAAGCCTGAAACGTGGCGACCACGCCGCGTTGGCTGCTTTTACCGATGACGCCAGTCAATTGAGCGAATGGATTGCCGGATTTTCCCGTGCGTTGACGCCCGGTGAACCCGCTTCGCACAAGCTGGCGAAACAGAATTATTTTCCGGTTGATGATGATTATCATCTGTTAAGCCCGCTGTTTGCCACCTCACTTGTTCACGCCCTGCATCAGAAAATGATTGCCTTCCGTTTTGGAGACGATGTTAAAGCCATCTGGAAAGCCAGGCGCGAGAAAACCTGGCATCCCACTCCGCTGATGTTATTCCCGGATTCAGCGGAAATACACTTCGGAGGCACTAAACCACAAAACATTTCCTATCTCAACAGCGTGCGTGGCGGACGTAGCTGGCTACTTTCCTGCCAGCCGCCGCAGTGGAAAAGGGCAGAAAAGCCGCCAACAAGTTTACGTTCTGTTTTCGCCTGGGGTGGGGAATTTGATCGTCGTGCGAAGAGCCACATTCAGCTGCTTGTTTCCTTGTTGACGAAAGCGGGTGATTACACCAATTTTCGTATTCGCGAAGCCCGCGATGGCTACATCAATATGATTATCGATCTCTTGTTCGAGATCGCATCTGACTTTCAACGTGAAACCGCGCAGAACTGGACGCGCAACTGTCCCGATCTGAAACCCCATCAACAGCTCTGGCTCGATCCCTGGCGTACAAAAACAGATGAAGCCTTTCGTCTTGAGCGAGAAAAAGACGACTGGCAGGACGCTGTGGCAGAAGATTTTTCCCTTTGGCTGAACGCACGTCTGCGCAAGTCGATGCCGGATTTAGGTGCTGTGGAAAAACGTGAATGGGAAACCCGCGAGCGCTTACGGGCCAACCTCCGTGAGATGGAAAAAATTATCCAGGAGGCGCTGAAATGAGTTCATTGATTTTGCTTCGCCGTGTGAGAGTTGAAAACGCCAACGCGGTTGCTGGCCTGACATGGGGTTTTCCAGCGATCACCCATTTCATGGGATTTTCTCATGCTTTATCGCGCAGGTTGACAGAAAAGCATGGGCTGCACATTGATGGCTGTGCTGTCGTGAGCCACGGACACCAGATCCACGCGCATACGTCTGGCCGCGATTATCAGTTCGCCCTGACCCGCAATCCTCTTACCCGTGAAGCGAAAACCGCCTCCTTTAATGAAGAGGGGCGTATGCATTTGACGGTTTCATTGCTGCTGGAGTGTCATGGGGAAATCCCAAACGGTGAATACGGGCAGCGCGACCTCGCCGAGTTTCTGTCTCAGATATGCCCGACGCTTCGACTGGCGGGGGGAATCATCGTCGATATCCAGAATATTTCGGTTATGGCGATGCCTGCCAGCGTTCGGGAAATGGGCCGATTACAGTGGCAATTGATGCCGGGCTTTGCCCTGCGCGACCGCAGCAGCTGGCTGGGCGAACATCATCAAACGCTTCTTGAAAACAATCCTGATGCCACGCTACTTGATGCCTGGCTCGATTTTGCTTCGCTGAAAATGCAGGCCGAAATGCCGGACGAGGGCGATATCCAGGAAGGCGATCCGGCCAGTTGGCATTACGTTCCCAAACCTAAACCCGGGTATCTGGTGCCATTAATGACCGGTTACCAGCGCATCTCTGAACTCTACGCACCCGGCGTCGTGGCAAATGCGCGGGATGCAGAAACACCGTTCGCGTTTACCGAAGCCGTATATGGCGTGGGCGAGTGGTGCGGTCTTCACCGGATTCGGTCATTAGAAGACATCTTCTGGCGCTATCGCACGACGGAAACAGGCTACTACTGTCAGGGTACGAGCGCGCCGGTGACATCTGAACCTCTAAATTAAAAAGGACTTATTTATGGCAAAGGCTCCAACTGCCGTTAAAACGGCATCTGTACTGGCATTTGAACGTAAACTGGCGACCTCGGATGCGGTGATGTATTCAGGATGCTGGGAAGGAGAAACCTGGCAACCGATTCGGATTCAGGAAAAAGCAGTACGCGGCACTATCTCTAACCGTCTAAAAAACGCGCTCACCAACGATCCGGCAAAACTGGATGCTGAGATCCAGAAAGCCAATCTCCAGCGGGTAGATGTGGCGGCACTGCCTGCGGACGCGGATACCTTACAGGTTAAATTTACCCTGCGCGTGTTGGGAAACTTATCGACTCCTTCTGTATGTAATGACCGCGCTTATCAGGAAGAACTCCAGCAGGCTATCGACGGCTACATACATGAACATGGTTTTGCCGAACTGGCGCGTCGTTACGCCAATAACCTGGCGAATGGTCGTTTTTTATGGCGTAACCGCGTTGGTGCAGAAAAAATCGTTGTGAAAGTGACAGGCAGCCAGTCGTGGACGTTTGATGCGTACAGTTATGCGCTGCGTGATTTTACCGCCCGTGACAAGAGCCTCACAGAACTCGCTCAGGAAATAGAAAAGGGGCTCAGTGGAAAAGGATTTGTTCTGCTCAACGTAGAGGCGCAGGTTTTGCTTGGCGCAGGGCAGGAGATCTTCCCGTCGCAGGAGTTAGTACTGGACAGCAACAACAGCAAGAGCCGTCTGCTTTATCAGGTGGATGAAGTCGCTGGCATCCACTCGCAGAAAATCGGTAATGCGATTCGAACTATCGATACCTGGCATCCTAAAGTGGACGAACTTGGTGCGATAGCCGTTGAACCCTATGGATCTGTCACCAGCCGCGGGGTGGCGTGTCGTCAGCCGAAAGAGAAAATGGATTTCTACACGCTTCTCGATAATTGGGTCACCAAAGGCCAGAAGCCGGATGTGGATCAGCAACATTACGTGATGGCCGTATTGATCCGTGGTGGTGTCTTCGGCGAGAAGAGCGAGTAAGGAGCTGTTTATGGATCACTATCTTGAGATCCGTGTGTTGCCAGATCCCGAATTCAGTGAAGAGATGCTAATGGCCGCGCTGGTGGCAAAACTGCATCGCGCATTGGGTCAGAGAGGGCAGGGCGATATTGGTATTAGTTTCCCTGCGTATGCTGTAAAACCTGGCGCTATTCTGCGTTTGCATGGCCACCGGCAGGCACTCAATGAGCTTGAGCGACTGGCCTGGAGAAAAGGGCTGAGTGATTACTGCGACTGTACGGAGATTAAGAATGTGCCAGAGGTAAATCACTGGCGTTGCGTCAGCCGGGTACAGGTCAAAAGTAGTGCGCAGCGGCTCATGCGACGTTCGGTGAAGAAGGGATGGTTAACTGAAGAGGAAGCGCAGCAGCGTATGTTGACGATGGCAGAGGCAAGGACTGATTTGCCGTGGCTTAATTTGCGTAGTCTCTCTACGGGTCAATCGTTCAGGCTGTTTATCCGTCATGGTGATTTGCTCTCCGCACCCGTTACGGGAGTATTTTCCACCTACGGGCTAAGCGCTACAGCCACGATCCCCTGGTTTTGAAACGTGACCACCGCATTCGTTCTCAGGATGCGGTTTTTTCTGCTAGCCGGTTATCAAAGCTAAAAGGGAGTTGCTGGACGGTCTCCAGTCTCTGATGAAAATCGGGATGCAGTGGATTAAGTATGGCGTTATTTTCATAAGGAATGATGCAGGACGGTAGAATAAGCGCCAGCGCGCTGCTGGACTGGAGCCAACCGGTTCCCAGATCCATTGTCGACATCGGTGCAGGATCCTCCTGCCAGTCTTCGGGTAGCCATGCTTTATCCAGATACTCAATTTGCTCTTCCGGGATATCAATGCTGAAAAGCTGGTATTGGTTTAACACGGTATCTTTTTTAACGTGAACCAGAATTTCAAGTGATGCCAGCGAGATGGATGTAGAGACGTATACCGCCGGGTGTCCTTTGTGATTCCAGCGGCCGCCATACTGGTTTGCGCCGCCTCCACTCCACGCTTCGCTGGCATATCGTCCTGTCACCAGACGATAAAAAATCATGCGAATACTCCATGTTCCAGGCGACCAATCAAATCGGTCACTTCCAGTGCACCGGTTTCTGTTGCAATCAAATCGACAGGCGCAACATTTCCGAGTCCACGGACTGGTGATTGTAGCCAGTTCCATGCATCATCTTTACTGCCAAAATAATCAACGGCAGCATCCAGAACGCGTACGAAGCGCGCCACGCGCTCACTTTCATCGGGGGTCAATGTACGACCCGCACTTTTACGACGCGCGACATTGCGCTCGTTTATCCCGGTGACGCGCAAAATGTCTGCTTTTGACATCGCCGTCCATTCATGAATGTTGTCGAGTACGCTAACGGGTAGACCCTGACTAAGAAGCTCAATCAGCTGCATACCTCGATTTGCAGGTAAACCGGCATAGCGCCAAAGTGCGTTATCAGCAGGCTTCTGCGCAGGAACCCATGTTCTCATTTTGACCTCCTGATATGTCATTTGTCATGATCTAGTATAGTCAGTTGTCTGGTAATGCGAAATGAATATGTTCTGCACAAAGAAAGATAGGGTCAGCCAGATTCTGACCTTAACTGGCGGCGCTACGCTTGCACAGGCCTACAATGAGTTAGGTAATTTATTGACATCGACGTAGGCTGGGTAAGCGCAGCGCCACCCGGCAGGAAAGGCGGTTGTATAAAAGAGGGTAGGGTTTTTCATAAATTTAAGGCCGGGAATCTCCCGGCCTTATTAAATATTCATCTGCCATTACAGGCGAAAACAATTAGCGACTACGGAAGACAATGCGGCCTTTGCTCAGGTCGTACGGGGTCAGTTCAACAGTCACTTTGTCGCCCGTCAAAATGCGGATATAGTTTTTGCGCATTTTACCGGAGATGTGCGCAGTTACCACGTGACCGTTTTCCAGCTCTACGCGAAACATGGTGTTAGGCAACGTATCAAGTACGGTACCCTGCATTTCAATATTGTCTTCTTTGGCCATCTAATCCTCTGGGGTATCACTACCAAGTTTTGAACCGGCAAGATAATGCCGAAATTCATCAATTAAGTAAAGAATTGCGCGTTTAAAACGCAGCAAAACAGTTTCGGCGCATTGCCCAAGCGTCACGGTACAACCGAACGGAAAGCGCATTCGTAAAGGGGATACAACAGGATAAACGTCAGGACGTTATCTGAAGCGAAGGTCCCAAACGGCGGCGGGGCAACAGGCAGAAGCTACTCTGCGGCATAATTATAACACCCTCATAAAAAATATGCGGAAAACATTTAGACATTGGGCATAAAGAGTGTCCGCGGTACCCAAAAATCGCGCGGCAGCTTCTCCTGACGGCAGTTATCCAGGTGCTCAATGTAGTGGCGGCGGGAGATTTCAACCGCACCGAGGGAGGCGGTATGCTCGTTCAGAACCTGACAATCCAGCAGCTGCCCGCCGCGCTGAGCAAACTCCTGGCAGAAAACCAGCAGGGCCGTTTTCGAGGCGTTTACCGCCCGGGAGAACATCGACTCACCGCAGAACAACGTCCCCTGCGCGACGCCGTACATACCGCCAACAAGCTCGCCACCCTCCCACACCTCAATGGAGTGGGCGTAGCCAAGCTCGTGCAGTTGATGATAGGCAGTGATGATATCCCGGGTGATCCATGTCCCCTCATGACGGTCTTCCGCACACCCTTCTATCACCTGACCGAAGGCGTGATTCAATGTGACCCGGTACGGTGATTTTGCATGGAAACGCTTCATGCTGCGGCTCAGGTGAAACTGCGTGGGCCAGAGCACGGCGCGCGGATCGGGAGACCACCATAAAATAGGGTCGCCAGGTGAAAACCACGGGAATATGCCGCGCTGGTAGGCCATCAGCAGCCGGGCAGGGCTGAGATCGCCGCCAAGTGCCAGCAGCCCATTGGGTTCACGCAGCGCTCCCTCTGGCGACGGGAACGCAATGTTATGACGAGAAAGCTGGACCAGGCGCATGACAGCAAAACTCCAGTACGCGAGTGAGGACGCTACAAATATAGTCTACAGACGCTGTTTAAACTGGTAGTAGCGACCCTGTTTCGTCAACAGCTCTGCGTGACTACCTTGCTCAATAATGTGTCCGTTGTCCATCACAATTATCCGATCAAAATTTGCCAGTCCACGCAGGCGGTGTGTCACCATCAGGACGGTTTTACCGGCCATAACATTCGCAAGTAAATCAAGGATCTGGCTTTCAGTTGTCGCATCAAGCCCTTCTGTGGGCTCGTCGAGCAACATCAGCGGCGCATCATGCAGCAGCGCGCGCGCAATCGCCAGACGACGCAGCTCACCGCCAGAGAGTTGACGACCGCCTTCACCCAGCCAGCTGTTCAGGCCATCGTCTTCAAGCAGCTTATGCAGCCCGACCTGCTCCAGCATGGCGCGGAGTACGTCATCAGTGGCCTCCGGTGCAGCCAGCAGCAGGTTATCGCGCAGCGTGGCGCTGAAGAGATGAACGCGCTGTGGAACCACGCTGACGGTTTTGCGCAGCGCCTGTTCGCTGAAGTCTGCCAGCGGAGTTCCGTTAAACTGAATCTGACCTTGCTGTGGATCCCAGGCTCGCGTTAACAACTGCAAAAGCGTGGATTTGCCGCAGCCGGTACGGCCGAGGATCGCAATCCGCTGACCCGCATCCACAGTGAGGCTGATGCCTTCCAGCGCATTCTGTGCCTGCTTGTCATAGGCGAAGGTGACGTTATTGAGCGTCAGGGCAACCTGCTCAGGCGTGGCCGTTTGCTCTGCGGTGAACTTCACCTCTGGATCCTGCTCCGCAATCTCCGTGATGCGCAGGGCGGAGGCGATGACCTGGCCGAGATGCTGGAAGGCACCCGTCACCGGCGCCAGCGCTTCAAAGGCCGCCAGAGCACAGAATACGAACAAGGCAATCAGAGGGCCCGGCTGTGCGTTATTGCCAACGCCACCGGACGCCATCCAGAGCATGGCGATGACTGCGACACCCCCGATTAACATCATAAGCGCCTGAGAGAACGCGGTAAGCTCAGACTGACGGCGCTGGGCTTCATGCCAGTTCAGTTCTGTATTCTCCATTCGCGCACGGTAGCGCTCGCTGGCGCCAAATATCGTCAGTTCGGCCTGCCCCTGTAACCAGGAGGTGAGCTGCTGGCGGTACTCCCCGCGCAGACGCGTCAGGTTCTCTCCGGTGGATTTACCCGCGCGGTAAAATAGCGGCGGCAGGATAATGAGCGTCAAAAGCATGATCCCGCCCAGCGTCAGCGCAACAGCGACATCCAGCACCGACAGACCCAGCGTGACCACCACAATCACCACAAACGCGCCGACTATCGGGGAAATCACGCGCAGGTAGAGGTGATCCAGGGTGTCGACATCCGCAACCACACGGTTGAGCAATTCCCCCTGACGAAAACGCGCCAGTCCGGCAGGGGAGAGGGGCAGCAGTTTACTGAAGGTGTAAATGCGCAGATGTTGCAGCACGCGGAATGTCGCGTCATGGCTGACCAGTCGCTCGAAGTACCTTCCTGCCGTACGGGTAATGGCAGTGCCGCGGACGCCCGCCGCCGGAAGCATGTAGTTGAAGTTGTAGAGCCCGGCAACCCCCGCCACGGCAGAGGCAGACAAGAACCAGCCGGAAAGCGTAAGCAGGCCGATGCTGGCGAGCAGGGTCACAATGGCCAGCACGATGCCCAGCGTCAGCATCCATTTGTGGCGTTTATAGAGCGCGAGATAGGGAAGCAGGGCACGCATCAGATGTCCTCCTGACGATTCGCCAGCAGGGCAGCGAAGGGGCCCTGCGCGGTAACGAGAGAGGCGTAATCGCCTTGCTCAACAATACGACCGTTTTCCATGACCCAGATCTGGTCCCAGTCGGCAATGCCTTCCAGCTGATGAGTGACCATCAGGGTGGTTTGCTGCCGCGAGGCGGCGTTCAGGGCCGCCATCACGCGCTGTTCACTGTGCGCATCCAGGCTGGCCGCCGGCTCGTCCAGCAGCATTAACTGGCATGGATTAAGCAACGCGCGGGCGACCGCCACGCGTTGCGCCTGGCCCACAGATAACCCGGCAGACTGATCGCCGACAACGGTATCGACGCCATGCGGAAGCAGCGGCAGAAACTCGCTGACCCAGGCGCGGTCGAGAACAGATTGCAACTCGTCTTCACGTGCATCCGGGCGAGCCAGCAGGACGTTTTCCCGCAGCGTCGGGGCTGGCAGCTGCGGGTTTTGCCCCACCCAACTGAGCTGTTTTCGCCAGGCGTTCGGATCGAGATCGCGCAGTTCGGTTTTGTTGATGCGCAGTGAGCCGGTATAAGCCATAAAACCGGATAACGCATTAATCAGCGAGCTTTTCCCTGAACCACTGGTCCCTACCAGCACCACCCGTTGCCCGGCGGGTAAGGTAAAGTTCAGTGGGCCAGCCAGCACTTTCCCTTCCGGTGACAGGATAGAGAAATCACGTGCTTCAATGGTCACGGGTTCATTGGCGTTCAGCGTTACCTCTCCCCGCTCCGGATGCGCCAGCGGCGTCTCCAGGAACGTTTTCAGGCTGTCAGCCGCGCCAACGGCCTGCGCTTTGGCATGGTAGAAGGTGCCAAGATCGCGAAGCGGCTGGAAAAATTCCGGAGCCAGAATAAGCGCCAGGAAACCGGCCGACAGCGTTACCGCCGTGCCGTAGTGACCAAAATCCAGCGCGCCGAGATACGAGAAACCAAAATAGACCGCCACGAGGGCGATAGAGAGCGAGGTAAAGAATTCCAGTACGCCAGACGACAGAAACGCCAGACGTAACACTTCCATCGTGCGCTGACGGAAATCCTGCGACGCCAGGCGAATGTTTTCCGTTTCGGCTTCACCCCGGCCAAAAATGCGTAACGTCTCCATCCCGCGCAGACGATCAAGGAAATGGCCACTCAGGCGACCCAACGCAAGGAAGTTACGGCGGTTAGCATCGGCTGCTCCCATCCCCACCATCGCCATAAACAGGGGGATCAGCGGGGCGGTACCCAGCAGGATCAGCGCTGCCACCCAGTTGACAGGGAAAATGGTTATCACAATCAGCAGCGGGACGCAGACGGCCAGCGCCATCTGCGGAAGGTAGCGGGCGTAGTAGTCGTGCATATCGTCAATCTGTTCAAGAATTAACGTTGCCCAGCTTCCGGCTGGTTTTCCCTGGATCCATGCGGGCCCGGCTTCCTGAAGACGATCAAGCACCTGTCGGCGAATTTCGTAGCGAATATGCTGCCCCGCATGAAAACCAACGCGTTCGCGCAGCCAGACGACCCAGGCGCGCAGAATGAAAACCAGGATCAGGACGATGAAGGGCAGCAGAAGCGCTTCACGCGGAATGTTCTCCATGATCATATGATTGAGAATGCGGGCCAGCAGCCATGCCTGGGCAACAATCAACAGACCACTGATCAGTCCCAGAAGACGGGAAATCATGAGCCAGCGGCGGGAAAGAACGCTCTGCTGTTTTAGCCAGCGTGTTAACTCTTGTTGACGGGTTTTTTCCATTGCGTGCTTTGCAGGTGATGTTATTAGAAAGTGGGCAGCGCAATGTTACAACGAGGAGACAATAAAGGCGACTTATCGCCGCCTTTATTTACGTTTGTTACTGACTTGTAAAGATTATTTACCTTGTTCAGCCAGCCCATCAAGGTAGCGTTCAGCGTCCAGCGCGGCCATGCAACCGGTGCCTGCGGAGGTGATCGCCTGACGGTAAATGTGGTCCATGACGTCACCAGCAGCGAACACACCCGGGATGCTGGTCTGGGTCGCGTTGCCGTGAATACCGGACTGCACTTTGATGTAGCCGTTTTCCAGCTCCAGTTGCCCCTCGAAGATTGCCGTGTTCGGGCTGTGACCGATAGCCACAAACAGGCCCGCCACTTCCAGCGTTTCGACGTTATCGGTGTTCTGGGTATCACGAATACGCAGACCGGCAACGCCCATCTGATCGCCCGTCACTTCTTCCAGCGTACGGTTGGTGTGCAGCACAATGTTGCCGCTCGCCACTTTATCCATCAGACGTTTGATCAGGATCTTCTCGGCGCGGAAGGTGTCGCGACGGTGGATCAGGTGCACTTCAGAAGCGATGTTCGCCAGATAGAGCGCCTCTTCTACGGCAGTGTTGCCGCCGCCGATGACCGCGACTTTCTGGTTGCGATAGAAGAAACCGTCGCAGGTTGCGCAGGCAGAAACACCGCGACCTTTGAACGCCTCTTCTGACGGCAGGCCAAGGTAGCGGGCAGAAGCGCCCGTTGCGATGATCAGCGCATCGCAGGTGTACTCGCCGCTGTCGCCCGTCAGGCGGAACGGACGGTTCTGCAAATCGACCTTGTTAATATGGTCGAACAGAATTTCGGTTTCGAATTTAGCCGCATGCTCGTGCATACGCTCCATCAGCAGCGGCCCGGTCAGGTCGTTAGGGTCGCCTGGCCAGTTTTCCACTTCAGTGGTGGTGGTCAGCTGACCGCCTTTTTCCATACCGGTAATCAAAACCGGTTGCAGGTTAGCGCGTGCAGCATAGACCGCCGCGGTATATCCCGCAGGTCCAGAACCAAGAATTAGCAGCTTACTGTGTTTGGCCGTGCCCATGAGATCCCCATTGTTGTTGGCAGACAGTTGGCTGGATTGTAGGGAATTTGTTGCCGTAAAAAAAGAGCACAGCAATGTTGATCTCAATCTGTACGATAGGCGATGACGATAAATTGAGCGCTATAACATCAGGCTTACTTCTTAAATTCGCTTGTTTATAAGGCAATAAAATGAGGATTAATACCCCACCGAAATGAATATCCGGCATGTTGTACTAAAAATCGATGTTTTGCTTTGACAATCCCCTGCGCTTTTGCGAAAACATTCAAGGAAGAAAAAAAACCGCGTTAACCGTGTGCCGCATAGGCATGCATGTAAATGCCATTTTTACCGGGTCAGTGAAATCTACGCATGGCGTGGACAGACGCCATACGTGATGTCGGTGACTGCCTTCGGGCAACGGTCTTCTTACCAACAGAACCCGAATCCGCATCGCGTCTAATAGATAACCAGGCGATGTGATGACTAACGGGTACAGGCTCTGAACAGTGATGTGCACAGGGTCCAGGCAGGAGTAGGGAAGGAATACAGAGAGACAATAATAATGGTAGATAGCAAGAAGCGCCCTGGCAAAGATCTCGACCGTATCGATCGTAACATTCTTAATGAATTGCAAAAGGATGGGCGTATTTCCAACGTCGAGCTTTCAAAACGTGTGGGACTTTCCCCGACGCCGTGCCTTGAGCGTGTGCGCCGACTGGAAAGACAGGGTTTTATTCAGGGCTATACGGCTCTGCTGAACCCGCATTATCTGGATGCCTCACTTCTGGTATTTGTTGAGATTACTCTGAATCGTGGTGCACCGGATGTGTTTGAGCAATTTAACGCCGCTGTACAAAAACTTGAAGAAATTCAAGAGTGTCATCTGGTTTCTGGCGATTTCGACTACCTGTTGAAAACCCGCGTACCAGATATGTCCGCCTACCGTAAGCTGCTGGGTGAAACCCTGCTGCGTCTGCCAGGCGTGAACGACACCCGTACCTATGTGGTGATGGAAGAGGTCAAACAGAGCAATCGTCTGGTTATTAAGACGCGCTAACACGGAACAGGTGCAAAATCAGTGTAGTTTGATTACACTCCTGTTAATCCATACAGCAACAGTGCCGGGGTGTCCCGGCGCTGTTGTCCGTTTTAGCAAACAGGCAGGATATGCCTGATACCTGGAGAGCCTTTCTTGAGCCAGGAATACACTGAAGACAAAGAAGTCACATTATCGAAGCTAAGCAGCGGACGTCGGCTCCTTGAGGCGTTGCTGATTGTTATTGCCCTTTTTGCCGTCTGGCTGATGGCAGCCTTACTCAGTTTCAACCCCTCAGATCCCAGCTGGTCACAAACTGCATGGCATGAGCCTATCCATAATTTAGGCGGCGTTCCCGGTGCCTGGCTTGCGGACACCCTGTTTTTCATTTTCGGTGTGATGGCCTATACCATTCCCGTCATTATTATTGGCGGATGCTGGTTTGCCTGGCGCCATCGTCAGAACGACGACTACATCGACTATTTCGCGGTTTCGCTGCGCCTGATAGGCGCGCTGGCGTTGATCCTCACCTCCTGCGGGCTGGCAGCCATCAACGCCGATGACATCTGGTATTTCGCCTCTGGCGGGGTCATCGGTAGCCTGCTGAGCTCTGCGTTGCAGCCTATGCTTCACAGCAGAGGTGGTACCCTGGCATTGCTGTGTATCTGGGCGGCAGGATTAACGCTGTTCACCGGCTGGTCGTGGGTGAGCATTGCCGAGAAGATCGGCAGTTTTGTCCTCACTATTCTGACCTTTGCCAGCAACCGTACCCGTCGTGACGACACATGGGTCGATGAAGACGAATATGAAGATGAGTACGAAGAGGAAGACGATGCGCCCGTACAGCGTCGTGAATCTCGTCGTGCACGTATTTTGCGTGGAGCACTGGCACGCCGTCAGCGCGTCGCCGAGAAATTTGCCAACCCGCTGGGCCGTAAAACCGATGCGGCGCTCTTCTCCGGTAAACGCATGGACGAAGACGATCATGTTGAGTACCGTTCAGCCGGTGCCGCCGTCGATCCTGATGATGTGCTTTTCTCTGGCAGTCGCGCCATGCCGGGCGATTTTGATGAATACGATCCACTGCTAAACGGTCACTCTGTTACCGCACCGGTTGCCGCCGCGCCAGCCGCGACCACGGCGGCGCAGGCTTATGCAGCACCAGCGGAAGCCGTTATGCCGTCTGCGTCGGTTCCCGCTCCCGAGTCCGCTATTCAACAGCCTCAGGTAGAGTGGCAAACGGCGCCTGGCGTTCATACGCCAGAGCCGGTTATCGCACCAGAGCCAGAAAGCTATGCGCCGGTCCAGCAGGAACCGTGGCAGCAACCTTATCAGCCTGAGCCCGTTCATGAGCCGCAGGGGTACCCGTACGACGAGCAGCCCGTCGCGCAACCGTATCAGGAGTATGTCCCTGAGCCTGTTCCGCCTGCTGAGCCTTACGTCGCGCCTCAACCAGAACCTGAGGTGGTGGAAGAGGTCAAACCGTCTCGTCCGCCAATGTACTATTTCGAAGAGGTTGAAGAGCGCCGTGCCCGTGAGCGCGAGCAACTGGCAGCATGGTATCAGCCTGTTCCCGAGCCGGTGCAAGAGCCTGTTGTGAATACACCTTCTGTCTCCGCACCGCCGGTTACTTCAACCCCTGCGGTTGCACCAGTGGCAGAGAGCGTGAAACAAGCTACAGCAGCCGCTTCGGCTGCGGCGCCGGTCTTTAGCCTGGCGACAGGTGGAACACCACGTCCTCAGGTAAAAGAGGGGATTGGCCCGCAGTTGCCGCGTCCTAACCGCGTGCGTGTGCCAACCCGCCGCGAGCTGGCATCCTATGGCATTAAGCTGCCTTCTCAGCGTATGGCTGAGGAGAAAGCCCGTGAATCTGATTACGACGATGATGCAGATGAAATGCAGCAGGACGAACTGGCGCGTCAGTTCGCCGCACAGCAGCATCAGCGCTATGGCGAGGAGTATCAGCACGATCATCCTGCTCAGGCGGACGATGATGATGCAGCAGAGGCAGAATTAGCACGCCAGTTTGCGGCCACCCAGCAGCAACGCTATTCAGGTGAGCAACCTGCTGGTGCGAACCCGTTCTCGCTGTCGGATTTCGAATTCTCACCGATGAAAGATCTGGTGGATGATGGTCCGAGCGAACCGCTGTTCACGCCGAGCGTCATGCCGGAAGCCGAGCCGGTGCGTCAGCAGCCGGCCCCTGCGCCACAGGCTTACGCCCAGCCGCAGCAGCCTGCGCCACAATCTTATGCGCAGCCACAGCAGCCACAGCAGCCACGGTTCCAGCAGCCTCAGGCACAGCCGCAGGAAAGTCTCATTCATCCGCTGCTGATGCGTAACGGTGACAGTCGTCCGTTGCAACGTCCGAGCACGCCTCTGCCGTCGCTGGATCTGTTAACGCCGCCGCCAGCAGAAGTTGAGCCGGTCGATACCTTCGCGCTGGAGCAAATGGCCCGTCTGGTAGAAGCGCGTCTGGCTGACTTCCGCATTAAAGCGGACGTGGTCAACTACTCTCCAGGCCCTGTCATTACCCGTTTCGAACTCAACCTGGCGCCTGGCGTTAAAGCCGCGCGTATTTCAAACCTGTCCCGCGACCTGGCGCGTTCTCTGTCGACCGTTGCGGTTCGTGTGGTTGAAGTCATACCTGGTAAACCTTATGTCGGTCTTGAGTTGCCGAACAAAAAACGTCAGACCGTTTACCTGCGTGAAGTGCTGGACAACACCAAATTCCGCGACAACCCTTCACCACTGACCGTGGTGCTGGGTAAAGATATCGCGGGTGAGCCGGTGGTAGCCGATCTGGCGAAAATGCCTCACCTGCTGGTCGCGGGTACAACCGGTTCCGGTAAGTCGGTGGGTGTGAACGCCATGATCCTCAGCATGCTCTACAAAGCGCAGCCGGAAGATGTCCGTTTCATCATGATCGATCCGAAAATGCTGGAACTGTCGGTCTATGAGGGGATCCCGCATCTGCTGACGGAAGTTGTGACCGACATGAAAGACGCGGCCAACGCTCTGCGCTGGAGCGTCAACGAGATGGAGCGCCGTTACAAGCTGATGTCGGCTCTGGGCGTGCGTAACCTTGCCGGATATAACGAGAAAATCGCCGAGGCGGCGCGGATGGGTCGTCCAATTCCCGATCCATACTGGAAACCGGGCGATAGCATGGATGCCCAACATCCGGTGCTGGAAAAACTGCCTTACATCGTCGTGCTGGTGGATGAGTTCGCCGACCTGATGATGACCGTCGGTAAGAAAGTGGAAGAGCTGATTGCCCGTCTGGCACAGAAAGCGCGTGCGGCCGGTATTCACCTCGTCCTGGCGACGCAGCGTCCTTCTGTGGACGTCATTACGGGTCTGATTAAAGCCAACATTCCGACCCGTATCGCCTTTACCGTATCAAGCAAAATTGACTCGCGTACCATCCTTGATCAGGGCGGTGCTGAATCGCTGCTGGGGATGGGGGATATGCTCTACTCCGGCCCGAACTCCACCTCTCCGGTGCGCGTTCACGGCGCATTCGTTCGCGACCAGGAAGTGCATGCCGTGGTGCAGGACTGGAAAGCGCGCGGTCGTCCACAATACGTTGACGGCATTACCTCCGACAGCGAAAGCGAAGGCGGCGGCGGTGGCTTTGACGGCGGCGAAGAGCTGGATCCGTTATTCGACCAGGCGGTTAATTTTGTTACCGAAAAACGCAAAGCGTCGATCTCCGGCGTTCAGCGTCAGTTCCGTATTGGCTACAACCGCGCGGCGCGCATCATTGAGCAGATGGAAGCTCAGGGCATTGTCAGTGAGCAGGGGCATAACGGTAACCGTGAGGTGCTGGCTCCGCCGCCGTTTGATTGATCTTCAGCGTGTGCAAAGAAGGGTAAATCAGCCAAATTTAAGCATTTTCTTCTGTCACCTGCCTGCGGGCAGGTCCAGAATAGAAAACGGAAACCCCATTTCGGGATGACGTATTTTAAGGAACAACAATGAAAAAAATCGCAATCGCCTGTGCATTACTCACCAGTTTTGTCGCCAGCAGCGTCTGGGCTGATGCGGCCAGCGACCTTAAAAGCCGCCTGGATAAAGTGAGCAGCTTCCACGCCAGCTTCACGCAAAAAGTGACTGACGGCAGCGGTAATGCGGTGCAGGAAGGCCAGGGCGATCTGTGGGTAAAACGCCCAAATCTTTTCAACTGGCACATGACTCAGCCGGATGAGAGCATCCTGGTCTCTGACGGCAAAACCCTGTGGTTCTTCAACCCGTTTGTTGAGCAGGCAACCGCCACCTGGCTGAAAGATGCGACCAGCAACACGCCCTTTATGCTGATTGCCCGTAACCAGGCCAGCGACTGGCAGCAGTATAATATTAAACAGAACGGTGATGAGTTTGTCCTGACGCCAAAAGGCAGCAACGGCAACCTGAAGCAGTTCACCATCAATGTAAGCACCAACGGTACCATCAATCAGTTCGGCGCCGTTGAGCAGGACGATCAGCGCAGCAGCTATCAGCTCAAATCACAGCAAAATGGCGCTGTCGATGCATCTAAATTTACCTTTACCCCGCCGCAGGGCGTAACGGTGGACGACCAACGTAAGTAAGAGGCATGAGTGGGCAACCTGTCGCTCGATTTTTCAGATAATGCGTTTCAACCTCTGGCCGCGCGTATGCGGCCAGAAAATTTAGCTCAGTATATTGGCCAGCAGCACCTGCTGGCTGCGGGTAAGCCGTTGCCGCGGGCCATTGAGGCCGGGCATCTGCACTCGATGATCCTCTGGGGACCACCCGGTACCGGTAAAACCACGCTTGCTGAAGTGATCGCCCGCTACGCTAACGCGGACGTCGAGCGCATCTCGGCCGTCACATCCGGTGTGAAGGAGATCCGCGAGGCAATCGAGCGCGCGCGCCAGAACCGTAACGCCGGGCGACGAACCATCCTCTTTGTGGACGAAGTCCATCGCTTTAATAAAAGTCAGCAGGATGCATTCCTGCCGCACATCGAAGACGGCACCATCTTTTTCATTGGTGCCACCACCGAAAACCCGTCGTTTGAACTCAACTCGGCACTGCTTTCCCGGGCGCGCGTCTACCTGCTTAAATCGCTCACCACCGAGGATATTGAAAACGTCCTCACCCAGGCGATGGACGACAAAGCCCGCGGCTATGGCGGACAGGACATTGTCCTGCCTGACGACACGCGTCGGGCAATTGCGGAGCTGGTCAACGGCGATGCGCGGCGGGCGCTGAATACCCTGGAAATGATGGCCGATATGGCCGAAGTCGACGACGCCGGCAAACGGGTATTAAAACCGGAACTGTTGACCGAAATTGCCGGTGAGCGTAGCGCCCGTTTTGATAACAAAGGCGATCGCTTTTACGATCTGATCTCGGCGCTGCATAAGTCGGTACGCGGCAGCGCGCCGGATGCCGCGCTTTACTGGTATGCACGCATTATCACTGCCGGTGGCGATCCGCTGTACGTCGCGCGTCGCTGTCTGGCGATTGCCTCAGAAGATGTTGGCAATGCCGATCCGCGCGCCATGCAGGTGGCGCTTTCGGCCTGGGATTGTTTTACTCGCGTCGGGCCGGCAGAAGGTGAGCGCGCTATTGCTCAGGCGATTGTCTATCTGGCCTGCGCGCCGAAAAGTAATGCCGTCTATACCGCATTCAAAGCGGCCATGTCGGATGCGCGTGAGCGCCCGGACTACGATGTGCCGGTGCATCTGCGTAATGCGCCAACGAAGCTGATGAAAGAGATGGGGTACGGGCAGGAGTATCGTTACGCTCACGATGAACCCAACGCTTACGCGGCCGGAGAGGAGTATTTCCCGCAGGAAATGGCACAAACCCGCTATTATCACCCCACAAACAGAGGTCTTGAAGGCAAGATTGGCGAAAAGCTCGCCTGGCTCGCCGGACAGGATCAAAATAGCCCTATAAAACGCTACCGTTAGTTCAGTCGTTGCGGTAATGTTGGCATTGTATCCCTGTGGCTGCAGGCTGTGGCCACATTTTCCTATTTTAATTCGATAAGCACAGGATAAGCATGCTCGATCCCAATCTGCTGCGTAATGAGCCAGACGCAGTCGCTGAAAAACTGGCACGCCGGGGCTTTAAGCTGGATGTAGATAAGCTGCGCGCTCTTGAAGAGCGTCGTAAAGTTCTGCAGGTACAAACTGAAAATCTGCAGGCAGAGCGTAACTCTCGATCGAAGTCCATCGGCCAGGCGAAAGCGCGCGGGGAAGATATTGAGCCATTACGCCTGGAAGTGAACAAACTGGGTGAAGAGCTGGACCAGGCGAAAGCTGAGCTGGACGTTCTTCAGGCCGAAATTCGTGATATCGCCCTGGCTATCCCGAACATTCCTGACGACAGCGTTCCTGTCGGTAAAGACGAAAACGACAACGTTGAAGTGAAACGCTGGGGTACGCCTCGTGAGTTCGACTTCGAGGTTCGCGATCACGTTACTCTGGGCGAAATGCACGCGGGCCTGGACTTTGCGGCAGCCGTGAAGCTGACCGGTTCTCGCTTCGTGGTGATGAAAGGTCAGATTGCTCATCTGCACCGTGCGCTGGCACAGTTCATGCTGGATCTGCACACCGAGCAGCACGGTTACAGCGAAACCTACGTTCCATATCTGGTTAACCACGATACTCTGTACGGTACCGGACAACTGCCGAAATTTGCAGGCGATCTGTTCCATACCCGTCCGCTGGACGAGGAAGCCGACAGCAGCAACTACGCGCTGATCCCAACCGCGGAAGTGCCGCTGACCAACCTCGTGCGTGATGAGATCATCGACGAAGACGACCTGCCAATCAAACTGACGGCGCACTCTCCGTGCTTCCGCTCTGAAGCGGGTTCTTACGGCCGTGACACGCGTGGTCTGATCCGTATGCACCAGTTCGATAAAGTTGAAATGGTACAGATCGTTCGTCCGGAAGAGTCCATGGACGCGCTGGAAGAGATGACCGGCCACGCGGAGAAAGTGCTGGAGCTGCTCGGTCTGCCGTACCGTCGTATGGCGCTGTGCACCGGTGATATGGGCTTTGGCGCCTGCAAAACCTTCGATCTGGAAGTGTGGGTACCTGCGCAGAACACCTACCGTGAAATCTCCTCCTGCTCTAACGTCTGGGATTTCCAGGCGCGTCGTATGCAGGCACGCTGCCGCAGCAAGTCCGACAAGAAAACCCGTCTGGTGCATACCCTGAACGGCTCTGGTCTGGCTGTTGGCCGTACGCTGGTTGCCGTGCTGGAAAACTATCAGCAGGCAGACGGACGTATTGAGATCCCTGAAGTTCTGCGCCCATACATGAAAGGCCAGCAGTACATCGGCTAATTCTTTGCCTTACAACAAAAAAGCGCCTTTTGGCGCTTTTTTTATACCCTCGGTTTGATACGACGCAATACCCCCTCCCTCTAAAGTAGTAATACTCCTGCGAATGAAAGCCAGCATAAAACACGCATAATGCATTAGCTCGTTATATATAAAACTATATCGCGGTTAATTCCGCCCCTTATTCTTTGTGAGCAACCAAAGTGAGTCTTTATGAAAATCAAAGCGCCTGAAGCGTTAATGGCTGCCGAGGTCACTCGCCGTGGGTTGATGAAAACCACGGCAATTGGCGGTCTCGCCGTTGCCAGCAGTGCCTTCACTCTCCCTTTTACCCGACTGGCGTCGGCGGCGGATGCGTTGTCCCCGGCTACGGCCCCGGAAAACGTAGTGTGGAGCGCCTGTACCGTAAACTGTGGTAGCCGTTGTCCATTACGTATGCATGTGGTGGATGGCGAGATCAAATACGTCGAAACCGACAATACCGGTGACGATAACTACGACGGCTTGCATCAGGTTCGCGCCTGTCTGCGTGGCCGCTCAATGCGCCGCCGGGTTTATAACCCGGACCGTCTGAAGTACCCGATGAAACGCGTCGGTAAGCGCGGGGAAGGGAAGTTCGAGCGCATCAGCTGGGATGAAGCTTACGATATCATCGCCAGCAATATGCAGCGTCTGATAAAAGAGTACGGTAACGAATCCATCTACCTGAACTATGGCACCGGAACGCTCGGGGGAACGCTGACCCGCTCCTGGCCACCGGGCAAAACGCTGGTGGCGCGCTTGATGAACTGCTGCGGCGGTTATCTCAATCACTACGGTGACTACTCTTCTGCACAGATTGCTGCCGGTCTGAACTACACCTACGGTGGCTGGGCAGACGGTAACAGCCCGTCCGATATCGAAAACAGTAAACTGGTGGTGCTTTTCGGTAACAACCCTGGTGAAACGCGTATGAGCGGCGGTGGGGTAACCTATTACCTTGAACAGGCTCGCGCCAAATCTAACGCCCGGATGATCATCATCGATCCGCGTTATACCGATACGGGGGCAGGCCGGGAAGATGAGTGGATCCCTATTCGCCCGGGCACCGATGCGGCGCTGGTCAGCGCGCTGGCGTGGGTCATGATCACCGAGGACCTTGTCGATCAGCCATTCCTCGATAAATACTGCGTCGGCTATGACGAGAAAACCCTGCCCGCCAGTGCCCCTGCCAACGGGCATTACAAGGCGTATATTCTGGGCCAGGGCAGTGACGGCGTGGCGAAGACCCCGGAGTGGGCATCAAAAATCACCGGGATACCGGCGGAACGTATTGTCCAGCTGGCGCGTGAAATCGGTTCAGCGAAACCGGCCTATATCAGCCAGGGCTGGGGGCCACAGCGTCACGCGAATGGCGAAATCGCCACTCGTGCTATTTCGATGCTCTCCATTCTGACCGGTAATGTGGGTATTAATGGTGGGAATAGTGGCGCGCGCGAAGGTTCCTATTCGCTGCCGTTTGAACGGATGCCAACCTTGGAAAACCCGGTTCAGACCAGTATCTCCATGTTTATGTGGACCGACGCCATTGAGCGCGGGCCGGAGATGACCGCCCTGCGCGATGGCGTACGGGGCAAAGACAAGCTGGATGTGCCGATCAAGATGATCTGGAACTACGCCGGTAACTGCCTTATTAACCAGCACTCGGAGATCAACCGCACCCACGAAATCCTGCAGGATGACAAGAAGTGCGAGATGATTGTGGTGATCGACTGCCACATGACCTCATCGGCGAAATATGCGGATATTCTGCTGCCGGATTGCACCGCCTCGGAGCAGATGGATTTCGCGCTGGATGCCTCCTGCGGCAACATGTCCTACGTGATCTTTACCGACCAGGCCATCAAACCGCGTTTCGAGTGCAAAACCATCTATGAGATGACCTCTGAGCTGGCGAAACGTCTTGGTGTCGAACAACAGTTCACAGAAGGCCGCACTCAGGAAGAGTGGATGCGTCATCTGCATGAACTTTCCCGTAAAGCGATCCCTGACCTGCCGGATTTCGATACCTTCCGCAAGCAGGGCATCTATAAACAGCGCGATCCGCAAGGGCACCACGTGGCGTACAAAGCCTTCCGCGACGATCCGCAGGCGAATCCGCTGACCACGCCATCGGGCAAAATCGAGATTTACTCCGAAGAGCTGGCAAACATTGCCGCAACCTGGGAATTGCCGGAAGGGGATGTTATCGATCCCCTGCCGATCTACACGCCCGGGTTTGAAAACTATAACGATCCGCTGACCGCAAAATTCCCGCTGCAACTGACCGGATTCCACTACAAAGCGCGCGTTCACTCCACCTACGGCAACGTTGATGTGCTGAAAGCCGCCTGCCGCCAGGAGATGTGGATTAACCCGATGGATGCGAAAGCGCGAGGTATCAGCAATGGCGATCGCGTGCGTATCTTTAACGGTCGCGGCGAGGTGCATATCGAAGCCAAAGTGACGCCCCGCATGATGCCTGGTGTTGTCGCGTTGGGGGAAGGCGCGTGGTACAGCCCGGATGCAAACCGCATCGACCAGGCTGGCAGTATTAACGTACTGACCACGCAGCGCCCATCGCCGCTGGCGAAAGGCAACCCGTCCCACACAAACCTTGTTCAGGTTGAGAAGGTGTAAGGAGTAACCGATGACAACCCAGTATGGATTTTTTATTGATTCCAGCCGTTGCACCGGGTGCAAAACCTGCGAGCTGGCCTGCAAGGATTACAAAGACCTGACCCCGGACGTCAGCTTCCGCCGGATCTACGAATACGCGGGCGGCGACTGGCAGGAGGATAACGGCGTCTGGCATCAGAACGTCTTTGCCTATTACCTGTCGATTGCCTGTAACCACTGTGAAGATCCGGCCTGCACCAAAGTGTGTCCGAGCGGGGCAATGCACAAGCGTGACGACGGGTTTGTGGTGGTGAATGAGGATGTCTGCATCGGCTGCCGCTACTGCCATATGGCCTGCCCGTACGGTGCGCCGCAGTACAACGCTGCCAAAGGCCACATGACCAAGTGCGACGGCTGCCATGACCGCGTCGCAGAGGGCAAAAAGCCGATTTGCGTGGAGTCCTGTCCGCTGCGCGCGCTGGACTTCGGCCCGATTGACGAGCTGCGTAAAAAACACGGCCAGCTTGCGGCCGTCGCGCCACTGCCGTCCGCGCACTTCACCAAGCCGAGCATTGTGATTAAACCTAACGCCAACAGCCGCCCGACGGGAGATACCACCGGCTATCTGGCAAACCCGAAGGAGGTGTGAGATGGGAAGTGGATGGCATGAATGGCCGCTGATGATCTTCACGGTCTTTGGGCAGTGCGTGGCGGGTGGTTTTATTGTGCTCGCGCTGGCGTTACTGAAAGGCGATTTGAAAGCTGAACAGCAGCAGCGCGTGGTGCTGAGTATGTTTGGTCTGTGGGTGTTGATGGGGATCGGTTTTATTGCCTCTACGCTGCACCTCGGCTCGCCAATACGCGCGTTCAACTCTCTCAATCGCGTGGGGGCATCCTCACTGAGTAACGAAATTGCCAGCGGGGCGATCTTCTTTGCCGTCGGTGGGCTGGGGTGGCTGCTGGCAGCCCTGAAAAAGCTTCCTGCGGGGCTGCGCAACGTGTGGCTGATCGTGACAATGGTGCTGGGCGTGGTCTTCGTGTGGATGATGGTGCGGGTTTATAACACCATCGATACCGTTCCCACCTGGTATAGCGTCTGGACGCCAATGAGTTTCTTCCTGACGATGTTTATCGGTGGGCCGCTGCTGGGCTACCTGCTGCTGCGCGTGGCGGGTGTGGACGGTTGGGCGATGCGTCTGCTTCCCGCCGTTTCGCTGTTGGCGCTGGTGGTGAGCACGATGGTTGCGCTGATGCAGGGCGCTGAGCTGGCAACCATTCACAGCTCCATTCAGCAGGCCTCAGCCCTGGTGCCAGATTGCGGTTCTCTGATGGCCTGGCGTGTGATGTTGCTGGCTGTTGCGCTGGTGTGCTGGATTGCCCCTCAGCTTAAAGGTTATCAGCCCGCACTGCCGTTACTGTCAGTGGCCTTTGTGCTGGTGCTGGCAGGGGAGTTGATCGGTCGCGGTGTGTTTTACGGCCTGCATATGACGGTAGGCATGGCTATCGCCAGCTGATTTGATTTTTCGTTATAAAAAGCCGGGACATAGCGCCCGGCTTTTCTTTTTTCCATCATGAAATTTTTCAACTGATGTTTGGTATTAAAAATCCCCTGAAATAAATAAAAACAACCAGATAATTAATATCAGTAGCAGACTTTGCATTAGCAGGATGAGTTTTTTAAATCGACATGGCACATATCGTGCGTGACGCCTGAATCGGTGGATTGACTTTGTTTTTGCCAGTGGCATGATGCGCACGAAATCTGAACTTCCTCACGGTTTTTAATCCATGACCATCTATACCCGGCCAGTGCTCCTGTTGCTCTGTGGCCTGCTTTTGTTGACCCTGGCGATCGCAGTGTTGAATACGCTCGTCCCGCTATGGCTTGCCCATGAAAACTTACCAACCTGGCAGGTGGGTATGGTCAGCTCGTCCTTTTTCACGGGGAACCTGCTGGGCACGCTGATGACGGGGAGCCTGATTAAACGCGTTGGCTTTAACCGCAGCTATTATCTGGCCTCGCTGATTTTCGCTGCCGGCTGTGCCGGGCTGGGCCTGATGGTCGGCTTCTGGAGCTGGATGATCTGGCGCTTTATCGCTGGCGTAGGCTGCGCGATGATTTGGGTCGTGGTGGAAAGTGCGCTGATGTGCAGCGGTACCTCGCGCAACCGGGGACGTCTGCTGGCAGCGTATATGATGGTCTATTACGTCGGAACCGTGCTTGGGCAATTAATGGTCAGCAAACTGCCGACCGACCTGATGAGCGTTCTGCCGTGGGTAACGGGCATGGTCCTGGCGGCGATCCTGCCGCTGCTCTTTACACGCATTGTGAATCAAAACAGTGAGCATCAGGAAGCGACCCACGTCTGGCCGATGCTGAGACTGCGACAGGCGCGTCTGGGCGTGAACGGCTGCATCATCTCCGGAATTGTTCTGGGGTCGCTTTATGGTCTGATGCCGCTCTACCTGAACCATCAGGGCGTCAGTGATTCCGGGATCGGCTTCTGGATGGCGGTAATGGTCAGCGCGGGCATCGTCGGACAGTGGCCGATTGGCCGTCTGGCAGACCGTTTTGGGCGTCTGCTGGTATTGCGCGTTCAGGTCTTCGTGGTGATCATGGGTTGCCTTGCCATGCTCAGCAATGCCGCGATGGCGCCAGCGCTGTTTATTCTGGGGGCGGCAGGCTTCACACTTTATCCGGTCGCGATGGCCTGGGCTTGTGAAAAAGTTGAACATCACCAGCTGGTGGCGATGAACCAGGCGCTGTTATTAAGCTATACCATAGGCAGTTTGCTGGGGCCGACATTCACCGCGATGCTGATGCAGAATTATTCCGACAATTTGCTGTTTATCATGATTGCCAGCGTGTCGTTTATTTATCTCTTAATGCTGCTGCGCAAAGCGGGCGAACATCCCACGCCAGTGGCGCATGCCTGATGAATTAAAAGCCAGTCATTGACTGGCTTTTTTGTCCCCATCACATATAAGAATTTTACGCATTGTTTGTTTATCACGCCAGGCGATAATTCAGGTGAGTTCTAACACTAAAAGGCAGCAATCATGGCTACACGTCGTTTAACCACTACCGCACTGGCAGTAGTGTTGTCTTTAACGTTTGCTACAGCACCGGTCATGGCTAACCCTGGAAACGGGAATGGCGGTGGTGGTCACGGTAACAGTGGCGGACAAGGTAATGGCGGTAATCACGGCAACGGGAATTCCGGCAATCATGGCAACGGAATGTCCGATACTCATGGCAATAAAAAAAGTGGTCAGGACAACCCGGGTAAATCGAATAAAAGCGTCAGCGATGATGTCGATGCTCGCGTGAGCTTCGATCATGCTCGCCATCTGGCAGTGAACTATGGATTAACGGGATATGAATCGCTGCCTCCGGGCATCGCTAAAAACCTCGCGCGCGGCAAACCACTGCCTCCAGGTATTGCGAAGAAAACCGTGCCAGCCTCCATGCTGGGCCAGCTCCCTAACTATCCTGGCTATGAGTGGCGCGTGGTCGGTGACGATCTGGTCCTGGTTGCGCTGAGTACTGCGATTGTGACTTCCATTATTAATGGTGTCTTTAAATAAAATACAAAAAGGCCCGGTTCTCACCGGGCCTCTTCTTTAATACATGACCTTGTGTCCGTATTGTTCCAGAATACCTTTCACGCGCTCCATCGTCTCTTTCTTCGGCGGCTTAACGCCATCAAGCTTATATTCTTCACCCATCGCCACCCATTTATGTTTACCCAGTTCATGGTAGGGCAGAAGCTCAATTTTCTCGACGTTGCCCATATCGCGGGTAAATTCGCCCAGACGATGTGCGGAATCATCATCATCAGACCAGCCTGGAACCACGACATAGCGGATCCAGGTTTTAATGCCCTTGGCTGAAATATATTTGGCGAACTCCAGCGTACGGTGGTTGGATACGCCAACCAGGTTCTGGTGGATCTCATCATTCATCTGTTTGAGATCGAGCATGACCAGGTCGGTGACTTCAAGCAATTCATCGATGACCGGATCGTAGCGGCGCACAAACCCGTTCGTGTCGAGGCAGGTGTGTATGCCTTCTTTGTGGCAGGCGCGGAACCAGTCGCGCACAAATTCCGCCTGAAGAATGGCTTCACCACCGGATGCGGTGACGCCCCCGCCGGACGCGTTCATAAAGTGGCGGTAAGTCACCACCTCTTTCATCAGATCTTCAACGGTCACTTCTTTGCCGCCGTGCGTATCCCATGTGTCACGGTTGTGGCAGTACAGGCAGCGCATCAGGCAGCCCTGGAAAAAGGTGATAAAACGGATGCCCGGGCCATCAACAGTGCCACAGGATTCAAAGGAGTGAATGCGACCAATAATTGACATTGCGGTGATATCTCCGAATTTGGCCCATCCCGGGGCCTGTGTTGATGCACAGCTCAAAGGCTATGTCGAGTCTGTTTTGGCTGTTATCCATTCAGTATAGATAGCGGCCAAAAGAGACTGGGGTGGGGAAGAAAAAGGCCCCACTGACGTGGAGCCTTTATTGTACGCTTTTTAACGCGTGATTTCAGTCAATTCCAGTTACATGGACTGAGTGAAAGTACGGGTGATAACGTCCTGCTGCTGTTCTTTAGTCAGGGAGTTAAAGCGTACTGCGTAGCCAGATACACGGATGGTCAGCTGAGGATATTTCTCAGGGTGTTCCATTGCGTCGAGCAGCATTTCACGGTTCATGACGTTCACGTTCAGGTGCTGACCACCTTCGATGGACGCTTCGTGGTGGAAGTAACCATCCATCAGACCCGCGAGGTTGGTTTTACGCACTTCGTCGTCTTTACCCAGCGCGTTTGGCACGATAGAGAAGGTGTAAGAGATACCATCTTTCGCGTAAGCAAACGGCAGTTTTGCAACGGAAGTCAGAGAGGCAACCGCACCTTTCTGGTCACGACCGTGCATTGGGTTAGCACCTGGGCCAAATGGCGCGCCAGCACGACGACCGTCTGGGGTGTTACCGGTTTTCTTACCATACACAACGTTAGAGGTGATGGTCAGAACAGACTGAGTCGGGATAGCGTTACGGTAAGTGGTCAGTTTCTGAATTTTCTTCATGAAACGTTCAACCAGGTCAACCGCCATGTCATCAACGCGAGCGTCGTTGTTACCAAACTGCGGATATTCGCCTTCGATTTCGAAGTCGATAGCCAGACCGTCTTCGTCACGAATTGGTTTAACTTTCGCATATTTGATAGCAGACAGGGAGTCAGCAGCAACGGACAGACCTGCGATACCACACGCCATGGTACGGATAACGTCACGGTCATGCAGCGCCATCAGAGAGGCTTCGTAGCTGTACTTGTCGTGCATGTAGTGGATAACGTTCAGTGCAGTAACGTACTGTTTCGCCAGCCAGTCCATGAAGTGATCCATGCGATCCATGACTTCGTCATAGTTCAGCACATCGCCTTTGATTGGTTCAGACTTAGGACCAACCTGCATTTTCAGTTTTTCATCAACGCCGCCGTTGATAGCGTACAGCATGGTTTTCGCCAGGTTTGCACGCGCACCGAAGAACTGCATTTGTTTACCAACAACCATTGGGCTTACGCAGCATGCGATAGCGTAGTCGTCGTTGTTGAAGTCCGGACGCATCAGGTCATCGTTCTCATACTGCAGAGAAGAGGTGTCGATGGACACTTTAGCGGCGAATTTCTTGAAGTTCAGAGGCAGTTTTTCAGACCACAGAACGGTAATGTTCGGCTCCGGAGAAGGACCCATGGTGTACAGGGTGTTCAGGAAGCGGAAGCTGTTTTTAGTAACCAGAGTACGGCCATCTACACCCATACCACCGATAGATTCGGTTGCCCAGATTGGGTCACCAGAGAACAGTTCATCATACTCTGGGGTACGCAGGAAGCGAACCATACGCAGTTTCATGACCAGGTGGTCAATCATTTCCTGAGCGTCTTGCTCGGTGATTTTACCTGCTTTCAGGTCACGTTCGATGTACGCATCCAGGAAGGTGGATACGCGACCGAAGGACATTGCTGCACCGTTCTGAGACTTAACTGCGGCCAGGTAGCCGAAGTAGGTCCACTGGATAGCTTCCTGAGCGTTAGTTGCAGGACCAGAGATATCGCAGCCATATTTAGCAGCCATCTCTTTGATCTGACCCAGCGCACGGTGCTGTTCAGCGATCTCTTCACGCAGACGGATAGTCGCTTCCAGGTTTACGCCGTTTTCCAGATCGGACTGCAGGGAAACGAACTGCGCGTATTTGTCTTTCATCAGGAAGTCGATACCGTACAGCGCAACGCGACGGTAGTCACCGATGATACGGCCACGGCCGTAGGCATCTGGCAGACCAGTCAGAACACCGGATTTACGGCAGTTCAGAATGTCTTTGGTGTAAACATCGAATACACCCTGGTTGTGGGTTTTACGGTATTCGGTGAAGATTTTTTTCAGCATTGGGTCCAGCTCGCGGTTGTACGCTTTGCAGGAACCTTCAACCATTTTGATACCACCGAACGGGATGATCGCACGTTTCAGTGGTGCTTCAGTCTGCAGACCAACGATTTTCTCAAGGGCTTTGTTGATGTAACCAGCATCGTGAGAAGTGATGGTGGAAGCAACGGAGGTGTCAAAATCAACTGGCGCGTGAGTGCGGTTTTCCAGTTTTACGCCTTCCATTACGCTGTCCCACAGCTTGGTGGTCGCTTCAGTTGCGCCAGCCAGGAAGGATTCGTCACCTTCATACGGGGTATAGTTTTTCTGAATGAAGTCACGTACGTTTACTTCATTCTGCCAGTCACCTTTTGCAAAACCTTCCCAGGCTGTGGCTAACTTTTCATTAAGCTCGGACATGTAACACCTACCTTCTTAAGTGGATTTTTTATTTACTGCCTGAGATAACCATCAATGATGATCGTCGCCACGCAGGTAAATGACCCAGTATGTCAACCCAACTAACAGACCCCCACCGATAATGTTCCCGATAGTGACAGGGATCAGGTTATCAGTAATGAAATTCATAATAGTCAGGTGAGAGAAACTTTCCGGGGTTGAACCAACTGCAGTCCAGAACTCCGGGCTCGCAAAGTTGCGGATTACAATACCCATTGGGATCATAAACATGTTCGCGATACTGTGCTCGAAGCCGCTGGCAACAAACATCGCAACCGGCAGAACCATAATCATGGCTTTGTCCATCAGGCTACGGCCGGAGTAACTCATCCATACCGCCAGACAGACCATCAGGTTCGCGAGGATGCCAAGTGCAACCGCTTCGATAAATGTGTGGTGCATTTTGTGGTCCGCGGTCTGCAGGACGTTCAGTCCCCAGCCACCGTTGGCGGTCATATACTCGCCAGAGAGCCACATCAACAAAACAAAGAGCAGACAGCCAATCAGGTTACCAACATAGACGTTAAGCCAGTTGCGCGCCAGTTGACCCCAGGTAATTCTTCCGCTGGCTTTTGCTACGACAATCAGCACCGTTGAGGTGAAGAGGTCGGCGCCGCAGATAACGCACAGAATCAGACCCAGTGAGAAGCAAATGCCGCCAATCAATTTGGCCATGCCGTAAGGCATCGCGGCAGTACCGGTGGTGGCAGTGATGTAGAAGACGAACGCGATAGAGATGAACACACCGGCCGTGATCGCCAGATAGAACGTCTTCATCGGGTGTTTCGTTGCTTTATAGACACCTGCTTCTTCGGCCACTTTGGCCATCGCAGCAGGGAGTAAAAGATCAAAAGGGTTGTCAGCTTTCACACTAACTCTCTCTTTATTAAGTCGGCGACGAGATACTAACAAAGCATTATAGAAGAGAAATTGATATAGATCATATCTCGCCTGGCTTATAGGCCCGCAGTGTGTATGGTTTTACGACAAATGCGGTGTAAGTTTTTGATTATCCGTATAAAAATAAATTTTAAAAGTTATGAAAAGAGTTGAATTTTTTCGGTCGGCCACCTCTGAAACAGTTAATTAATATGGAGTATTTGCCATAAAAAGTAACAGTAAAGCCCAGGTAAATATTATTATATTTACCCATATTTAACTTTATTATTACATTCAACGTTCATTGCCGAAAAAAATAAAAAACGGGGCAATGAAATTGCCCCGTAATATAGCCCAGACGATTAAATACGCCTACTGCTGATAATGTTATATGCGCTTATTTTGACCAGTAAGCGGCTTTTGCTTTCTGCAGTTTTTCATAGGCCTTCAACAGCGACTGATGCGCAGGGAAGGCTTTCAGATCGCTGTCTACCGCCTGCAGTCCGTAGAATGGTGCTTCGCCGCTCAGGGCCGCGCTGGCGGCTTCTACCGCCTCTGCACCGTACATGCGCACGAAGGCGTTCAGGTACTGCAGCGGCTCACGATCCTCTTCCTGCGCAAGAAGCAGGAGGGTTTGCAGGCAGCGGTAGTAGTTGGTGCGCTCGGCAGAGAACACTGACTGGTTGAATTCCATGGTCCACTCGGTCCAGGCCAGGGCCTGATCCAGATCGCCGCCAGCCAGCGCCAGCATCGCTTTCAGCTCGCCGATGCGCAGGGTATACCAGCCGTTGTCTTTACCGGTAGCCAGACCCAGCAGTTCACGTACGCGCGTGAAGTCATCATGGCCTTCGTCGTCCAGCTGGGCGATCAGGTTCAGATAATCCTCTTTTTCCCACTCGCTCCCCGGCAGGGCCAGCAGCGTTTCACGCAGGTGCGCACCCATGCTGTTGTTTGCCAGCCACAGATCTTCAGCCGGATAGATATCGGACATGCCCGGCACCAGAATACGGCAGGCGTAAACACCCAGGTGTTCGTAGTCAGCAATGTAGACTTCTTTATCTTCCGCGTTGAAGATGGCCATCAGGGTAGCGAACTCTTCTTCGGTCGTACCGGCAAAGCTCCAGTCGACGAATGGATAGTCTGCGTCCTGCTTGAACATATCCCAGGAGATCAAACCGCTGGAGTCGATGAAGTGGGTTTCGAGGTTGGTATGCTCGGCCACTTCTTCGTCGTCAAAGGTTGGTGGAGTAAATACATCGAGATCTTTCAGGCTACGGCCCTGTAGCAGCTCGGTGACGGTACGCTCCAGCGCCACGCCGAAGTCAGGATGTGCGCCGAAGGAGGCGAAGCAGGTGCCGTTCGTTGGGTTAAACAGCACAACGCAGATAACCGGGTATTTACCGCCCAGCGAGCCATCATACGCAAAGATAGGGAAGCCTTCTGCCTCCAGCTTAGCAATGGATTCCACCACGCCCGGATAGCGCGCCAGCACGTCGGCCGGAATTTCAGGCAGACTGATGGATTCAGCAATGATGCGGTTTTTAATGTGGCGCTCAAACACTTCTGACAGCCCCTGCACACGCGCTTCATTGCGGGTATTACCGGCGGACATGCCGTTAGAGACATACAGGTTACCGACAATGTTCATCGGGATGTACACGGTCTGTTCATCAGACTGACGGGTGAACGGCAGGGCACAGATCCCACGCTCTTCATTACCCGACTGCAGATCGATCAGCATGCTGGCGGTCAGTTCATTTTCTGGATCGTAGAACGCACGCAGACGCGCATCCAGAATGCCTTCCGGCAGTTCATCGTCTTCGGTCAACGGGAACCATTTTTCATTGGGATAGTGAACAAACGGGCCGTTAGCGATGGTTTCACCCAGCCAGAAATCGGCGAAGAAGTAGTTGGTCGACAGACGTTCAAAATACTCACCCAGCGCAGAAGCCAGCGCCGCTTTTTTCGTCGCGCCTTTACCGTTGGTAAAGCACAGTGCACAGTCTTTATCGCGAATATGCACGGACCAGACGTGAGGCACTGGATTAAGCCAGGAGGCTTCTTCGATATTAAAGCCCAGGTCGGTCAGTTTCTGCTGGAAGCGAGCGATGGAATCTTCCAGGGCGGCGTCTTTGCCGGGGATAAACGTTTGAGTCATGGCGTTCACTTTTATCGTACGTAAAGCGCGCAATGATACGGGTTTTGCGTGACGGGTGCTATCTCCGGCGAAAATAAAAGACTGGGCTATGCTTACTGTCAGTAACTGACTGTTAAGGCATAAAAAAAATGAAAGCATTCGATCTGCAAAGGATGGCGTTTGATAAAGTCCCACCCGAATTTTTAGGCGAAGTGGCGCTGCGTAGTCTGTATACCTTCGTCCTGGTCTTCCTGTTTCTTAAAATCACCGGTCGGCGTGGCGTACGGCAGATGTCGCTGTTTGAGGTGCTGATCATTCTGACGCTGGGTTCAGCGGCGGGGGATGTCGCTTTTTACGATGATGTGCCAATGGTGCCGGTGTTTATTGTCTTCGTCACGCTGGCGCTGCTTTACCGGCTGGTCATGTGGCTGATGTCGAAAAGCGAAAAGCTGGAAGACATGCTTGAAGGGAAACCCGTCGTTATCGTTGAGAACGGACAGCTGGCCTGGGAAAATGTCCAAAGCGCCAATATGACCGAATTTGAGTTCTTTATGGAGCTGCGGCTGAACAGCGTGGAGCAGCTTGGGCAAGTGCGTCTGGCGATAATGGAAACGAATGGGCAAATCAGCGTGTATTACTATCCTGACGACGAGGTTAAGCCAGGGCTCTGTATTCTGCCGGATATGTTGATCGAGCGGTTTAAAACGGTACCGGAATCCGGCGAATATGCCTGTGTAAGATGTAGCCATGTCGTTGCCATGCACGTGGGCGATCATCAATTATGTCCCCGCTGTACAAATCCGGAATGGTCGAAGGTTAGCCGGGCCAAACGCCTTGTCTGACAGCCATTTTGTCGGTTTTGTGACAGCGAGGCGACAGATTGTATTGTGTGACGAAGGGCACATTTCACCGGTCATAAGTTTTAGACATTGCGGCGCGTGTCACTGAATGATAAAACCGATATCCACAGTTATAACTTATGGCTTTTAGCGTGGTGAGGGGAAATGGCTCAAGTCTTTAATTTCAGTTCAGGTCCGGCAATGTTACCGGCAGACGTGCTTAAACAGGCTCAACAGGAACTTTGTGACTGGAACGGTCTGGGTACGTCGGTGATGGAAATCAGCCACCGAGGTAAAGAGTTTATTCAGGTGGCGGAAGAGGCAGAAAAGGATTTTCGCGATCTGCTGAACATTCCCTCGAACTACAAAGTATTGTTCTGCCACGGTGGTGGACGCGGCCAGTTTGCTGGCGTACCGCTGAATATTCTGGGTGACAAAACCACGGCAGACTATGTAGACGCTGGCTACTGGGCTGCCAGCGCGGTGAAAGAGGCGCATAAGTATTGCACGCCAAACGTTATCGACGCCAAAGTGACCGTTGATGGCCTGCGTGCCGTTAAGCCAATGAGCGAGTGGCAGCTCTCTGACAACGCCGCGTATCTGCACTACTGCCCGAACGAAACCATTGACGGGATTGCCATCGACGAGACGCCGAACTTCGGTAAAGACGTGGTGGTTGCCGCTGACTTCTCCTCTACCATTCTCTCTGCGCCGATTGACGTCAGCCGCTACGGTGTCATCTATGCGGGTGCGCAGAAAAATATCGGCCCTGCAGGCCTGACTATCGTCATCGTACGTGACGATCTGCTGGGTAAAGCGCATAAATCCTGCCCGTCGATTCTTGATTACACTGTGCTGAACGATAACGACTCCATGTTCAACACCCCACCGACGTTTGCCTGGTATCTCTCCGGCCTGGTCTTTAAATGGCTGAAGCAAAACGGCGGCGTGGCGCAGATGGACAAGATCAATCAGCAGAAAGCTGAACTGCTGTACGGCGTCATTGATAAGAGTGATTTCTATCGTAACGATGTGGCGAAAGCCAACCGCTCCCGCATGAACGTGCCGTTCCAGCTGGCGGACAGCAACCTGGATAAAGTTTTCCTGGAAGAGTCCTTCGCCGCAGGTCTGCATGCGCTGAAAGGTCACCGTGTGGTAGGCGGCATGCGCGCCTCCATCTATAACGCCATGCCGCTGGAAGGCGTTAAAGCCCTGACCGATTTCATGATTGACTTCGAACGTCGCCACGGTTGATTGCGCTGTTTTCACCCCCGTAGCCCTGCTGCGGGGTTTTTATTATGTTGAGTTGAGAGTTAAGTTTCATGGAATCCCTGACGTTACAACCTATCGCGCGGGTAGATGGCACCATCAATCTGCCTGGTTCAAAAAGTGTCTCGAACCGCGCTCTGCTGCTGGCAGCTCTGGCAAACGGCACCACCGTCCTCACGAACCTGCTGGACAGCGATGACGTGCGCCATATGCTCAATGCGCTGAAAGCGTTGGGAGTTCACTACACGCTGTCTGACGACCGTACCCGCTGTGAAGTGACGGGGAATGGCGGTGCGCTACGTTCAGCCGAGGAACTGGAGCTGTTTCTGGGTAACGCGGGAACCGCCATGCGCCCACTGGCGGCAGCTCTGTGCCTGGGCAGCAACAATATTGTTCTGACCGGCGAGCCGCGCATGAAAGAGCGTCCGATCGGTCATCTGGTGGATGCCCTTCGTCAGGGCGGTGCCCAGATTGACTATCTGGAGCAAGAGAATTACCCACCACTGCGCCTTCGCGGTGGCTTTACCGGCGGCAACGTCGAGGTGGACGGCAGCGTCTCCAGCCAGTTCCTGACGGCACTGTTGATGACTGCACCGCTGGCACCGCAGGATACGGTCATCACCATCAAGGGTGACCTGGTGTCTAAGCCGTACATTGATATCACCCTGCATCTGATGAAAACCTTCGGTGTGGAGGTGGAAAACCACGCGTATCAGCGCTTCGTGGTTCGCGGTGCACAGCAGTATCAGTCTCCGGGTAACTATCTGGTTGAAGGTGACGCCTCATCTGCGTCTTACTTCCTGGCGGCAGGCGCGATTAAAGGCGGTACGGTGAAAGTGACCGGTATTGGCCGTAACAGCGTGCAGGGCGATATTCGTTTTGCTGATGTGCTGGAGAAAATGGGTGCGGTGGTGACCTGGGGGGAGGATTTCATCGCCTGTACACGTGGTGAACTCAACGCCATCGATATGGACATGAACCACATTCCTGACGCGGCAATGACCATTGCCACCGCTGCGCTCTTTGCAAAAGGTACCACGACGCTGCGTAACATCTACAACTGGCGCGTGAAAGAAACCGACCGTCTGTTCGCGATGGCCACCGAGTTGCGTAAAGTAGGCGCCGAAGTGGAAGAGGGCGAAGACTACATTCGCGTAACGCCTCCGGCAAAACTGCAGTTCGCGGAAATCGGAACTTACAACGATCACCGTATGGCGATGTGCTTCTCGCTGGTGGCGTTGTCCGATACACCTGTCACGATCCTCGATCCGAAATGTACGGCGAAAACCTTCCCGGACTATTTCGAACAGCTGGCCCGCATCAGTATCAGTACATTAGCCTGATGACAAGATGCCGCATCACCCGATGCGGCATTTCCTTACGTTTTCTGACGTTTGTTCCCGCACATTTCTTCTACACTCTGCTTCATTAATTCCGTAATTTGCACGCAAAGGTAACAGTTGCGCACGTTGGCGCGTATAATGCGCGGCGTTCATGTTAACGGTATGCCTTTATTAAGGAGAAAAAGATGACGGCAGTTGCCCCGGTAATCACCATTGATGGGCCTAGTGGCGCAGGGAAAGGAACTCTGTGCAAGGCGATGGCGGAAGCATTGCAATGGCATCTTTTAGATTCGGGAGCTATCTATCGCGTGCTGGCGCTGGCAGCGCTGCATCACCATGTTGATGTTGCGTCTGAAGAGGCGCTGGTTCCGCTGGCTGCGCATCTGGATGTGCGTTTTGTCTCGACCGATGGCAACCTCGAAGTGATCCTGGAAGGGGAAGATGTGAGCGGCGAAATTCGTACGCAGGAGGTTGCGAACGCTGCCTCTCAGGTGGCGGCTTTCCCGCGCGTTCGTGAGGCCCTGTTACGCCGTCAGCGTGCTTTCCGTGAAGCACCCGGCCTGATCGCTGACGGACGAGATATGGGGACGGTGGTATTCCCTGATGCGCCAGTGAAAATTTTCCTTGACGCCTCCTCGGAAGAACGGGCTCAACGCCGCATGCTTCAGTTGCAGGAGAAGGGGTTTAGTGTTAACTTTGATCGCCTTTTATCCGAGATAAAAGAGCGCGATGACCGCGACCGTAACCGCGCCGTCGCCCCACTTGTTCCTGCAGAAGATGCATTAGTTCTGGATTCCACCAGTTTAACTATTGAGCAAGTGATTGAAAAAGCGCTACAATATGCGCGCCAAAAACTGGCACTCGCGTAATTGCGACCGATTTAGCAGTACCCCCGCTGCAATGGATTGACGGCGGGTATGTGAAACAACCCCATCCGGCACGGAGCCAGGTGGACGTTAATATTAACCTGAAGATTAAACATGACTGAATCTTTTGCTCAACTGTTTGAAGAATCCTTAAAAGAAATCGAAACCCGTCCGGGTTCCATCGTTCGCGGTGTTGTTGTTGCTATCGACAAAGACGTAGTACTGGTTGACGCCGGTCTGAAATCTGAGTCCGCCATTCCGGCAGAGCAGTTCAAAAACGCCCAGGGCGAGCTGGAAATCCAGGTAGGTGACGAAGTTGACGTTGCTCTGGACGCAGTAGAAGACGGCTTCGGCGAAACCCTGCTGTCTCGTGAAAAAGCTAAACGTCACGAAGCATGGATCACGCTGGAGAAAGCTTACGAAGAAGCTGAAACTGTGGTCGGTGTTATCAACGGCAAAGTTAAAGGTGGCTTCACTGTTGAGCTGAATGGTATTCGTGCGTTCCTGCCAGGTTCTCTGGTAGACGTTCGTCCAGTCCGTGACACCCTGCACCTCGAAGGCAAAGAGCTTGAGTTCAAAGTAATCAAGCTGGACCAGAAGCGTAACAACGTTGTTGTTTCCCGTCGTGCCGTTATCGAATCCGAAAACAGCGCAGAACGCGATCAGCTGCTGGAAAACCTGCAGGAAGGCATGGAAGTCAAAGGTATCGTTAAGAACCTCACTGACTACGGCGCATTCGTTGACCTGGGCGGCGTTGATGGCCTGCTGCACATCACCGACATGGCGTGGAAACGCGTTAAGCACCCAAGCGAAATCGTGAACGTGGGCGACGAAATCACTGTTAAAGTGCTGAAGTTCGACCGCGAGCGTACTCGTGTATCCCTCGGCCTGAAACAGCTGGGCGAAGATCCATGGGTAGCTATCGCTAAGCGTTACCCAGAAGGTACCAAACTGACTGGCCGCGTGACCAACCTGACTGACTACGGCTGCTTCGTTGAAATCGAAGAAGGCGTTGAAGGTCTGGTACACGTTTCCGAAATGGACTGGACCAACAAAAACATCCACCCATCCAAAGTTGTTAACGTTGGTGACGTAGTGGAAGTTATGGTTCTGGATATCGACGAAGAACGTCGTCGTATCTCCCTGGGCCTGAAGCAGTGCAAAAACAACCCATGGCAGCAGTTCGCGGAAACCCACAACAAGGGCGACCGTGTTGAAGGTAAAATCAAGTCTATCACTGACTTCGGTATCTTCATCGGCCTGGACGGCGGCATCGACGGCCTGGTTCACCTGTCTGACATCTCCTGGAACGTTGCAGGCGAAGAAGCAGTTCGTGAATACAAAAAAGGCGACGAAATCGCAGCAGTTGTTCTGCAGGTTGACGCAGAGCGTGAGCGTATCTCTCTGGGCGTTAAACAGCTCGCAGAAGATCCGTTCAACAACTGGGTTGCACTGAACAAGAAAGGCGCAATCGTAAACGGTAAAGTGACTGCAGTTGACGCTAAAGGCGCAACCGTAGAACTGGCTGACGGCGTTGAAGGTTACCTGCGCGCTTCTGAAGCTTCACGTGACCGCGTTGAAGATGCCACTCTGGTTCTGAACGTTGGCGACGATGTTGAAGCTAAGTTCACCGGTGTTGACCGTAAGAACCGTGCAATCAGCCTGTCTGTTCGTGCGAAAGACGAAGCTGACGAGAAAGATGCAATCGCTACTGTTAACAAACAGGAAGATGCAAACTTCTCTAACAACGCAATGGCTGAAGCTTTCAAAGCAGCTAAAGGCGAGTAATATCAAGTCCTCAGCATCCTTTGAGCGGTAACGCATTTATCGCGCGAAGGATGAGGAGCAAACTTGACAGATTGCAGGATTCGTCCTGTAATCAATAACAAAGGGCGGCTACGGCCGCCCTTGTTTAATGAGCTGTTCAGCTAATTGGTTTGAAAGGAACCGGAGGAATCATGACCAAGTCAGAATTGATTGAAAGACTTGCCAGTCAGCAACCGCATATCCCAGCTAAAGCAGTGGAAGATGCCGTAAAAGAGATGCTGGAGCATATGGCCACCACTCTTGCCCAGGGCGAGCGCATTGAAATCCGCGGTTTCGGTAGTTTTTCTCTGCACTATCGTGCTCCACGTACCGGGCGTAACCCGAAGACTGGCGATAAAGTCGAGCTGGAAGGTAAGTACGTTCCACACTTTAAGCCGGGTAAAGAACTGCGCGATCGCGCCAATATTTACGGCAACTGAGTTTAGCCATCAGGTTAAACTGGGTTCAAAAGAAAGCACCTCCGGGTGCTTTTTTTGTACTTATCGTTTTTATTCTGAAGCCGTGCCGCAATCCCCGTGTCGTTTTCTGCAAACCGACAAAAACAGTGCAGCGCGCGCTGTAACCTGCATTTTATTCAACTGACGCCTCTCTCCCTCTTCTTACATACTGCCGCCCTGAAACAGGGAGGTCGTAATGGGAATTCCCACACTAAGTCTGTGCGCCATTCTGGCGATAGTGCCGCTACTCTGGTTACCTGAACTACCTGCACGGCATACTGTATGGATCATGGTTGCCGGTGGGGTGTTGCTGGGCTTACAGCGAAGCTTCAGTCTGAAGTGTATCGGTATGGGGTTGTTATTTTGCGCGTGGGGTATTCTGGCAGCGCAGGAAAGCGTCTGGCCGATGCAGCATCTAACCACCGGTGCAGTCAAGGCTGAGGTAGAGATCACCGCCACCGATGGCGCAACAGTCCATCAGGGGAAACTCGTTGCACTTAATGGCAAACGCTGGTGGGCATCGACGGGCATCGTGCTGTATGGCAATTACCTGCCGCAAAAGGCCTGCGCGGGTCAGCGCTGGGCCATGACGCTCAGGCTCAGGCCTGTACATGGTGAACTGAACGACGGAGGATATGATCCTCAGCGAAATGCTTTTGCCCGCCATCAAACGTTGAGCGGACGTTTTACACGGGCAGAAATTATTGATGAACGCTGCAGCTTGCGTGCCCGCTATCTGTCATCGCTGCACGACACCCTTTCAGCCTATCGATGGGGAGCGGTGATCCTGGGGCTGGGGATGGGCGAGCGCCTGGAAGTGCCCCGGGAAATAAAAACACTGATGCGTGAAACCGGCACGTCGCATCTGATGGCGATCTCGGGTTTGCACATTGCGCTGGCGGCCTCCATCGTCTGGTTGCTTGCCAGGGGTTTACAGTTTTTACTGCCGTGTCAGTGGATCCGCTGGCAGATGCCCCTGCTTGCGGGACTGTTTTTTGCGGCCTTCTACGCATGGCTAACGGGTTTGCAGCCGCCAGCATTACGCACGGTCATCGCGCTTGCGGTGCTGGCCGCTCTGCGGATCGGCGCGCGTCAGTGGTCTGCATGGCAGGTCTGGTGTAGCTGTATTGCAGCGATACTCATCGTTGATCCGCTGGCGGTGCTTTCTCAAAGCCTGGCGTTGTCAGCGTTTGCTGTCGCGGCGTTGATTTTCTGGTTTCAGTGGCTGCCACTCCCCAGCTGGCGCTGGACTCGCCGGGTGCGACCCCTGATAAATTTACTCTATCTGCAGGTCGGAATGTTGCTTCTGCTCCTGCCTTTGCAGGTGTTGATGTTCCATGGCTTCAGCGTCTCTTCGCTGGTGGCCAATCTCTTTGCCGTTCCGCTGGTGACCTTTATCTCGGTTCCGCTGATCCTGCTCGGTATGCTACTGCACCTGCTCCCGCTGGTCTCCCTGGAGACTGGCGTATGGTTTGCGGCAGATAAGTCCCTGGCCGGTTTGTTCTGGCTGCTGCAGCGTCTGCCTGATGGCTGGCAGGATGTCGATGAGCGCTGGCAGTACCTGACATTGCTGCCCTGGCTGGCCATTATCGGCTGGCGCTTTCGCTCCTGGAAAAGCATGCCGGCGGTGTGTCTGACAGGAACTGTCGTGCTGGCATCCCCATTCATGCGAACGGAGAAAACCGATAGCTGGACGTTGCATATGCTGGATGTGGGGCAGGGGCTATCAATGGTTATTGAGCGGCAGGGTAAAGCGCTTCTATACGACACCGGTCCCGGCTGGCCTGGGGGAGACAGTGCGCAGCAGTTGATTATTCCTTGGTTACGCTGGCATCACCTGCAACCAGAGGGCGTTATTCTCAGTCACGAGCACCTGGACCATGCAGGTGGTCTGGCATCGCTGCAGGCGGCATGGCCCGGCTTATGGGTACGCAGCCCGCTGGGGTGGGCGCAGCATCTTTCCTGCTTTCGCGGGCAGCAGTGGAAATGGCAGGGGCTAACATTGACCGTTCACTGGCCACCGGCTGGACCCTCTGCCCAGGGTAACAATCGCTCCTGCGTGGTTAAAATTGATGACGGTGAGCAGAGTGTTTTGCTGACAGGGGACATTGAAGCGCAAGCGGAACAGGCTATGCTTAGCCATTACTGGCGTTATCTGACGTCAACGGTGATACAGGTGCCGCACCATGGCAGTAATACCTCCTCATCGTTGCCGCTGGTACAACGGGTGGGAGGCGATATCGCGCTGGATTCTGCGGCCCGTTACAATGCGTGGCGATTCCCGTCAGTGAAGGTGGTGAAGCGTTATCGAAAAGAGGGCTATGTCTGGCACGATACCCCACATTCGGGCCAAATATCGGTGACGTTTTCGCAACATGCCTGGCAAATCCGACGGTTGCGGGAGCAATATTTACCGCGTTGGTATCATCAGTGGTTTGGCGCGCCCGTCGATAACGGGTAGAATATGCGGCTATTTCAACAGATGCTGGTTTTTTGAATGCATAACGACAAAGATCTCTCCACGTGGCAAACCTTCCGCCGACTCTGGCCGATGATTGCACCTTTTAAAGCAGGTTTAATCGTGGCGGGTATAGCGTTAGTTCTCAACGCAGCCAGCGATACTTTTATGTTATCGCTCCTCAAACCGTTACTGGATGACGGTTTTGGTAAAACGGATCGCTCAGTGTTGCTATGGATGCCTCTGGTGGTGATCGGACTGATGATCTTACGCGGTATCACCAGCTATATTTCCAGTTATTGCATCTCCTGGGTGTCAGGAAAAGTGGTCATGACAATGCGCCGTCGGCTGTTCAGCCACATGATGGGCATGCCGGTGGCCTTCTTTGACAAACAATCGACGGGTACGTTGCTTTCACGTATTACCTATGACTCAGAACAGGTGGCATCCTCTTCCTCCAGCGCACTGATTACCGTTGTGCGTGAAGGTGCGTCAATTATCGGTCTGTTCGTGATGATGTTCTATTACAGCTGGCAGCTGTCGCTGATCCTCATCGTGCTGGCACCGGTTGTTTCTGTCGCGATCCGCGTCGTTTCAAAGCGTTTTCGCAATATCAGTAAGAATATGCAGAATACGATGGGGCAGGTGACCACCAGCGCTGAGCAGATGCTGAAAGGACATAAAGAGGTATTGATTTTCGGCGGGCAGGAGGTCGAAACAAAGCGCTTCGATAAAGTCAGCAACAAAATGCGTCTGCAGGGGATGAAAATGGTCTCGGCCTCTTCAATCTCTGACCCCATTATTCAGCTGATTGCCTCTCTGGCTCTGGCATTCGTCCTGTATGCGGCAAGCTTCCCGAGCGTAATGGAAACGCTGACGGCGGGGACCATCACCGTTGTGTTCTCTTCTATGATTGCGCTGATGCGTCCGCTGAAGTCGGTGACCAACGTTAACGCCCAGTTCCAGCGCGGGATGGCTGCATGCCAGACGCTGTTCAGCATCCTGGATTCCGAGCAAGAGAAAGACGAAGGTACCCGCGTCATTGAGCGCGCAAAGGGCGATGTCGAATTCCACAACGTGACCTTCACTTACCCTGGCCGTGAAGTTCCAGCATTACGTAACATCAACCTGACCATTCCGGCAGGCAAAACCGTTGCACTGGTCGGCCGTTCCGGTTCGGGTAAATCGACGATTGCCAGCCTGATTACCCGTTTCTACGACATCGATCAGGGTGAAATTTTGTTAGACGGTCACGACCTGCGGGAATACACCCTGCAGTCGCTGCGTAACCAGGTTGCGCTGGTGTCTCAGAACGTGCATCTGTTCAACGATACTGTTGCGAACAACATTGCCTATGCGCGCACTGAAGAGTACAGCCGCGAGCAGATTGAAGAAGCCGCTCGCATGGCCTATGCCATGGACTTTATTAACAAGATGGACAACGGCCTGGATACCATCATCGGTGAGAATGGAGTTCTGCTCTCCGGTGGTCAACGCCAGCGTATCGCCATCGCCCGTGCACTGCTGCGTAACAGCCCTATTCTGATCCTTGACGAAGCAACCTCTGCTTTGGATACAGAATCTGAACGTGCAATTCAGTCTGCGCTGGATGAACTGCAAAAGAACCGTACATCACTGGTGATTGCGCACCGCCTGTCAACGATTGAACAGGCTGACGAAATCGTCGTTGTGGAGGATGGGGTCATTGTAGAACGCGGTAGCCATACCGATTTACTGGCACAGCGTGGTGTTTACGCTCAGCTCCATAAGATGCAGTTCGGCGAATGATTGCCCGCATCTGGTCCGGTGAGTCTCCGCTGTGGCTGCTGCTTCTGCCGCTCTCCTGGCTGTATGGTCTGGTGAGCGGCATTATTCGTCTGCTTTACCGTCTGGGGCTAAAGCGGGCGTGGCGTGCACCGGTGCCGGTTGTCGTGGTGGGCAACCTCACGGCAGGGGGGAACGGCAAAACCCCTGTGGTCATCTGGCTGGTTGAGCAACTGCAAAAGCGCGGCATCCGCCCCGGCGTGGTGTCGCGAGGTTACGGCGGCAAAGCGGCGCACTATCCACTGCTCCTGACGCCGGACACGACGACCGCCGAGGCGGGGGATGAGCCGGTATTGATTTATCAGCGCACTGGCGCGCCTGTCGCAGTCTCTCCGGTGCGTAGTGATGCTGTTCAGGCGCTGCTTGCCGAACACGACGTGCAAATAATTATTACCGATGACGGTCTGCAGCATTACGCGCTGGCGCGTGATAAAGAGATTGTGGTCATTGATGGCGTCCGCCGTTTTGGCAACGGCTGGTGGCTGCCTGCAGGCCCCATGCGTGAACGCGCTTCGCGCCTGAAGTCCGTGGATGCGGTGATTGTTAACGGCGGTGTGGCACAGCCGGGGGAGATCCCGATGCAACTCCAGCCAGGCATGGCGATTAACCTGTTGACCGGTGAACGACAGGCCGTTTCCCGGCTACCCGCGCTGGTCGCGATGGCAGGTATTGGTCATCCTCCGCGTTTCTTCGCAACGCTGGAACAGTGTGGTGCCCGCCTTGAAAAACGTGTTCCGCTGGCCGATCACCAGGCGCTGGTGGCGGAGCAGGTAGACGCGTTGACAACATCCGGTCAGACATTAATCATGACCGAAAAAGATGCGGTGAAATGCCGCGCTTTTGCGAAAGAAAACTGGTGGTATCTGCCGGTTGACGCTGAACTCAGCGGCGAGCAGCCGGAACACTTGCTCCAGGAACTGATTGCGTTGGTGCATTAAGAGCTTACGCGGTTCTGGTGGCGCTTTGACTGACAGGAAAACGCATGTCTTTACCGCAACTCTCGCTTTCAGCCGCACGTAACTTGCACCTTGCCGCGCAAGGACTTCTTAAAAAGCCCCGTCGCCGCGCGCAGCCTGCCGATATCCTCACTACCGTGCAACGCATGTCGTTGTTGCAAATCGACACCATCAACATTGTGGCTCGTAGCCCCTACCTGGTGCTGTTCAGCCGGCTGGGCAATTATCCGCCTCAGTGGCTCGATGATGCGCTCAGCAAGGGAGAGCTGATGGAATACTGGGCACATGAAGCCTGTTTCCTGCCCCGCAGCGATTTTGCCCTGGTTCGCCACCGTATGCTCGCCCCGGAAAAAATGGGCTGGAAATACCGGCAGGCGTGGATGCACGAGCATGCGGCTGAGATTGAGCAGCTCATTGCCCATATCGCGGAAAAGGGGCCAGTACGTTCCGCGGATTTTGAACATCCACGAAAAGGGGCAAGCGGCTGGTGGGAATGGAAACCGCACAAGCGCCATCTCGAAGGGTTGTTTACATCAGGCAAGGTGATGGTAGTCGAGCGGCGTAATTTTCAACGGGTGTACGACCTGACGCAGCGGGTGATGCCTCACTGGGACGACGAGCGCGACCTGCTCACACAAGAGGCAGCCGAAGCCGTCATGCTTGAAAACAGCGCCCGCAGTCTGGGTATTTTCCGTCCGCAATGGCTGGCCGATTATTACCGTCTCCGACAGCCCGCGCTGAAACCGTTGCTGGATAACTGGCAGCGTGAACAGCGGGTTATCCCGGTCTCTGTAGAGAAGTTGGGCGAGATGTGGCTGCATGCGGATTTACTCCCGCTGCTGCCACAAGCTGAAGCAGGTAAACTTCAGGCAACCCATAGCGCGGTGCTGTCACCTTTTGATCCGGTGGTCTGGGACAGAAAACGGGCCGAGCAGCTGTTTGATTTCAGCTACCGGCTGGAGTGCTATACTCCCGCGCCAAAGCGCCAGTACGGTTACTTTGTTTTGCCCCTGCTGCACAAGGGACAACTGGTAGGGCGCATGGATGCCAAAATGCACCGTAAAACCGGCACGCTAGAGGTCATTGCGCTGTATCTGGAAGAGGGCGTCAGGGTAACCGCGACCCTGGAAAAAGGGTTAACATCCGCCATCAATGATTTCGCCTGCTGGCAGAAGGCCTGCGAAGTGACGCTGGGCCGCGTGCCTGACGGGCTCTTTATATCCTGTCGAAGTGGCTGGGAAACAGGCACGCCCTGAAAAGGGAATGTGATAAGCTTTAGCGATTACCCATACGGAGGAACTATGGATCACCGTTTACTTGAAATTATTGCCTGCCCGGTGTGCAACGGCAAACTCTACTATAGCCAGGACAAACAAGAGCTGATTTGCAAACCGGACAGCCTGGCTTTCCCGCTGCGTGACGGTATTCCGGTACTGCTGGAAAACGAAGCCCGCTCCCTGGTAGCTGAAGAGAGCAAACCATGAGCTTTGTCGTCATTATTCCTGCCCGTTACGCCTCAACGCGTCTGCCGGGTAAGCCGCTGGTAGATATCAACGGCAAGCCAATGATTGTGCATGTCCTTGAACGCGCCCGTGAGTCCGGCGCTGACCGTATTATCGTGGCCACCGATCATCCTGATGTTGCGCGTGCGGTTGAAGCCGCAGGCGGGGAAGTGTGCATGACCCGCGCCGATCACCAGTCTGGTACTGAACGACTGGCTGAAGTGGTTGAGAAATGCGCATTCAGCGACGATACGGTAATCGTTAACGTGCAGGGCGACGAGCCGATGATCCCGGCGGCGATTATTCGTCAGGTGGCGGAAAACCTGGCGCAGCGTCAGGTTGGCATGGCAACTCTCGCGGTACCTATCCACCACGCGGAAGAAGCGTTCAACCCGAACGCGGTGAAGGTTGTGACGGATGCGGAGGGCTATGCGCTCTATTTCTCCCGTGCCACCATCCCGTGGGATCGCGATCGCTTTGCGGTGTCCAGAGAGACCATTGGCGATACCTTCCTGCGCCATATTGGCATCTACGGCTATCGCGCTGGCTTTATTCGCCGGTATGTAACCTGGACACCGAGTCCGCTGGAGCATATTGAAATGCTGGAACAGCTTCGTGTGCTCTGGTACGGCGAAAAGATCCACGTTGCCGTCGCCGAAGTGGTGCCTGGTACAGGCGTAGACACCCCAGAAGATCTTGAGCGCGTTCGCGCTGAATTGCGTTAATCCTTGCGGCATCCCTCTTTTGGGAGGGATGCACTCCTCCGTTTATTTACTCTTATCTTTTCCATAATTGATCTCCGCAGGGTGACATCTGCGTCCTGCGCGCTCATTATAAAAGCAGTAGTCTTAATGGGGGTAATCTCATATGGAACAGCTGCGTGCCGAACTGAGTCACCTGCTTGGCGAGAAGTTAAGCCGGGTGGAATGTGTAAGTGAAAAGGCAGATACCGCGCTCTGGTCGTTGTACGACAGTCAGGGAAACCCAATGCCGCTGATGGCCCGAAGCTTTACCTCGCCGGGTGTGGCCAGGCAGCTCGCCTGGAAAATTTCAATGCTCGCGCGGCAAGGAACCGTGCGTATGCCGACGGTTTACGGAGTGATGACGCATGAAGAGCACCCCGGTCCGGATGTTCTGCTGATTGAGCGTTTACGCGGAGTATCCGTTGAAGCCCCGGCGCGTACACCGGAGCGCTGGGAACAGCTGAAAGACCAGATTGTGGAGGCTCTGCTGGCCTGGCACCGGCAGGATAGCCGTGGCCTTGTGGGACCCGTCGACAGCACTCAGGAAAATCTCTGGCCCCTGTGGTATCGCCAGCGGGTGGAGGTGCTGTGGGGAACGCTTAATCAGTTCAACAACACCGGCTTGACCATGCAGGATAAACGTATCCTGTTCCGCACCCGGGAGTGTTTACCGGCGCTATTTGAGGGCTTTAACGACAACTGCGTGTTGATACACGGTAATTTTACCCTGCGTAGCATGCTTAAAGATTCTCGTAGCGATCAGCTTCTGGCGATGCTGGGGCCAGGGGTCATGCTCTGGGCTCCGCGCGAGTATGACCTGTTCAGGCTCAGCGATAGCGCGGCCGCTGAAGGCTTGCTGTGGCACTATCTGCAGCGCGCGCCCGTTGCGGAGGCGTTTCTCTGGCGGCGCTGGCTTTATTTATTGTGGGATGAAGTGGCGCAGCTGGTGAATACCGGACGTTTCAACCGCGCCAACTTTGACCTTGCGACAAAATCACTCCTGCCTTGGCTCGCCTGAGGAGCCTTTCAGCCACTGCCAGACGCGTCCCAGCGTCTCATAGCCGACGCGATCGCTATGCATCAACCACATCGGGGACGGGATCACCCGTTCCCATGGGTTGAGCGGGGCGTTAATGGCCATCTGGTTCGCCGGCGCGGGAAGCGGGTGCAGTCCTTGTTTTTCGAAGAAAATCATTGCCCTTGGCAGATGTGAAGCAGATGTCACCAGTAAGAACGGAACATCGCCAATAGCCTGTTTCACCGCGGCGGCTTCTTCTTCGGTATCTTTCGGACTGTCCAGCGTGATAATAGCGGAGCGCGGCACGCCGAGGGATTCTGCCACCCTGGCGCCGGCTTCAGCCGTGCTGACCGGGTTGGTTTTGGCTGGCGCGCCGGTGAAGATCATTTTCGATCCCGGATTAGCCAGCCACAGGCGAATACCTTCGTTCAGGCGCGGCAGGCTGTTATTGATCAGGTTAGAGCTGGGGGCCCAGTTTGGATCCCAGGTATACCCACCGCCCAGCACCACGATGTACTCCACTTTCTGGTTTCCCTGCCAGGTTGGGTAGGTGTTTTCGATGGGACGTAACAGTTTGTCTGCGACGGGTTGCAGGCTCAGCAGCAGCAGTACCAGCCAGCCGAAGGTGATCAGCGTTTTGCCACTTTTCTGAAAGCGACTAAACCACACCAGCCCCAGCCCCAGCGCGATGATGAGCAGCAGTAGCGGAAGGGGAAGCATCATGCCTCCAATGTATTTCTTCAGGGTAAAAAGCATCCTTTTTGGTTCCTTTTTTAACCATATAGCAGGCGAATACCCGTGATATTACACCAGAGAGGTTCATTCTCCGCGCGGGTGTGACAAAATAGCGGTTTTGCAGTTAGCGAGTGGAACTCTCCCAATGCGGGATCGCAATTTTGATGACATCGCGGAAAAGTTTTCGCGCAACATATACGGCACCACAAAAGGGCAGTTACGTCAGACGATCCTCTGGCAGGATCTGGACACCATTCTGGCCACGTATGGCGGTCAAACGTTGCGCGTGCTTGACGCCGGAGGCGGTGAAGGGCAGACGGCCATAAAAATGGCTGAGCGCGGTCATCACGTCACACTTTGCGATCTTTCTGCTGAGATGGTTGCGCGTGCCACGCGTGCAGCAGAGGAGAAAGGTGTGAGCGACAACATGCATTTTGTACAATGCGCCGCTCAGGACATCGCACAGCATTTGGAAACCCAGGTTGATCTGATATTGTTTCATGCGGTGCTGGAATGGGTAGCCGATCCGTTAAGCGTGTTACAAACCCTGTGGTCGATGCTACGCCCGGGCGGTACGCTGTCGCTGATGTTCTACAATGCTAACGGCTTCCTGATGCACAACATGGTTGCGGGCAACTTCGACTATGTTCAGGTCGGAATGCCGAAAAAGAAAAAGCGCACGCTTTCCCCGGACTATCCGCGCGATCCCCAGCAGGTTTACGGCTGGCTGGAAGAGATTGGCTGGCAGATAACCGGGAAGACGGGCGTCAGGGTGTTTCATGATTATCTGCGTGAAAAACACAAACAGCGTGACTGTTTTGACACCTTAACAGAATTAGAAACGCGGTATTGCCGTCAGGAACCGTTTATCAGTCTTGGCCGCTATATTCACGTCACCGCGCACAAGCCGCAGATGCAAGGATAACCTATGAGTGAATTTTCCCAGACAGTCCCCGAACTGGTTGCCTGGGCCAGGAAAAATGATTTCTCCATCTCGCTGCCGGTAGACAGACTCTCTTTCCTGCTGGCGGTTGCCACGCTGAACGGCGAACGGCTCGATGGCGAAATGAGCGAGGGTGAACTGGTGGATGCGTTCCGCCATGTGAGTGATGCGTTTGAGCAAACCAGCGAAACCATTAGCGTGCGTGCCAACAACGCAATCAACGATATGGTGCGTCAACGTCTGCTGAACCGCTTTACCAGCGAGCAGGCGGAAGGTAACGCCATTTATCGACTGACGCCACTGGGCATCGGCATTACCGATTACTACATCCGCCAGCGTGAGTTTTCCACGCTGCGTCTTTCCATGCAGCTCTCGATTGTGGCGGGTGAACTCAAGCGTGCAGCCGATGCCGCGGATGAAAACGGTGATGAATTCCACTGGCACCGTAACGTCTACGCGCCGCTGAAATATTCGGTAGCGGAGATTTTTGACAGTATCGATCTGACCCAGCGTCTGATGGACGAACAGCAGCAGCAGGTGAAAGATGATATCGCGCAATTGCTGAATAAAGACTGGCGTGCGGCCATCTCCAGCTGTGAGTTGCTGCTGTCGGAAACCTCCGGCACGCTGCGTGAACTGCAGGATACGCTGGAGGCTGCAGGCGATAAACTCCAGGCCAACCTGCTGCGCATTCAGGATGCGACCATGGCACATGACGATCTGCATTTTATCGACCGTCTGGTCTTTGATTTGCAGAGCAAGCTCGATCGCATCATTAGCTGGGGCCAGCAATCGATTGACCTGTGGATCGGTTACGATCGTCATGTACATAAATTTATCCGTACCGCCATCGATATGGATAAAAACCGCGTCTTTGCTCAGCGTCTGCGTCAGTCTGTTCAAACCTACTTCGATGCGCCGTGGGCGCTAACCTACGCCAATGCCGATCGTCTGCTCGATATGCGTGACGAAGAGATGGCGTTGCGTGATGAAGAGGTAACCGGTGAGCTGCCACCGGATCTGGAGTACGAAGAATTCAACGAAATTCGTGAGCAACTTGCGGCCATGATCGAAGAACAGCTCGCTGTCTACAAAACCAGACAGGTACCGCTGGATCTTGGTCTCGTGGTGCGCGACTATCTGGCGCAATATCCTCGCGCGCGCCACTTCGACGTTGCCCGCATTGTGGTAGACCAGGCGGTTCGCCTGGGTATCGCGCAAGCAGATTTCACCGGACTGCCGCCGAAGTGGCAGCCGATTAACGATTACGGAGCCAAGGTACAGGCGCATGTCATTGACAAATATTGAACAAGTGATGCCATTAAAGCTGGCACAGGCGCTGGCGAATCCGTTATTTCCGGCGCTGGACAGCCAGCTGCGTGCCGGTCGTCATATTGGCCTCGACGAGCTGGATAATCACGCCTTTTTGATGGACTTCCAGGAGTATCTGGAAGAGTTTTACGCACGCTATAACGTTGAGCTTATCCGCGCGCCGGAAGGTTTCTTCTACCTGCGTCCGCGTTCCACCACGCTTATTCCGCGCTCCGTGCTCTCCGAGCTGGATATGATGGTCGGCAAAATTCTGTGCTACCTCTACCTCAGCCCGGAACGTCTGGCAAATGAAGGGATCTTCACCCAGCAGGAGCTTTACGATGAGCTGTTGACGCTGGCAGACGAAAGCAAGCTGCTGAAGCTTGTGAACAACCGTTCAACGGGGTCGGATCTCGATCGTCAGAAATTGCAGGAAAAAGTTCGCTCTTCTCTGAACCGTCTGCGTCGTCTGGGGATGGTCTGGTTTATGGGCCACGACAGCAGCAAATTCCGCATTACGGAATCTGTTTTCCGCTTCGGTGCCGACGTGCGTGCGGGCGACGACGCGCGTGAAGCGCAGCTTCGCATGATCCGCGACGGTGAGGCGATGCCGGTGGAAAACCATTTGCAGCTCAATGACGAGCCTGAAGACAATCAGCCGGATAGCGGGGAGGAAGAGTAATGATTGAACGCGGTAAATTTCGCTCACTAACGCTGATTAACTGGAACGGTTTCTTTGCCCGAACCTTTGATCTCGATGAGCTGGTGACAACGCTCTCCGGCGGTAACGGTGCGGGTAAATCCACCACCATGGCGGCCTTTGTGACGGCGCTGATCCCTGATTTGACGCTGCTGCACTTCCGTAATACCACCGAAGCGGGGGCGACAAGCGGCTCCCGCGATAAAGGCCTGCACGGTAAGCTCAAAGCTGGCGTCTGTTATTCGGTGCTGGATGTGATCAACTCCCGTCACCAGCGTGTGGTGGTGGGCGTGCGTCTGCAGCAGGTCGCCGGTCGCGATCGAAAAGTGGATATCAAGCCGTTCGCGATTCAGGGGCTGCCAACCTCAATGCAGCCAACGGCGCTGCTGACGGAAACGCTCAATGAGCGCCAGGCGCGCGTACTGACGCTGCAGGAGCTGAAAGACAAGCTCGAAGCTATCGAAGGCGTGCAGTTCAAGCAGTTCAACTCAATTACCGATTACCACTCCCTGATGTTCGATCTGGGCGTGGTGGCGCGTCGTCTGCGTACCGCATCCGACCGCAGCAAATATTACCGTCTGATTGAAGCCTCCCTGTACGGTGGGATCTCCAGCGCCATTACCCGCTCCCTGCGCGACTACCTGTTGCCGGAAAACAGCGGCGTGCGTAAGGCCTTCCAGGACATGGAAGCCGCGTTGCGTGAAAACCGCATGACGCTGGAAGCGATTCGCGTTACCCAGTCTGACCGCGATCTGTTTAAACACCTGATCAGTGAAGCCACCAACTATGTGGCGGCGGATTATATGCGTCACGCCAACGAGCGCCGCGTGCATCTCGATCAGGCATTAGAGTACCGCCGCGAGCTGTTCACCTCCCGTAAACAGCTGGTGGCTGAGCAGTATAAGCACGTTGAAATGGCCCGTGAACTGGGCGAACACAACGGGGCTGAGGGCGATCTGGAAGCCGATTATCAGGCCGCCAGCGATCACCTGAACCTGGTTCAGACCGCGCTGCGCCAGCAGGAAAAAATCGAGCGCTACGAAGCCGATCTCGATGAACTGCAAATTCGTCTCGAAGAGCAAAACGAAGTGGTGGCCGAAGCCGCCGACATGCAGGAAGAGAACGAAGCGCGTGCCGAAGCCGCCGAACTGGAAGTGGATGAGCTGAAAAGCCAGCTCGCCGATTACCAGCAGGCGCTGGACGTACAGCAGACGCGAGCGATTCAGTACAACCAGGCCCTGCAGGCATTGCAGCGTGCGAAAGAGCTATGCCATCTGCCTGACCTGACGCCGGACAGCGCCGATGAATGGCTTGACACCTTCCAGGCGAAAGAGCAGGAAGCCACGGAAAAACTGCTCTCCCTGGAACAGAAAATGAGCGTCGCGCAGACCGCGCACAGCCAGTTTGAACAAGCTTATCAGCTGGTGGTGGCGATTAACGGCCCGCTGGCGCGAAACGAAGCGTGGGACGTAGCCCGCGAGTTGCTGCGCGACGGCGTCAACCAGCGTCATCTGGCCGAACAGGTGCAACCGCTGCGTATGCGTCTGAACGAGCTGGAACAGCGTCTGCGCGAGCAGCAGGAGGCCGAGCGTCTGCTGGCCGAGTTCTGTAAGCGTCAGGGTAAACATTACGATATTGACGATCTTGAGGCTCTGCACCAGGAGCTTGAAGCCCGTATCGCCGCCCTTTCCGATACGGTATCCAGCGCCAGCGAACAGCGGATGACGCTGCGTCAGGAGCTGGAGCAGCTTCAGTCCCGCTCGCAGACGCTGTTGCAACGCGCACCCGTCTGGCTGGCGGCGCAAAGCAGCCTGAACCAGCTCAGCGAACAGTGCGGTGAAACGTTCGAATCCAGCCAGGAAGTGACCGAATATCTGCAACAGCTGCTGGAGCGCGAGCGCGAGGCGATTGTTGAGCGTGATGAAGTTGGCGCACGCAAGCGCGAGGTTGACGAAGAGATTGAACGCTTAAGCCAGCCGGGCGGTGCGGAAGATGCCCGTCTGAATACGCTGGCGGAGCGTTTCGGCGGCGTACTGCTGTCAGAAATTTATGATGACGTGGGTCTGGACGATGCGCCGTACTTCTCCGCGCTGTATGGCCCGTCGCGTAACGCTATTGTGGTGCCGGATCTGTCTCTGATTGCCGAACAGCTAGAAGGGCTGGAAGATTGCCCGGAAGATCTCTATCTGATCGAAGGGGATCCGCAGTCGTTCGATGACAGCGTGTTCAGCGTTGACGAGCTGGAAAAAGCGGTAGTGGTGAAAATCGCTGACCGTCAGTGGCGTTACTCGCGCTTCCCGGAACTTCCTCTGTTCGGCCGCGCCGCGCGTGAAAGCCGTATTGAGAGCCTTCACGCTGAGCGTGAAACGCTGTCTGAACGTTTTGCGACGCTGTCGTTTGACGTGCAGAAAACCCAGCGCCTGCATCAGGCATTTAGCCGCTTTATCGGTAGCCATCTGGGAGTGGCCTTTGAGGCTGACCCGGAAGCGGAAATTCGCAAGCTCAACACCCGCCGTGGCGAGCTTGAGCGCGCAATTGCCAGCCATGAAAATGACAACCAGCAGAGCCGCGTTCAGTTTGAACAGGCGAAAGAGGGCGTTGCTGCCCTTAACCGCATTCTGCCGCGTCTGAATCTGCTGGCGGACGATACGCTGGCTGACCGTGTGGATGAAATCCAGGAACGTCTGGATGAAGCGCAGGAGGCTGCGCGCTTCGTGCAGCAACACGGTAATCAGCTGGCGAAGCTGGAGCCGGTCGTTTCGGTGCTTCAGAGCGATCCAGAGCAGTTTGAGCAGCTAAAAGAAGATTATGCCTGGTCCCAGCAGGTGCAGCGTGAAGCACGCCAGCAGGCGTTTGCCCTGACGGAAGTAGTGCAGCGTCGCGCTCACTTCGGCTACTCTGACTCGGCGGAAATGCTGAGCGGTAACAGCGATCTGAACGAGAAATTACGCCAGCGCCTTGAGCAGGCTGAAGCGGAACGTACGCGTGCCCGTGAAGCGATGCGTAGCCACGCGGCCCAGTTGAACCAGTACAACCAGGTTCTGGCCTCGCTAAAAAGCTCCTTTGATACCAAGAAAGAGCTGTTAAACGATCTGCAAAAAGAGCTGCAGGACATCGGCGTCCGTGCCGACAGCGGGGCAGAAGAGCGGGCGCGTGTTCGTCGTGATGAGCTGCATGCCCAGCTGAGCAATAACCGTGCGCGTCGTAATCAGCTGGAAAAAGCGCTGACCTTCTGTGAAGCGGAGATGGATAACCTGACCCGCCGCCTGCGCAAGCTGGAGCGCGACTACCATGAAATGCGTGAGCAGGTGGTATCTGCGAAGGCTGGCTGGTGCGCGGTGATGCGCATGGTGAAAGACAATAATGTTGAACGCCGTCTGCATCGTCGTGAACTGGCGTACCTCTCTGCGGATGAACTGCGATCCATGTCGGATAAGGCGTTGGGTGCGCTGCGTCTGGCGGTGGCCGATAACGAACATCTGCGCGATGTGCTGCGTATGTCTGAAGATCCGAAGCGTCCTGAGCGTAAAATTCAGTTCTTCGTTGCGGTATACCAGCATCTGCGTGAGCGTATTCGTCAGGACATCATCCGTACCGACGATCCGGTCGAAGCCATTGAACAGATGGAAATTGAACTGGGGCGCCTGACGGAAGAGCTAACCTCCCGTGAGCAGAAGCTGGCTATCAGCTCCCGTAGCGTGGCGAACATCATCCGCAAGACCATTCAGCGCGAGCAGAACCGTATTCGCCAGCTGAACCAGGGTCTGCAGAGCGTATCGTTTGGTCAGGTGAACAGCGTACGTCTGAATGTAAACGTCCGTGAAGCGCACTCTACGCTGCTGGATGTGCTCTCTGAGCAGCATGAACAGCATCAGGATCTGTTTAACAGCAACCGTCTGACCTTCTCTGAAGCGCTGGCGAAGCTGTATCAGCGTCTGAATCCGCAGATTGATATGGGGCAACGTACGCCGCAAACCATCGGTGAAGAGCTGCTGGATTACCGTAACTACCTGGAGATGGAAGTTGAGGTTAACCGTGGTTCAGACGGCTGGCTGCGTGCGGAATCCGGCGCACTGTCGACCGGTGAAGCTATCGGTACCGGGATGTCGATTCTGGTGATGGTCGTACAGAGCTGGGAAGATGAAGCGCGTCGTCTGCGCGGCAAAGATATTTCCCCTTGCCGTCTGCTGTTCCTTGATGAGGCAGCGCGTCTGGATGCCCGCTCCATCGCCACGCTGTTTGAGCTCTGCGAACGTCTGGATATGCAGCTCATCATTGCGGCACCGGAAAATATTAGTCCGGAAAAAGGCACAACCTATAAACTGGTGCGTAAAGTGTTCCAGAACAGCGAGCACGTTCACGTTGTAGGCCTGCGTGGCTTTGCTCCGCAGCCGCCGGAGTCCTTACCGGGCACGGCAGACGCCTCCTGAGGCGTGTTGTTACAAAGCGCGGCGCATTAGCGCCGCTTTTTTTTACGCTTAACTTATGCTTACGGCTGCGTTATCTTTAAACTTCTTTACATAAGGTAAGGCAACTGCGTTTGTGCCTTCCTATAATGAATAAAAGCCCCAGTGTGATGGGCATGTCGTGAGAAAACAGGGGGCAAGGGATGTTGCTAAAGAAAAATCGTGGTCATCAGCTGTCAGCGTTGAGTTTGTGTCTGGCGGTGATGTTTGCTCCACTGTTAAGCGCTCAGGCCGATGAGCCTGAAGTTGTACCGTCAGACAGTTCCGCGACGATGGGTGCGCAGCCGACGTCGCTGTCACAACCGCTGGATCAATCTCCGGCGACGGCCATTTTAGCGGGTACCAGACCGCTACCCGAAGGTATCGACACCGGCGCGCTCCGCCAGCAGCTTCTTACCGGGCTTCCTGCAGGATACACGCCTGCTTACATTAACCAGCTTACGCTGCTTTATGCCGCGCGTGATATGAAGCCGATGTGGGAAAACCGGGACGCCGTGCGCGCTTTTCAGCAGCAGCTGGCGGAAGTCGCCATTGCAGGTTTTCAGCCGCAATTCACCACCTGGGTTGAGCTCCTTACCGATCCAGCCGTTACCGGTCAGGCGCGTGATGTGGTGCTGTCTGATGCCATGATGGGCTACCTCCAGTTCGTGGCGGGCATTCCGGTCAATGGCAACCGCTGGTTATACAGTCAAAAACCGTACAAGCTGGCGACGCCGGCGCTGTCGGTCATTAACCAGTGGCAACTGGCGCTGGATAACGGTGACCTGCCGCGCTTTATCGCAAGCCTGGCACCGGCCCATCCGCAGTATGCCACCATGCATCAGTCGCTGCTTGAGCTGGTTGCGGATTCCCGCCCGTGGCCTCAGGTGCGTGGCACAACCACGCTTCGTCCGGGACAGTGGAGCAGCGATGTCCCGGCGATCCGCGAAATTATGAAACGCTCCGGCATTCTCGAAAGCGGTCCTAAGATTGCGCTGCCTGGCGACGATACGCAAAGCGCGGTCGTCAGCCCGTCGGCCCCGGTAAAAGAGAAACAGGCCGTTGCGCAGAGCAACAAACCCGCCGCCTACGATCGCGAACTGGTCGCGGCGGTTAAGCAGTTCCAGGCCGCGCAGGGGCTGGGCGCAGACGGGGTGATCGGTCCATCAACCCGCGACTGGCTGAACGTCTCGCCTGCCCAGCGTGCTGGGGTGCTGGCGCTGAATATCCAGCGTTTACGTCTTCTGCCGGGAACACTGTCGACCGGGATTATGGTGAATATTCCAGCGTATTCGCTGGTTTATTATCAGAACGGTAGCGAAGTGCTGGCGTCGCGCGTGATTGTCGGACGTCCTGACCGTAAAACGCCGATGATGAGCAGCGCCCTGAATAACGTGGTGGTAAACCCGCCGTGGAACGTGCCACCGACGCTGGCGCGCAAGGATATTCTGCCTAAGGTCTGGAACGATCCTGGCTATCTGGAGCGTCATAACTATACGGTGATCCGCGGCTGGAACAGCAAAGAGACGATCGATCCGTGGATGGTTGACTGGTCAACAATTACGCCGTCGAACCTGCCATTCCGTTTCCAGCAGGCACCGGGTGCGCATAACTCGCTGGGGCGCTATAAATTCAACATGCCAAGTTCGGACGCTATCTATCTGCATGATACGCCGAACCATAACCTGTTCCAGAAAGATGCCCGTGCGCTCAGCTCAGGCTGCGTTCGTGTGAATAAGGCATCGGAACTGGCGAATATGCTGTTGCAGGATGCGGGCTGGAACGACACGCGGATTTCCGATGCCCTCAAGCAGGGGGACACCCGTTACGTTAACATTCGACACAATATACCGGTCAATCTTTACTATCTGACGGCGTTTGTTGGCGAAGATGGACGTACCCAGTATCGTACAGATATTTACAATTATGATCTCACGGCGCGATCCGGCGCACAAATTTTGCCAAAAGCTGAACAATTAATCAGGTAAATGAAGCAGTTCGGGAAAATAGGTTGTCGTAAGTTAGGGCAAATACGTGGCGATATGGCTGGAAGCCGCGTGTTTGCTGGGGTTGGGTGCCTTGACGTCGTCGGCTTTGCCAGTTAAGGTGCCCTTCGTGCGCTAAGCATATTACGATTTCTTTGACCTGTAGACCTGATTATCATGGACAAATTTGACGCTAATCGCCGCAAACTGCTGGCGTTAGGTGGCGTTGCGCTCGGCGCAGCGGCCATCCTGCCGACGCCAGCATTTGCCACCCTCTCGACACCTCGTCCGCGTATTTTAACGCTCAACAATCTGCATACTGGTGAGTCGCTAAAAGCGGAATTCTTCGATGGCAGAGGCTATATTCAGGATGAATTAGCAAGACTTAACCATTTTTTCCGTGATTTCCGCGCGAATAAAGTAAAAGCCATCGACCCAGGATTATTTGACCAGTTGTTCCGCCTTCAGGGCCTGCTGGGTACCAGCAAGCCGGTGCAACTCATTTCCGGTTATCGTTCCATTGATACCAATAATGAATTGCGCGCCCGCAGCCGTGGGGTAGCGAAAAAAAGCTATCACACCAGGGGACAGGCAATGGATTTCCATATTGAAGGCGTTTCGTTAGCCAATATTCGCAAAGCTGCGTTATCTATGCGCGCAGGTGGTGTAGGATATTACCCAAGTAGTAACTTTGTGCATATTGATACCGGTCCAGTTCGGCACTGGTAATAACGAAACACAGGAGCAGTATGAACTATCGTATTATTCCGGTTACGGCGTTCTCCCAGAATTGTTCATTGATCTGGTGTGAGCAAACCAAACTGGCCGCGCTTGTCGATCCCGGCGGTGACGCTGAGAAGATCAAACAGGAAGTTGCAGAAAGCGGTGTGACGCTGATGCAGATTTTACTGACGCATGGTCACCTTGACCATGTCGGCGCAGCGGCGGAGCTGGCACAGCACTATGGAGTGCCGGTGATCGGTCCGGAAAAAGAAGATGAGTTCTGGCTGCAGGGATTGCCAGCCCAAAGCCGCATGTTTGGCCTCGATGAGTGTCAGCCATTGACGCCCGATCGCTGGTTAAACGAAGGAAAGCGTGTGAACGTAGGGAATGTGACTTTACAGGTGTTGCATTGTCCTGGGCATACGCCAGGCCATATTGTCTTCTTTGATGACCAGTCCCGTCTGCTGATTTCCGGCGATGTGATCTTCAAAGGTGGCGTAGGACGCAGCGATTTCCCGCGTGGCGACCACGGACAGCTGATCCAGTCGATTAAACAGAAGTTATTGCCACTGGGTGATGACGTGACGTTTATCCCTGGACATGGCCCGATGTCGACGCTGGGCTACGAGCGGGTGCATAACCCCTTCCTTCAGGATGAAATGCCTGTCTGGTAAATCCGGATAATAAAAAAAGCCTGCATAGTGCAGGCTTTTTTGTGGGCGCTAATTACATTACAGTACGGCGACAATCGCTTCACACAGTGGCGCCATGTTGTCAGGGGTCATACCTGCAACGTTCACGCGGCCAGAGGCCACGGCGTACACGCCAAACTCTTCACGCAGACGCAGAACCTGTTCTTTGGTCAGGCCACTGAAAGAGAACATACCGTTCTGCTTAGTAATAAAGCTGAAATCACGGTCTGCACCTTTCTCTGCCAGGGTGTTCACAAACAGCAGGCGCATGCGCTGAATACGCTGACGCATATCGTTGAGCTCTTGTTCCCAAATCGCGCGGAGCGCATCGTTGCTCAGGATGGTGGCAACGACAGAGGCACCGTGTGCTGGTGGGTTAGAGTAGTTAGCGCGGATAACTGATTTCATCTGGCTGAACGCACGATCGGCAGTCTCTTCGTTTGCTGCGACCAGCGTGCAGGCACCAACACGCTCATTGTACAGGCCAAAGTTCTTGGAGTAGGAGCTAGCAACGATCAGCTCCTGATGGACGGCTGCGAAAGCGCGCAGACCTTCAGCATCTTCTTCCAGACCACGGGCGAAGCCCTGGTAAGCAAAGTCAAACAGCGGCAGCCAGCCTTTTTCGACAGACAGTTTCGCCAGTTGTTCCCACTGTTCAAGCGTCGGATCAATGCCGGTTGGGTTGTGGCAGCAGCCGTGGAACAGGACCACGTCGCCCGCCTGGGCTTCACTCAGGCTCGCCAGCAGACCGTCGAAGTCCAGAGCGTGGTTTGCGGCGTCGTAGTAGGCATATTCGCGCACTTCCAGACCCGCAGAGTTAAAGACGCTCTTATGGTTCGGCCAACTTGGGTTGCTTACCCATACGCGCTTAACAGCGGTATTTTTTGCAAGGAAATCCGCCGCCACGCGCAGTGCGCCGGTACCGCCAGGCGTTTGTGCTGTGCGCGCGCGTTTGTCGCTCACAATTGTACTACCTTTACCGAACAGCAGCTCCTGCGTGCAACGACCAAACTCAGGGATACCATCAATACCGAGGTAGTTCTTGGTGGTTTCATTTTCCAGCAGATACTGCTCAGCTTTTTTTACGCTGGTCAGTACCGGGGTTTTGCCGGTTTCATCTTTATATACACCAATACCCAGGTTGATTTTGCCAGGGCGGTCGTCGGCACGAAACAGATCGGCCAGGCCCAGAATAGGGTCGGCAGGAGCGGCGGTAATGTTCTCAAACATGACGAAGTTCCATTGTGATTACAGAAGTGAAATCCGCTATCAGGTTAACGGTAGATTTACAAAATGCCAACCGTTTGCGACGAAAAGCGTGCGGCTTTTCAAAAGTCGCCATTATTTTCTGTCAGGCATAAAAAAACAGGGCCGAAGCCCTGTTCATTAAGCATATAACAAAGTGGTGTACTGATTAGAACTGGTAAGTTACAGCCATTGCAACCTGGTCGTCTTTACCGTTCACGATACCCACGCTACGAGAGTAGTCGGTGTCGTCGATCAGGTTCAGCTGGTAGTCAACATAGATGTTGAAGTTTTTGTTGAAGTAGTAAGTCGCACCGAGTTCAACAAATTTCTGCAGGTCAGCATCGCCGCCCGCGAAGGTGCCGCGCTGAGCCAGGTTTTTACCTTTAGACTGAACGTAGGACACGGATGGACGCAGACCGAAGTCGAACTGGTACTGAGCGATAACTTCGAAGTTCTGAGTTTTGTTTGCGAATGAACCGTCTTCTTCACGGGTCATGTTGCGGGTTTCAGCGTAGGTGGTTGCCAGGTAGATGTTGTTCGCGTCGTACTTAGCACCAACAGCCCATGCTTCCGCTTTCTCGCCTTTACCGTCAGCGGTCTGCAGGTTAGTACGGTCAGAGTTGCTGTATGCGCCGATCAGGCCGAAACCTTCGCCGAATTCATAACCAACAGAGGTACCAAAACCGTCACCATTAGCGGTTCTAACGTCGGTACGATCGTTTTTACCCTGATACTGCAGGCCCAGGCTCAGACCATCAACCAGACCGAAGAAGTCAGAGTTACGATAGGTCAGAACGCCAGTGGTACGGCCGGTCATGAAGTTATCAGAGTAGTTAGCCCAGGTCATACCTGAGTAGGATGGCGCCATATCGGTGTAAGATTCTACATCGTAAACGATACCTTAGTTACGGCCGTAGTCGATGGAACCTGCATCACCAGCTTTCAGGCCAGCGAACGCCAGACGGGTACGCTGAGTCTGGCTGCTTTCTGGCTGGCTTGCCAGAGCACGGTATTCCCACTGGCCGTAACCGGTCAGTTGGTCATTGATTTGGGTTTCGCCTTTGAAACCGATCTGAGCATAGGTCGCATCGCTGCTGTCTGTGTTGTCACCGGAGGTCACGAAATCGTGCTCACCAACCACTTTCCCGTACAGATCCAGTTTGTTGCCGTTTTTGTTATAGATTTCTGCAGCGTTAGCTGCACCGGCTACCAGCAGGGCAGGGACTACCACTGCCAGAATATTGCGCTTCATCATTATTTATTACCCTCATTGGTTTTTTTATGACACTCGCCACTGCCGCCAATAAATTCCGTCAATAAATATTTCCGGAACTATTGATGAGAGTTTGGTGTCTTTATGTATCTGTCAGGCATCTTTCCATTCATAGAACCGTTTCGCTAGCCTGAAAGTGCTACAGTTTTCAAGATTGAGTAACAAAAAGAAATTATATGTAACTAAATGTGTATTTTTCGGAACTTTGTGAACCACCTCAAATTTCAGAAAGACCTGGCGAATTAAACGGCAAGTAGATTCCTATATATATGAATTACTTATAATTAATTTAGATAAAGGCAATTCGTATATGCGCACCTTCAACGACTCATTTTTTCTTATGACCCAAAAAGGACTTCTGGATGGCTGTGATTTTGGTTGAAATTTGTGCTATTGATTGAGGATTAAATAATCGCAATAAGAATAGGGTTTTTTTTTGTTCGTAGATATTTCGTGGAAACAAAACGTAACAACTAGTGGTTGTGACGGGGTTAAAGTTGAAAGGTGCTTACTTTACGCTGACGAAAATTGACAGAGCAGAATAAAATAATGGCCAGCAAATGCTGGCCATTATGATTTTGGTTACTTAGAAGCTGGCATTACGCGGCGTACGTGGGAACGGAATAACGTCACGTACGTTCTGAACACCTGTGACGTAGGCGATCAGACGTTCGAAGCCCAGACCAAAGCCTGAGTGTGGCACAGTACCGTAACGGCGCAGATCGCGATACCAGCTGTAATCCGCCGGATTGAGCCCCATCTCTTGCATGCGCGCATCCAGCACATCCAGACGCTCTTCACGCTGGGAACCACCGATAATTTCACCAATGCCCGGCGCCAGTACGTCCATTGCGGCAACGGTTTTACCGTCTTCGTTAAGGCGCATATAGAACGCCTTAATGTCTTTCGGGTAGTTTTTCACAACAACCGGTGCTTTAAAGTGCTTCTCAGCCAGGTAACGCTCATGCTCGGAAGAGAGATCCACGCCCCAGTAAACCGGGTTCTCAAATTTCTCACCGCATTTCTCGAGAATAGCGACCGCATCGGTGTAATCCACCTGGGCAAAGTCGGAGGAAACAAAGCGCTCCAGACGTGCAATCGCTTCGTTATCGACACGCTCAGCGAAGAATTTCATGTCATCAGCACGTTCTTCCAGTACCGCTTTGAAGACGTACTTGAGCATGGCTTCCGCCAGGCCAGCGACATCGTTCAGATCTGCGAAAGCCACTTCAGGCTCCAGCATCCAGAATTCTGCCAGGTGACGGCTGGTGTTGGAGTTTTCCGCGCGGAAGGTTGGGCCGAAGGTATAGATTTTAGACAGCGCACAGGCGTAGGTTTCGCCGTTGAGCTGGCCGGATACCGTCAGGAAGGCTTCTTTACCAAAGAAGTCTTTGTCAAAGTCCACTTTACCTTCTGGCGTGCGCGGCAGGTTTTCCAGATCCAGCGTAGAAACGCGGAACATCTCGCCAGCGCCTTCGGTATCAGAGGCGGTGATCAGCGGGGTAGATACCCAGAAATAACCCTGCTCATCGAAGAAGCGATGCAGTGCCTGCGCCAGCGTGTGGCGGACACGGGCCACCGCACCAATCAGGTTGGTGCGTGGACGCAGGTGAGCCACTTCACGCAGATATTCGATGCTGTGACGTTTTGCGGCCATCGGGTAGGTATCAGGATCTTCAACCCAGCCAGTTACTTCAACGGCAGTGGCCTGAATTTCGAAACTCTGACCCTGACCCGGTGATGCGACAACCACGCCGGTAACAATTACGGAACAACCGGTTGTCAGGTGCAGAACGTCATCATTGTAATTGGGCAGAGAATTATTAATGACGGCCTGTACAGGATCAAAGCAGGAACCGTCATAGACGGCAAGGAAGGAGATGCCAGCTTTAGAATCTCGGCGGGTACGCACCCATCCGCGCACGGTGACTTCTAGGTCTTCGGCGACACGGCCCTGGAGTACGTCGGCTACAGGCACAACGCTCATAATATTCTCTCTGTTAATAGTCGGAAAAAATAAACACTTGTCCACCCAAATGGGGGGATATCTATGTTACCTGCCATCCGCTATCAGACAAGTAAATTTCGCAGTCAAAAGAGAAGAATTAAGAAATAAATAAGAAGTAGGGAGCCATTTGGCTCCCTTAAGCGCTTAACTGGCTTTTTTGACCTGAGGGAGATCGAAAGCTTTGCGTAACGCGCGGACAAACGCTTTATCATGACAGATGGTTTTACCCGGGCTATCGGAGAGCTTGGCTACCGGCTTGCCGTTACATTCCACCAGTTTTATCACGATATTCAGCGGTTTTACCTGAGGGATGTCGCAGGTTAAACGGGTGCCAATCCCGAAGCTCAGGTTCACTCGGGTACTGAAATGGCGATAGAGTTCAACCGCTTTCGCGAGATCGAGGTTGTCGGAGAAGACCAGCACCTTGCTCATCGGGTCGATGCCGAGTTTTTCGTAATGCGCTATCGCCTTCTCACCCCATTCAACCGGATCCCCGGAGTCATGACGTAACCCCTGGTAACGCTCAGCGAACTCAGGGCCGAAATCACGCAGGAACGCATCCATGGTGATGCAGTCGGTCAGGGCGATGCCGAGTTGATTCGGATACTCGTCAAGCCACGCGGCCAGTGCGGCGCGTTGGCTGTTGGCCAGATCTGGACTGATCTGCTGATGCGCCTGGAACCATTCATGCGCCTGGGTACCCATGGGTGTCAGGTTCAGACGACGTGCCAGATCGTAATTACTGGTGCCCACGAACCACGACTCTTGCTGCAGACGCTGAACAATGGCCTGCTGAACGTCGCGGGAGAAACGGCGACGCGTGCCAAAGTCCATCAGACGGAAGCGGGACATATCCAGCCCATCCGTCAGGGTGGCAAACCCTGAGAGTTTGTTTTCCAGCGCGGCCAGTGCCTGAGTCACCCCTGTTTCCGGCGAACGGTAGCGGTGAGCCAGCTCGCTGATCACAGCCAGCAGCGGAACTTCCCACATGATCACTTCACGCCATGGGCCTTCAAGGCGAATATCCAGCTTGCCGTTATCATTCGTGACGGTGACCTGCTCTGGCTTATAACGGAAGTCGCGCAGCCAGTTCAGATAGTCCGCTTTAAAGAAAGGCAGGCCGGAAAGCCACTGGTATTCGTCGTCCTGCAACGTCAGATGCTGCATAGCATCGACCTGTTCACGAATGGAATCTGCGTAGATACCGAGCAAGTCGTCGCCACGGCAGCGGAATTCCGCCGCAACATCAACATCATAGTAATGGTGGAAAACGGCTTGCTGCATGTGCAGTTTATACGCGTCGGTATCCAGCAACGTATGCAGAACAGGAGAAGCGAATCGAGTCATAGGTGCGCAGTAGCATCCTCTCACAGGAGCGTTTAGTACAATAAACAACTCCGGAGTATACCTTGTTTAGTGATTTATTGAACCCCGATCACAACATAAGCGCTCTTTATGGTCGAGGGCATTTTGTGCCCCGTGTTATACAAATGTAGCTATATGACTGCTAACCACTTGAATTTACAGATTACTACTGTGCTACTACCATGCTTTGGGGCAGTGATGGGGCAAAGCGTGAAAGCGCCTGGTTGAGCAGGGAAACCTGTTCGGTACTCTTCTCTGACATCCACTTTCCATACACCTTGTAAACCATCTGTGCATCGGTATGTCCCATCTGAGTTGCTATAAAGTTTGGGTTTGCCCCAGCTGATAATGACCAGCACGCATAAGTATGTCGTGATTGGTAGGCGTTGCGGTACCGTATTCCGGCGCGCTTGATTATCGGGGCCCAAATTTTATTAATCGAATTAACCGCGTAGTGATATCCTCTACGAGGCCCATGCTTGACGCATTGAGGACTGAAAACGAAAGTGCAGGGGTGTATGACTGACTGGCCATATTCCCGCAATTTCACTTCAATCTCATACTGCCGGCCAAGGCGCGTCAGCTGGGCCTGATTCCTCAGGGCATCAATAGCTGGTTGAATGAGATAAATCACCCTGTCAGTGCCTGCGTCGGTTTTTGGCAGGGTGAACTCATTCGTCTGGGTAAGGTTGCGTTTCACTGTGATGGTTCCGGCATGCAGATCGATATCTTCCCACGCCAGACCGCACAACTCCCCATGCCTCATTCCAGTATAGACTGCCAGCGACCAGAGATTTCTCATCTGCTGGTGGCCGCAAGCCTGGATAAACCGGATAAACTCTTCTGTCGTGAGTGGATCTGGTTCACCTTTCGCTTTTTTGAGGCGGTTAATTCCGCTAAACGGGTTTTCCTTTGCGTAACCGTTATCCGCTCCGAACTGGAAGATCTCGGCCATCAGCATCATGTAATTATTCACGGTCGAAGACTTCCTGCCTTTAACCTGTGTCCGGTGATCCTTCTTCATTACATGAAAACCCGTCAGCAACTCCTTTCTCACGTACAGCAAATCCTCAGTGGTCACCGCAGAAACCATTTTGTTTTCGCCGATGCGCGGAAGCATGTTTTTTATGATGGATTCGTACCGACTCATAGTGTTAGAGCTGATTTCCATCCTCTTCAGCTCAGACCACTTTTCGGTAAGCTCCAGCACAGTAATTTCCTTTCTATCCTGACCGAACCGGGCAAGGTTCGGTGAGTTTGGGAATTTTTCCGCATAGTTAAAATTCCCCATCCTTATCGCAAAACAAACTGAAGAACGAAGCTCGCCGGCTATCTTGCGATTTTTGGCAGTATCAGGGACACCGAGGTTTTCCCTGACTCGCTTGCCTTTATATACAAACCAGATGCGAAGTGAACCGCCGTGGTTTTCGACGCCTGTCGGGTATGATGCATTAGCCATTAATCCCTCCTGACGTCCAGGAGCGTTGACGAGTGTACTGCTTTTCATGCTGTCTTCGCACCTGGTTGATTTTTTTTCTGAGCCTCGATCCACTGATCAACGGCTTTTCTGTTGTACATGCATTCGCTCGAAGGCTTTGGATTGCCATCGGGTGAGATGTGCAGGTACTCGCGGCCAAGCATCCAGGATTCTTTTCTGGCTCGGGTGATGGTTCCGGGCTTAAGCCCGGTAACCGCAATCAGAACCTTTTCGCTAACCCAGTCATTCGGCACCAGAAGAATAATTTCAGCACTGGTTTGCATGGTTCTCCTCCACTTTTTCTTTAGCCAGGCGAACGCACCGCGCGAAAGAAGAGGGCGTTACAATTTCGCGAAGAGCCTGAACCAGAAAATCATTGTGCTGCTGGTGCAGCTGCAGGTTGCGTTCCTTCTCCTCATGGCGCAGGACAGCCAGACGAGCTGTGATGATGCGGCGCTTACCTTTGATCACCCGTAGCGCGTTTTCTGCCTTTTTCCGCCATGCGCTCCAGTCACTGCAGCTGTTCGATCTCGCCAGCTGCTCTTCAATGCTGAGCTGCGCTTCTTCTGCGTTAACGAGCTGCTGCAGGCATTCGCTGATTGTGTTCAGATTGTCTGTCTCGACGTAGAATTTGTGCATTATTAACCCTCCCACCCAATCGCCTGGAACAGACCCATTTTAGGGTGATACCAGCGGGTGCCGCGCGGTTCAGCCTCTGACATCATCTGGCGAAACGCGGTCATGAATGGCTCCAGTTCGACGATAGCCCTACGTGACAAAAGCCCGTCTGGAGTCATAAATTCGTGCGTGTCTGTCGGGATGCGGTAGGCATTGACCAAATTCCGGCACTTCGCGTCACTCATTCCGCTTTTGGCTACCACCTGGCGGTAACCGACATATCCGGCGCGCATGGTGCCGCGCTTGATGTTCTCCACCGCTTCGGTGACCGTTTCGATCTGCTCTTCAACATGATTCAGGCGTTTTTGCTGGCGAACGGCATCGGCGGCCATAGCGGCGATCATTTCGATTTCAGTCAATGGTTGTGGTTGCTGATGACGGAAATAACCACTTACCAACTCGCGTTGTACTTTCCAGGCCAGATCATCATTAAATGGTTTCGTCAGCATCAGGTACCCTGATTCGAAGAGGACAATTCCTGATGGCGCAAATTTCGAAAAAACTCCAACGGGAAGGTCCGTACGTATAGTGTCTGCACCTAATTCTTCATAATCCTCACCGCGAACAAAGCGGTCTTTATTGCGATTAAATGCTGCACGGGCGGTGCCTTCTGGTCGCTGGTGGACTTCATCAATCATCGCCAGCGTCACAACGCGCTGACCGCGATATTCGACTGCCGGCAGCCGTTTGTTATTGATCGTTACTGTGTTCATGCTCGATATCCTTCTGAGTGCCCGGCTTTACGCCGGGCTGGTGAATCACTTAACCTGGATAAATGGAGTATTGGCGCCGCTGGTCATGTACTGGGGCAGAGTGCCGTTCCATTTGTTGATGGCCTCCAGTTGAAGCACTTCAGGGTTTTCGCGCATGGCCTGCCCACGAATCTGGATAGACTTCGCTTCCGCTTCCGCCAACTTCAACTTTGCGTCTGCCTGGCCATCCGCTTCAGCGCGCAGCATGTTTGCTTCGGCTTCACGCTGTTTCACCTCCTGCTCGCGCTGCAGGGTCTTCTGGTTGGCGGTGACTTTGGCGTTAATGCTGTCGATAACTGTCGGCGGGTACTCAGGACGGCCGACGTAAGAAAGGCTGATAACCTGGATTCCTACCGGCCCCATGTCGGACTGGATCTCTTTCAGAGCGTTTTCAAGCAGCTCAGCTTTCCCGCCGTCAATGAACTTATCGGTACTCATGCGGCTTGCGAGACGATTAAGGGCATCGGCAATCTTCTGGCGCAGATCGGTATCGGTGATGTCGTCCACACCTTTGCGATAGGTCTGGAAGACCGTCGTCACTTTGGTTGGATCAACTTTATAGGCGACACCAATGTGATAGCCGATCGTAGTGCCGTCACTCATCTGGAAATTGAATGCGTCGTCGTAGGTTTTCATCTGTTTGAAGGTTGGGAAGATGTAGACCTCTGTGTTCCAGCCGGTCCAATAGCGGCCTACTCCAACCACTTCTCCGACACCTTTGTCGTCTCCCAGCTTATTCACCTTGATACCCACGTTGCCGGGCTCGACACGATCGCAACCTACAAGACCGATGGCAGAGAGCGCGATAATTGAAGCCATAATTGCTTTTTTCATTTCTTTTCCTTAGTTACGGTTACAACAAGACCCTTACAAATGGCGTAGATGCACGGCGGGGTCATGATCGCCAGGGCAAAACCGGATAACACTGCTGTGGTGTCCTTCATCGAAATGAGGATCGGAACGAAAAGGCCATAAACGCTGGCGACAATTACCAGCGAGAGAACAACGCGTAAGTAAGCAATCATCAGCGCAGCCCCTCTGGTTTACAGGCCTGCAGTTCTGCCTGCTCTCTCACGAATCGGTCATGCATGGCGTCCCACTTTCCGAGCCACTTACGTGCTTCGCGCTTACGCTCCAGAATTCGGCGAATGCGCCGCATGCATCGGTTATGTGCAAAGAGATATTGCTGTGTGTGCTGGCCCATGCGGTTGACGAGCACACCATTGCTGAAAACAGGTTCGTCTGGTTCGTTGGTGTTCAAACCGGCACGATGAAAAGTTTTGGTTACCATGTAGTGAGCAAGGTTACTGATCGCTGCGCTCCTGCTGAGGAAACGGCGCGAGTAGCCGTGTCGAGATACGACGTAAACGGGCTGCAGCTCCTTGGCAAAGGCGCTGTCAATTGAGGTGGTGCTGATGCGTTTATCGTTCATTTCCGGTCCTTAACTTTGCTGTATCGTTCGTGACTCATGACTTCCCAGTTCTTGCCGCCATCGCGGGACAGCAGCCGCCATCGGTGATTAACCTTGAGGCTCAAATTACCGGAGCCGTGCATACGGCAGGGGTGAATGCGCCTTGTTCTGAACTGGCTTAAAACGTGTGCTGCTTTGAGGTGAACCCACTCAGGAATTCGTATCGCTGTAAGTGCCATCAGATCCCCCCATTTCATGACCCTCCGTTTTCGGAGCCTCCACTTTTTGTTTTTTGACGAACTCGACCAGCTCAGAAATGAGCTCGTCGATTAACTCCTTTCCGCTATCCGTAAGGAATTCACCGCTGCCATTTACATCAACAGCGCCGCTGTAAATTCCCCTGATGGCTTTTACACCATCGACATTTCCGTACTCACTGAACGCAAGCCTTTCGAATTTTCGTAATAATCCATCAAGTAAAATCTCTGTTAATTCGACCGTGTTAATGCCGCCTTTATTGAGCTTAATAACAAGGCAGTTACTGCCCGTTTTTCGCTGGTGGCGTAATAAAGCTGCCTTTAAAATTCGGCGTCGATATGTCTCGATTAATTTATCCATTGCGCTTTTCCTCCTCCAAACCCATAACTATTTCCTCTTCTTTTTCGGTCCAGTCATGAATTTCGCCAGCAATGTCATAAACAAGAGAGCAAATAGTTTTAAGTTGGAAATGGTCCAGTTTGTCGTGATATTCAAATAATGTTTGCGTCAAGCCTGACAACTTCTCCGCTTTGATATTCACTTCCTGAATATCCTGTCTTTTTAAAACACCCATAATTAACGACCATATGCTTTTTTAAGATAAAGACGAGCGATTACCTCGTAACCGCAGGCCGCATAAAGGCATGCTGTTCTATATGCCGATTTATCAATGATGAAAGTCATACGAAGCGCCTCACAGCTAAAGAAGCTACTACCCGACCGTGAATTTTGATTTCTTTCTGTTCATCAGTGTTAAGGGTGAAAGTTTCGTAATGATGGTTATCAGAGATGATTTTTAATGAGCCATCAGATAATGGCTCTACTCTCTTAATAAAAAGGCAAGGACGACCAAATACATCCATCGTATAAACATAAATGCCCGGGGTAAGCGCACGGCCACCGCAATCAACGAAAGCCACAACCTCGCATGGTTCGATGGTCGGCTGCATTGAATCACCTTCCATCCGGCAGCTTTGTACGCGGTTGCCAAAGTCATTAATGTTGTCAGAACCGAACAGCATTTGAGGCGTTTTAAATGGCTGATTAATTGCGACGGAATTTTGCATTTTCATTTCCTCAGGGTGAGTTTTTCCCCACCCTAAAAGGTGTTAATTGTGATTAATTTAGTTAGTTAGTTAATTCGTTAGTTAGCTAACAGAAAACATTTTTTTAATATCAGGATGGTCATCTATGATTTTTTTTGCATCATCACATGCCTCTTCATATGACTTGAAAAAATCAACCAGAACAAAATAATTATCTACACGTTCGTAGATAGCGAATTCCAAACCATCAATAAAAGTGGTATTAAATTCATAATCAAAATCATTCTGATGAGGCTGTGCAGCTCGCAAATAACTCCAGTGTGAATTTGCTGCTTTAAGCTTGGCGTGGATATCAAATGCCTGGCTCGCTGGGTTTGGTTGGGAGGTTGTATTCATCTCATTGGCTCCGTTGTTTGCCGATGAAATGAGAATACTTAAGTATTAATTGAAGGTCAATGGTATTAATACAAAAAGAATAATAGTTTTCTTATGTATTTGTTATTGAAGATTATTTTAGTAATAAAAAAGCCGACACTATGGTCGGCTTGGTGCTTTTTTGGTAGCAGATCAGAAGATTGTTGATACCCAAAACAGCCTTCCTAAAACCTCAAGACTATCCATGTCTACTTCTTCGTCAGGGTATTCATCAGAGTTGTAGCTTCTGATTGTTACCTTATCTGGCCCAGATCTGTAGAGGATTTTTAACCTTTTCCATCCACCTTGGTTGATGCCGTAAATTTTACCATCCACGATACGCTTGTCATGGCAGTTTATGGCAACAGTTGAGCCATCAGCGATCACTGGCTCCATGCTATTTCCGTGTGCAGCAAAGCATAGAACGCCATCACCATCACTATTAGCTCCCACCTTTCGCAATGTTGCTTTGGAAAATCTAAGTTTCTTTCCATTGTAATCATCATTAAGGGCGCTGCCATCTCCACATGCGAACTCGATATCCTTCAAGTAAGGCACCTCTACCTCATCATCCTCAAGCGGCGTTTGCTTATCCCATGGGTTGATGCCAAACATCCTTTGCTCTGGAGTTTTTGCTGGTCCCATACTGCCTTCACCAGTGCTTAACCAAATTGGATCTACATCCAAGGCTTTTGCTATATCCACGATTTTCCCGCTGGACTGGGCTTTTCCAGAGGTTAGCTTTTGTATGGCCCCCTGGCTGACCCCAACCCTTTGCGCTAATTGACTTTGAGTTGCTCCGGCATGAATCATCGCCAGCCTTAGTCTTTCTGCAAGTGTGTTCATCTAAGTATCTCCGATTTCTGTGCATATTTAATACCACAGGATTAACCATGGCAAGCGGATAATACTTGATTAATTATTCCTTTGGTATTATTTTATATCTTTAATATTAATACTAAGGGCTTTGTTATGACTGATGAGGTTTTTGAATCCCCAATGGCGAAAGCCGTGTACGTTGCTGGTGGGCAAAGTTCGCTTGCTAAAAAGGTTGGCGTTACGCAAGGAGCGGTCTGGAAGTGGGTCAGGGGGATCAAGAAAGTTTCTCCGGTCCATGCAGTGGCAGTCTCAAACGCAGTTAATGGAGTTGTTAAGCCTCATGAACTGCGTCCTGATTTGCCGACTCTTTTCCCGCACCCGGACAATGGGGTGTGACATGTCACGGCATTATTGCGTCAGCGAACCTTTACTGGTGGCTGAATTCAGTAACGAAAATGAGTTGGCGGGTGTCGCATGAGCATGGAACTGATGGTTAAAGCAATGAAGGTCAAGGTGGGAAATCCACTGCGTAAGCTCGTGCTACTGAAGCTTGCAGATAACGCTAGTGACCATGGCGAGTGCTGGCCGAGCTATCAACACATCGCTGATCAGTGCGAAATCAGTAAGCGATCTGTGATGATTCACATTGATGCTTTATGTGAATGCGGCCTGGTAAAAAAAGAACTTCGCCCAGGTCCAAAAGGTAACTCAAGTAATGTATATCGCCTTGATTTCAGTAGTGCAGGAGATTCACTAGGGGGTAGTGCAAATCGTTCACTACCTGGTGCAGGAGATTCACCCCATAGTGCAGGAGATTCACTAGGGGGTAGTGCAAATCGTTCACTACCTGGTGCAGGAGATTCACCCCATAGTGCAGGAGATTCACTAGGGGGTAGTGCAGGAGCTGCACCCAGAATCAGTCACTCATTTGAACCAGTCAATGAATCAGTCATAGAACCTAAATATAACGGTTCATCTGATAACCATTCTGAAAATCGCTCTTCCAAAGAGAACTATTCCAACGAGTTCGAGCAGGCATGGCAGGCATACCCTAAACGTGCAGGCGGTAATTCTAAAGCTGCTGCCTGGAAAGCCTGGAAAGCTCGAATCAAAGACGGTGTTAACACTGAGGCAATGCTGGCTGGTGTAAACCGTTATGCAGGTTATGTCCGTGCTACAGGTAGCGCCGGAACGCAGTACGTGAAACAGGCGGCGACGTTCTTTGGTCCCGATCGGCATTTCGAAGAGTCATGGCAGGCGCCATCTGGTTCGGTAAGCGGTAGACCTGGTGGACTGCCGGTTTCGGGGTTTAGTGAACAAGACTATGGCCAATCAGACTGCAACTGGTAAGCAGGAGAAATCAAAATGCTGAGTATCAAACAACGCGAAGAAAGGGAAGCTCTGGTGGCAAAGCGCGAAGGGCTTCGTGAAGAGCTGGCGTTTGCTGTGGAACACAAAAAACCGTGGCAGTGGGGAAGCTGGGAGTCAGGGAACGTCCACGCCGCCGCCTGTGAAAAACATGGTGATTATCAGCGTATTTCCCTCACTGGAAAAGCCTATCGAGGCGTTGAAAATGTTAAGCACTCCCAATGCCCGGAGTGTGTGAAAGCGGAACTCGCTGGCATTGAATCCAGTCTGCGTACATTGCGAGTAGCCGACCTGATAGACAATGCCGGGATTGCACGACGGTTCGAAGCATGTGAATTCGATAACTACCAGGCCATTAATCAGGATGCCGCCAAAAATCTCGCGGCTTGTCAGCGTTATGCCAGCAGCTGGCCTGAGCGACTTAATGCCGGTACCGGGCTTGTTATGACCGGCAATTGCGGCACCGGCAAAAACCACCTGGCAGTGGCTATGGTAAAGAGCATCATCCGCGATCACCTTGCGAATGTGGAAATCACCGATGTCATGCGCCTCACCCGAGCGGTAAAAAGCACATGGCGCCACAATGCCGAAATGAACGAGGAAGACGTCATTGAACGCTTTGCTTCACTGGATCTTCTCATTATCGACGAAGTTGGTGTTCAGTTCGGCAGTCCGACTGAAATGACCATCCTTCAGGAAATTATCAATGCCAGGTACGAAAGCATTTTGCCAACAATCCTGATCAGCAATCTTACATTCGACCAGTTGAAAGAAACGATTGGCGAGAGAATTGTGGATCGGGTTACCGATGGTGGCCGCAACCGTCTGGCATTTGGCTGGGGAAGTTTCCGTGCCATCGCGTCAGGAGTTGTAGCATGACTCCTGTCTGGAAAAATGAAGATCTGGAAGGTGCGGTGATCGGCGCAATTTTTCTGCGTGGAGCCGACCCTGAGGTACTGGATATTCTTTCCAGGGTGCCAGCCACAGCTTTCTCGGTACCGCAGTATCGGGAAATATATACTGGGATCTGCCGTCAGGCGCGTGGAGCTGGCGTTATTGACCCTGTACTGCTCTGCGAAAACATGCCAAAGCACAGCGCAATCATTATGGACTCGAGCCGTATCGCATGGGCCAAGTCGGCGCTTGTGTCCTACGTTGCCACGCTGGAGCGTAATGCAGCTGTTCGTGATGCCGAAGCTGTGATTGAAAGGGCGCTGGCTGATCTCCGGAGTGCTCACAATGGTGATGCGGCTTTATCGGCATTCAGGGCTGCACAGAACAGCATTGCCGCAATTTCTCTCGAAGAAAAGACCGTTCAGCCAGTTCATATCGACGACATTCTTCCTGCTGTAGTGGATCGGGTAGATGCACGCAACCGCGGCCTCGAAGAAGCCAGAAGCCTCATGACGGGCATTGAAGAGCTTGATGCAAAGACTGGAGGCATTGAACCAACAGACCTGGTGTTTATCGCTGCGCGGCCGTCGATGGGTAAAACTGAATTGGCGCTGGATATCATCGACAAAGTTTCTGAGCAGGGCCGCGGTGTGCTGTTCTTCAGCATGGAAATGCCAAATATCCAGATCGGTGAGCGAATGGTATCTGCTGCGGGTGGTATGTCTGTTTCACGCCTGAAAAAGGCTGCTGATTTTGAGGATGAGGACTGGGCCAGGCTGACAAACGGTGTAGAACGGCTGACTGGTCGTAGCATCTGGATGGTTGATTCCACCGATCTGACAGTAGATCAGATTCAACAGATAGCTACCCGCCTGCAACTGGCGCATCCGGAAATAGCGCTGGTGGTGGTGGATTATCTGGCACTCATCAAAATCGAAAGCACTGCACGATATGACCTTGCCGTCGGCGAGGTGTCAAAAGGACTAAAACGTCTGGCTAAATCTAATAAAACGCCGGTGCTTGCCCTGAGCCAGCTTTCTCGTGGCGTTGAGTCGCGGCCCAATAAGCGACCGATGAACTCAGACCTCAAAAACTCGGGTGAGATCGAGGCAGATGCTGATCTGATCATGATGCTTTACCGCGACGAAGTTTATAACCCTGAGTCTCCAGCGAAAGGGATCGCGGAAATTAACGTGACCAAACAGCGAAACGGTGAACTAGGCACGATTTACCGTCGATTCTATAACGGGCACTTCCTGCCAATTGACCAGGAGTTAGCAAAGCAGCGTTCGGCGCCACAGCAGAAAACTCAAACCAGACGATACGCAAAAGATAGGCAATCCAGCAATGCAGACTATTAAAACCATTAAAACAGCGGGGGCAAGCGCATGAAACTGGAAGCGTCACTCAAACATTTTAGTCCTCAGGGAATGCACATCAGCGATGACGTGAAGGGAACTTCTCCGGACCGCCTTACAGGAACAGATGTAATGGCGGCGATTGGCACCACCAGCAGCCGTGCGCGCTTCGGCCTGGCGGCGTTCTTCGGTAAAGCGGGAATCAGCAAAACGGATGAACAGCTCGCAGTTCAGGCGCTGGCGCGATATGCGATGGATGTCGCACCGAAGAATGTTCGCAAAGCAGCTGGTGGCCAGTTCGGATGGTGTATGCAGATGTTGGCACAATTTGCCTTTGCTGATTACTCACGTTCAGCGGCTACCAGCGTGACGTGTCACAGTTGCAGCGGTACCGGACGAACAACCAGCGAGCAGATTACCCGCAAGGTTTCGTACCCATGGGGTAAAGCTCCATACTGGGCCTGCCGCTCTCGTGCTGTTCGACCGTCTGACTGGGAGCAGTGGACGGAGGTAACAGAGGTTGTACCGGCGGTCTGTGATGCTTGCGATGGCATGGGAACGATCAGCGCCCGTTGTCGTTGCGGCGGTAAAGGCGAGGTTCTAGACCGCAAAGCGACTAAAGACCGCGGCGCGCCGGTTTTCAAAACGTGTGAACGTTGCTCTGGTAATGGCTTCTCTGCTATCTCCTCGGCGACGGTACACCGTGCCATTCTGAAGCGTCTCCCGGACCTCCATCAGTCCTCATGGTCACGCAACTGGAAACCCTTTTATGAAATGCTGGTGGATACGCTGCGCCAGGGGGAGCGTCACGCGGCAGTAGAATTTGAGAAGGCAACAACTTATTAATATGATCGGAGCAAATAGCGACGCTTTTTGCACGTTAGTGTTGACTTTGCATAAAACTGTCCTGTATGCTTCTAATCGTGGAAGATACCGTCCAAACGAAATAAATCATTGAAACCCTGCCTCGGCGGGGTTTTTGTTTTTCTAAGGCTGCCAATGGGTAGCCTTTTCTTATTTTCAGGCCCAGGAACCATCATCGACACGCCTACTTGTTAAATCGTCCCGAGGGCCTGACCCCTTTCAAACACACAGCCCCCGCTTTTAAGCCGGAGGTTAGAGACTATGAAAATGCATAACGATCCCCACTCCTGGACGGAGTTTATCGAACTACTCCACAGCTGGTGGCGTGGCGAAACGCCGATGGGTGCCGTCTTGCTATCGGTTGCCATGGCCGCATTACGAATCGCTTACGGCGGTGGCGGCTGGAAGAAAATGCTCCTTGAAGGGGCAATCTGTGGAGCCCTGACCCTTACAGCTGTGTCAGCTCTTGATTACTTCAACCTTCCGCAGTCCCTGTCGATTGCTATCGGTGGCGCGCTCGGGTTTGTTGGCGTAGAGCAGGTTAAAGTTATGGCTTCCCGGGTGTTTAATTCTCGCTTTGGAGGCGGAGATGCAAACCAGTGATAAAGGCATTTCCCTGATCAAACAGTTCGAAGGTTGCAAGCTCACCGCCTACCAGGACAGCGTCGGCGTCTGGACGATCGGCTATGGATGGACTCAGCCTGTCGACGGAAAACCAATCCGCGCCGGGATGACCATTAAGCAGGAAACTGCAGAACGCCTGCTGAAGACCGGACTGGTCAGCTATGAAAGCGACGTGTCTCGCCTGGTTAAAGTCGGCCTGACTCAGGGGCAATTTGATGCCCTGGTGTCGTTCACGTATAACCTCGGCGCCCGGTCACTGTCGACATCGACCCTTCTGCGAAAACTCAACGCCGGTGATTACGCTGGTGCAGCCGATGAGTTCCTGCGCTGGAATAAAGCTGGTGGCAAAGTCCTGAACGGGCTGACCCGTCGGCGTGAGGCGGAGCGCGCTCTGTTCCTGTCGTGATTAGCGCACTGGTTAAGCGTTACTGGCTGCAACTGATTGTGGTGGCTGTAATAGGCGTGCTGGCTTTCTTCGTGAATCACTACCGAGACAACGCCATCACCTACAAAGACCAGCGCGACAAAGCCACCAAAAGTCTCCGCCTGGCTAACGACACCATCAAAGACATGCAGGCCCGCCAGAGAGATGTGGCTGCACTGGATGCCAAATACACGAAGGAATTGTCCGATGCGAAAAAAACCATTAACGATTTGCGTCGGGATGTCGATTCTGGCGTTAAACGGCTGCGCATCGCCGCAACCTGCCCTGGAGTGTCAAAAGCCACCTCCGCCACCGGCGTGGATGATGCAGGAACCCCCGAACTTACTCCAGACGCTCGACGGAATTATTTCGATCACCGGGACGGAATCGCAACCGCTGACAAGATGATTCGCGGCATGCAGGACTACATCAAAGAGCAGTGTCTTAAATGATTCGTTACCCAAATAACAGAGCCTGACTTCGGTCGGGCTTTTTTATGCACGAAGCAAAACCACTGCGCATTCTCCGCGCACAAAGACCAAGAGCTTTTCGGGATATGAGACAGAGACAGGACGGTGGCTTACATCGTGCCGCTCTTGGGCTGTCCATGTCTGCGAGAACTGGCTCATATCACCAAAAAGGTAAATACGATGTCTAATATCATCCCGATTGATTTCGAAGGCCATCCAATGCGTTTTTCTGACGATGGTTGGTTTGATGCAACAACTGCCGCCGATAAATTCGATAAAGCGCCAAATGATTTCCTGCGACTACCGGAGACTGACTCGTACATTCAGGCTCTTGAGCGTAGATACGGGAAAATCCCGTATGTAAAAACCAGTCGCGCTCGCAAAGACCGTGGCGGCGGAACATGGCTTCACCCTAAACTAGCTGTCAGGTTCGCACGGTGGCTTTCTGTAGATTTCGAGATCTGGTGTGATGAGCAAATTGACGCAATCATTCAGGGATCCGTTCATCACATCGACGATGAAAGAATCAAGGCCATTTTCTTGCTGGACAAATCTCAGCCATGGGAGAAGAGGTTTAGCGATCCTTTTTATTCAGCGATGTTTAAAATGTCAGGGCTTCCTCGTCATCGACCAGGCCGGCGTCCCGCACTTTTTGGGATGATCAGTGCTAAATGGGTATATGGCCCAGTCTTGCCACCAGAAGTATATGCAGAGGTTAAAAAGCGCCTAGCTGCGGGAGATAAAATCCATCAGCACCTTAAACCTGATGCTCTGACATTGGTTGAGCGACAGATCATTGCTGTTACCAGCATTGCCAATGGATGCTCAGACTATCGTGATTTCGAAGCTCGCTGTATGTCTGCATTCCCTGTAAAGGGTCAGATGAAATTGCTGTACGCAGCGGCGTGAGGTGAGAATGAACCCATATTCACCAGAAAAATTTCCTATTACCAGGCAGGTCTGTGAGGAATTTGTCATCATGCAAACTGCTAAACACCGACAACCAATCTATCGGTCTGCATTTGGCGACATTCTGATAGATGCTGACTGTTTGGCCTCGATGTTCACTTCATATTTTATGGCTGATGACATGGATGCTGCCGCAGTGGAGATGAAGTTCTTTCAGATGCTCGACATTTACAACCTGGATCGCCAGGAGTATTTCGCATCCATCGGTAAGTATGAAGGACTCAAACCATCAGGCGTAGCAGTCATCGAGGACATCCTTGATTACTACGCCCAGAAAGTTGCTGATGGGGAATTACCCGCACACTGAGAGCCACTTTCACAACGGCTTTCCATTCCAAAGCTCATCCTCGGGTGGGCTTGATAATGGATATCCCCTCCTGAGATTAAAGATGGCTGGATGACGATAGGCTTATCTAACGGCTGTACCGTGTTGGACATGAACAGCGTCATTCAGTATTCCCTGTCCTATGAATTAGAGAAAGAATAAATGGCAAAGCTCACAGACAAACAAGAGCTGTTTGCCCGTGAGTACCTGAAAGATTTAAATGCGACGCAGGCAGCTATCAGGGCGGGTTACAGCGAGAAGACCGCCAAAGCGCAAGGCGCTCGCCTGTTGACTAATGTTAACCTCCAGAACTTTATCTCCGGCCTCATGAGTCAGCGCAATGAGATGGTTAGCATTGACTCTGCCTATGTCCTTCGTCGCCTGGTTGAAATAGACCAGATGGACGTGCTCGACATTATGACAGATGAAATGAGCCTGAAGCCTGTATCTGAGTGGCCAGCTTCGTGGCGTCGCTACCTGAGCGGATTTGACCTTGCGGAAATGTTCGAAGGACGCGGCGATGACCGAGAGATGGTGGGCATCCTCAAGAAAATAAAATGGCCTGACAAGGTGAAGAACCTTGAGCTTCTCGGTAAGCACGTCGATGTTCAGGCGTTCAAAGAGCAGGTATCCAACGAGCATACCGGCAAGAATGGCGGCCCGATCAAGACCGAGACGACCAACCTCACCGCAGATCAGGCCGCAGAGCTTTACCGCAAGATGATGGGGTGATTATGCCTCTACCGTTTGAATTCGACTTCAGGAACCCTGATTACCAGATGGTTTTTGAATGGCGCATGGAACGCTTACAGCGCATTCGCCAGAACCCCGAAATGCTGCCAGCGCTAAAGCAGTTTTACCGCACCAACCCGGCACAGTTCATCATCGACTGGGGTATGACTACTGACCCGCGTAACATCGATTATGGCCTGCCGGTCACCATCCCTTTTCTGCTGTTCCCAAAACAGGAAGAGTGGATTCATTGGATCATGGAGCGGCGTGAACGGCTGGAGAACGGCATCACCGAAAAGAGTCGCGAAATGGGGCTCAGCTGGACGGCGATCGGGCTGGCCTGTTCGCTCTGCCTCTTCAACAAAGAAATGGTCATCGGCTTCGGCTCCCGTAAAGAGGAATACGTCGACAGCACCGGAGACCCGAAGGCGCTGTTCTGGAAGGCGCGCAAGTTCGTGGAAACGCTGCCCGTTGAGTTTCGCGGTTCGTGGGACGAGAAGAAGCACGCACCGTACATGCGCGTTGAGTTTCCCGATACTGGCGCGGTCATCAAAGGTGAGGCTGGCGACAATATCGGTCGTGGTGACCGTACCACCCTCTACCTGGTGGATGAGGCCGCATTCCTCCAGCGCCCTCTGCTGATTGATGCGGCGCTGTCGCAAACCACTCGCTGCCGTATCGACCTGAGTTCGGTTAACGGCATGGCGAACCCGTTCGCGCAGAAGCGCCACGGCGGAAAGATACCAGTATTCACGTTCCACTGGCGAGATGACCCGCGCAAGGATGAAGAGTGGTATCGCAGGGAATGCGAGAAAATCGACAATCCGGTGGTGGTGGCGCAGGAACTTGACCTGAACTACAGCGCATCAGCGGAAGGCGTCCTGATCCCGTCCGACTGGGTACAGGCTGCCGTCGACGCGCATATCAAGCTGGGCATCCAGCCCACAGGAAAACGGCTGGGCGCGATGGACGTCGCCGACGAAGGCCGGGACAAAAACGCCTTTTCGACCCGTCACGGCTTTCTCCTGGAGAACGTGCGGGAATGGTCCGGCGTGGGCAGCGACATTTACCAGTCCGTTGAGAAGGTCTTCGGCTTTTGCGAACAGGACAACCTCGAAGAGTTTCGCTTCGACGAGGACGGTCTGGGCGCTGGCGTTCGCGGCGATGCGCGCGCCATCAACGAACTGCGTAACGCTGCGCGCCGACCGTCAATACTCGCCACACCGTTTCGCGGTAGCGGCGCGGTGTTTGATCCGGACGATGAAGCGGTGCGCGGCGACAACGGACAGGCCGCCCGCCTGAACAAGGACTTCTTCGCGAACGCCAAGGCCCAGAGCTGGTGGCGATTACGCAAGCTTTTCCAGAACACCTATCGCGCCGTGGAAGAGAAGATGGCCTACAACCCGGACGAAATCATCTCAATCAGCAGCGCTATGGCGAGCAAAGACAAACTCCTCATCGAGCTGTCGCAGCCGACCTACTCCATTAACGGCGTGGGGAAAATCGTTGTTGATAAACAGCCTGACGGCACCAAGTCGCCGAACCTCGCCGACTCGGTGATGATCAGCTACGCGCCAATGAATTCAGCCCTGAACATCTGGGAGCTGCTAGGGAGACAGGCCTGATGGCACGAAACAAGCAAGCCTCTCAGCGAACGGCGCAGGCCACCGCTGATGGCTATGAGAACTTTGTCGCCCGCGTGGGGATGCAGACGCCTAACCAGCACTCAGCATCGACCTACCGGGCTAACTTCACCAGCCGCAACCGCATGCTGGTGGAATGGTCCTATCGTTCGTCCTGGATCATCGGCGAAGCGGTCGACGCTATCCCGGACGATATGACCCGGAAAGGCATTCGCATCACTTCGGAGATTGACGCGAAAGGCCGTGGCACCCTCGAAGCGCAGCTGGATGAGTTGCAGATCTGGGATGCGCTGAACGACGTGCTGAAATGGTCGCGTCTCTACGGCGGCGCGGTCGGCTTCATCATGATTGAGGGGCAGGCACCAATGACCCCGTTGCGGCTCGAAACCATTGGAGAAGGCAAGTTTAAGGGCATTCTCCCGCTCGACCGCTGGATGATTAACCCGGTCCTGACCCGCCGCATTAAAGAGATGGGGCCAGATCTCGGCAAACCTGAGTTTTACGACGTGGTGACCACTGCAACGGGCATCCCGGCCTGGCGCATCCATCACAGCCGCCTGATTCGCTTCGACGGGGTGACGCTGCCATTCCAGCAGAAGATGACCGAAAACGAATGGGGAATGTCGGTTGTAGAGCGTATCTGGGATCGGCTTACTGCGTTCGACAGCGCCACTGTCGGCGCGGCGCAGCTGGTCTACAAAGCGCATCTGCGCACCTACAGCGTGGAGAAGCTGCGCGAGATTATCGCGCTTGGCGGCCCGGCGTTCGAGGCGCTGCTGAAGAACATCGACCTGATCCGCCAGTTCCAGAGCAATGAAGGTATGACGCTCATGGACTCGCGGGATAAGTTCGAAACCCACCAGTACAGCTTCAGCGGTCTGGATGACATTCTTTCGCAGTTCGCTGAGCAGATCAGCGGTGCCGTTGGTATCCCGCTGGTGCGCCTGTTCGGTCAATCCCCGAAAGGCTTCTCTACTGGTGACGCAGACCTCGCCAACTATTACGACCGGGTGAGCTCATTGCAGGAGCGCCGCTTACGGCTGCCGATGCGCCGGATACTGGACATTATGCACCGCTCGGAACTCGGTAAGCCGCTGCCGGACGATTTCACGTTTGAGTTTAACCCGCTATGGCAAATGTCTGACGTTGACCGCTCAACGGTGGCCGTAAACACCACCAACGCGATCAGCACCGCGCTGGGCGACGGATTGATGACGCGTAAGGCGGCGATGACCGACCTGCGCGAAAACTCTGACGTCACCGGTATCGGGGCATCCATTACCGACGAGGATATCGAGAATGCCGAAGACGAAGCGCCGCCAGGCATCGGCGAACTTGGCGACAAACCGCCAGAGCCGACAGGCGGAGATCCGATATCGAACGAGCCTACGGCAGATAGCGCGGGCGGTCGGGGATATAGTAAATGGGCGCTACGATGGTTCAAACGATAGCATCACCGAAATAATGGATGCGCTGGAGCGCTACAGCGAAATCATCACCCCCTGGGCGACGAAGGTTGCTGAGAACTTCACCGCAGACATAGCGCGCCAGAATGAAAAGCAGTGGCGTCAGCACAGCCGGAACATCAGCGCAGAGCTGCGCAACATGGTTGACCGCGCCCCGGTAGGCCAGGTGATGAAATCCATCGTTGCCGAGCAAATTAAGTACATCAAGTCACTGCCTCTTGAGGCCGCCGATCGGGTGTATGACATTCAGAACAAGGCCATCGAGGCCGTTGTGTCTGGTGGCCGCGCTGAACCATTCGCGAAAGAGATAGCAGCGTCCGGTGACGTGTCACGCTCACGAGCGAACCTTATCGCACGTACCGAGCTTGGACGCGCAACCGGCGCGCTGGATCAGGCGCGTGCGCTGTCAATCGGCTCGAATGGTTATATCTGGCGTACAGCTGAAGATGGCGACGTCCGGCATTCTCATCGGGAGATGGAAGGGAAGTTTGTCGAATGGGGCCGACCTCCAACGCTTGACGGCATGACCGGTCACGCCGGGGAGTTACCTAACTGCCGTTGCTACAAAGAAATCGTATTCCCGACACCTCATCCCTATCTCGCCTGAATTGCAGGTAACCCATGGAAAAAACAATCTATTTCCTGAAAGAACAGGCCAGCGAAGCTACGCGCATCACTGCTAAATACAATGGCGTAGAGGCTATTTATCAATCTGTTGGTGATAGAGCAAAGCGCTGCCAACTTATAGGTCGTGGTAATGCGCGTCAGATAAAGCATCTGCTGCGTGAGTTTATTAAATCCACTAAGGCGGCGGATGGATGAAATATTTCTTCTACACCCAACTGGGGGAGACTCGCTATCGCCTGGCTGACGGCTCATTGCTTTGCAAAGACGTCCCCGTAGCCAGAACAGGAACTCAGCTGTATAGCGCGGCTGACCTGCCAAATCTTGAGCCTGACAAGCATGGTGAAATCGTCGTAACACGATCACCAGAGCAGGTATTCCACCCGGCGACGCTTGCCTCTTTTGAAGGGATGAGTATCACCATCCTTCATCCGGAAGACGAAGACGGTAATGTCCGTTTGGTGAACCCGCAGAACTGGAAAGAGCTGGCAAACGGGCATCTTCAGAACATCAGGCGTGGCACTGGCGAGCAGTCAGATTTAATGCTGGCTGACCTTATCGTCAAAGACGAAAACGCCATTCAGCTTATTGAGGATGGTCTGCGACAGGTGTCATGTGGCTATGACGCGGAGTACGAGCAGACCGAGCCAGGTAAAGCCGAGCAGGTCGATATTACTGGAAACCATGTGGCTCTTGTCCCTAAAGGCAGAGCCGGAAATCGTTGTGCAATTGGAGACAGAGACACAATGGCAAATCAAAATAAAAGCTGGTGGACCCGCATGCGCACGGCCATCAAAACGGGTGACGCTGACACCATGAACGAACTGCTGGACTCTGCGCCAGCGGCGGTAACGGGTGACGAAGGGGATCTGCCGAGCGGCGTTAACCTCAACATTAACCTTTCACCGCAGCAACCATTGCCGGACAAAAAGCCAGAGATGGGCGGAGAGCCAACCGGCGACGGCGAGGACGATATCAAAACCTTGCTCAAAGCCCTGCTGGCTAAGCTGGAAGGAAATGCGACGGGCGATAACGACAATAAGCCTGACGATAAAGACAAAAAAGAGCCGACCGGCGACGGCGAGGACGACGAAGAGGAAACCACGATTACCGGTGACTCTGCCTATCGTGCCGAGGTTATCGTCCCGGGTATCGATCTGAGCCGCAAGGTGAAACCGACCGCGTTCAAACGTGATGTGCTGGCTGCCGCTGACAAAACACTGGTTCGCCAGGTTGTCGGTGATGCTGATATTCGCAAATTGCCTAAGCAATCGGTCGATATGGCGTTTAACGCTGTGTCTGAGATTGCAAAAGGGAGAAACACCCGCAGCACCACGGGCGATGCACAACGTCCAAATATGGGCATGACCAGCATCGCTTCCCTGAACAAACAAAACGCCGACTTCTGGTCTAACCGCAAAGGATAATCCAATGACTGCATATCTGTACCGGATGCCTGTTGGCATTGCCGGGGCTATCTCTCGCCCGCAGGACTTAACCGTCGAACCGGTGATCCTTAAATCCGCTAACGCCTTCGCTGCCTATGGTCTGGCTGGAAAATACGACGCTGACGGCTTTTTCGTGCCGCTGGCGGACGGTGACACCGCTGACAAGGTGAAGGGTATCTACGTTCGTCCGTATCCGACCACATCGCAGCCAGACATGGTTCGCCAGGTGGGAACGGATAAGAACTTCCCGGGCGACGCCATGAAGCGTGGCTACATGACCGTTAACCTCGGATCTGGCTTCGATGCCAGCACCATCAAAAAAGGCGCGCCTGTCTACGTGGTTGTTTCGCTCGACTCAACCATTGACGTGCCGCTGGGCGGCTTCATGTCCACGTCAGTCAGTGGCAAAAACGTGGCGCTGACCAACGCCGAATTCACAGGGGCCGGTGACGCTAACGGCAATGCAGAAATCTCCTGGAAGATTTAAGGAACAGACGAATGATTACTTTTGATCAGGCAACCGTTGATGGCTCTGGTGCCTTTCTTATCGGGGAGCTGGAGCGACTCGACCAGACGTTGAACCTGCCGCTGGTGGGTTATACCTGGACCCGAGATATTCAGCTGCGTGAAGACGTTTCTATCGCAGATGACATTTCCAGCTGGACTAACACCAGCTTTGGCGCTGCCGGTACTGGTGCGAATCCGAACGGTAAAAACTGGGTTGGTAAAGACTCCACCGCCATTGCTGGGGTGAACGTCGATATCGGCAAAGACGGCAATCCGCTGAACCTGTGGGGTATGGAGCTGGGCTGGACCGTTATCGAACTTAAAGCCGCTGAACAGGTTGGTCGCCCAATCGATACCCAGAAATACGAAGGTATGCAGCTGAAGTGGCAGATGGACAACGACGAGCAGGTTTACATCGGCGATGACGCGCTCGGCCTGAAAGGTCTGGCAAACCTCATCGGTGTGACGCTGAACAACGCGCCGAAGACCTGGGCGAACTCCACCAACGACGAGATCCTCGATAGCGTGAACAGCATTCTGTCGAATGCCTGGGCAGCATCCGGCTATTCCGTTGTGCCCTCTGATCTGCGCATTCCGCCAGAGCAGTATTCACTGCTGGCGAGCCGTAAGGTTTCCGAAGCGGGTAACCAGTCACTGCTGACCTATCTGGCCGTGAACACTATCGCTTTCCACCAGAACGGCGTTCCGCTGGAAATCAAAGCGGTCAAATGGCTGAAAGGGCGCGGAGTTGGCGGTAAAGACCGTATGGTCGCCTACACCAACGACAAGAAATACGTTCGCTATCCGCTGGTGCCGTTGCAGAGCGTTCCTGTCCAGTATCGCGGTCTGTACCAGATTGCGACCTACTACGGCAAGCTCGGTGCGGTTGAGCCAGTGTACAAAGAAACCCTGTCCTACGTGGACGGTATCTGATAACCAGAACGGCCCCGAAAGGGGCCAGAAGGAAATTGAAAATGGCGAAAGAAAAGCTGGTTACCATCCATGTTCACACCCCGTTTACGCTGACGCTCGGCGATCAGTCAAAACGGGAGTTTGGCCGGGGACGGCATAACGTACCGGAAGAGGTCGCGTCGCACTGGTTCACCCAGGCGCACTCTGAACTTTCCGAAAGCGTGATTAGCGACACCGATGATCTGCAACCCATTATCGACGGCCTGCAAGCGCAGATTGCCGACAAAGATAAGCAGATTGTCGATAAAGATCAGCTGATTGCCGATCTGAAAGAAGCGCTGCTCAAGCTGCAAGAGCAGAACGACGGCCTGCAAGCGCAGATTGCTGCCGCCCAGACTGGCGGTAATGGGGCGAAAGATGCCAAAGAATCAAAGCCTGCCAACAGTAAGTGATTTTCGGCGCGACTTCCCGCAGTTTGCTGACCCGGCAAAATATCCCGACGTCCAAATCGAGTTCCGTCTGAATCTGGCCGATGTGCTGCTGAGCGAAAACGTCACCGGCAAAAAGTTGTTTCCGTACTTTGCCGAGTTGTTCGTGGCTCACTACATGACGCTATGGGCGGCAGATAGCCGGGCAATGCTGGTTGGCGGCCCGGGCGGTTCAACCAATGGTGTTCAATCTTCCAAGTCCGTTGACAAGGTAAGCGTCAGCTATGACACCAGCGCGACGCTAAACCCTGACGCAGGCTTCTGGAATAACACCAGATATGGCGCTGAATTTTATCAGATGATCACGATGTTCGGTGCGGGCGGTCGCCAGCTATGAGTTTAAAAAGCGGTGTAACAACGAGGGTGGATAATGCTCAGGCCATTCTGGAAGCGCTCAAATCCATCTGTAAAAAAGAAGTGCTGGTGGGCATCCCGGAAGAAGACAGCGAGCGTGAGGATGTTCCGTTTGGTAATGCCGGGATCGGTTACGTCAACGAATACGGCTCACCAGCGCAAAACATCCCCCCACGCCCGCACCTGATCCCGGGCGTTAAATCGGTAGAGGAACAGACGGTGCCGCAGCTTAAAGCAGCGGCGCAGGCTGCGCTTGATGGTAATGCGGCGGGTGCGGAAAGAGCGCTCAACCGCGCCGGAACGCTGGCCGCTAATGGTGTCAGGCGTTACATGACCATTACCGGCTTTACACCGCTTGCTGATAGCACCGTTGAGGCCCGCGCACGTCGAGGGCGTAAAGGGGCGAAAGCGGAACTTGCCCGGCGCGCTGCTGGCGAGTCCCCCGGAACCGATCTGGTGAAACCGCTAATCGACACCGGGCAATATCGCAGAGCCATTACCCATGTTGTGAGGGATAAAGATGCCGACTCTTGATGTAACAGACGTGCTTTTCGACCCCGATTTTTGCGACTTCAACCTGTGGGTAACGCGTCGCGCGCAAACGGTGGACGAGGACGGGATCGGCAGCGACAGCGAAGTTAAAACGCAGTTTGCCGGGGTTGTTACCGTTGACCGCTCTCTGGAAAACCGCCGCATGCAGGCCGGGCAGGTTATCAGCGGCGCGATTCTTATCGTGACAACTGAGCGGCTGACACAGGGGCAGACTGGCCGTGATGCCGATATCGTGACGTATCAGAACCGTGATTATCGTGTGACGTTCGTCGACCCGTATACCGCTTACGGTGCTGGCTTCGTCCAGGCGCATTGCGAACTGTTGCCGTTTGATGGGGGTACTCCCGTTGAGTAATAACACCAGCACAGAGCGCGGCTGGCTGACACCCACCAGCGGCGATCCGGATTATGACGAAGCGCTCGACAGGCTGTTAAGCCAGTGGATGCGCAACGTTTCCGGCTTGCCTGCTGGGATGGTTCGCCCGCGCTGGCAGAAAGACCAGCCGCCACTGCCACCAGTTGAAACGAACTGGTGCGCGTTCGGCGTTACCGGATGGCCCATTGATAACAGTCCTGCATTCACCAATCAGACCGACGAGGGCGCTCAGCTCTGGCGGCATGAAACGTTCGAGTGCATGGCGTCGTTCTATGGTCCGGCTGGTATGTCTTATGCGTCCCGTTTTCGCGATGGCATATCTGTCCCGCAAAACAATGCTGAGCTGAACGCGCTTGGTTTGTCCCTGGGCGATTATACCGGTCTGACCCCTTTCCCCGAACTTATCAACCAGCAATGGGTTCGCCGCTACGACATGACGGTGCGCCTGCGCCGGAAGGTTGTGCGCGAGTACGGCATTAAATCGCTGGTGGAAGCGCCAGTCACCTTTTTTGGAGAATAAACTATGACGCAGGGCTTACCTGTATCCAACGTTGTAAACGTTGATGTGATCATCTCGCCGAAAGCGGCTACTGGTCGTAACTTCGGCGCGCTGCTGATCCTCGGTTCTTCCACTGTCATTCCGGTGCAGGAGCGTGTTCGCCTTTATGCGTCCGTTGAGGACATTGGCGAGGATTTCGGAGTCGACAGCCCGGAATATGAAGCGGCGCAGGTTTTCTTCAGCCAGTCGCCGAAGCCGACGCAGGTTTATGTTGGCCGCTGGGCGAAGACGCTGACCTCTTCCGAAGGTGGAAGCGTGGAAACCATTGTGCAAGCTGTTAATGCCTGCCTGCAATATACCAACTGGTATGGGCTGGTTGTCGCTGATGATGTTGCTGATGGCGGTGATGTGCTTGATGCTGACGACGTGATTGAGGTTGCTAAACTTATCGAAGCGTCCAGTCTGAGCCGCATTTTCGGGGTAACATCTGCCGACGCCGAGATTATCAGCACGACTTCGACGACCGATGTTGCGTCGAAATTAAAGGCTGGCAAGTATTCCCGTACCTTTATTCAATATTCCACCAGCAGCCCTTATGCAGCTGTTTCAGCTTTTGGTCGCGCGTTCACGGTGAATTTCAACGGCAGCAACACCACCATTACCCTGAAATTCAAGCAGGAGCCGGGGATCACCTATGAAACCCTGACCACCAATCAGGCGGCGGCGCTGGATGCCAAAAACTGCAACGTATTTGTGTATTACCAGAACGATACGGCCATCCTGCAGCAGGGCGTCATGTCCAGCGGTGATTTCTTCGACGAACGCCACGGGCTCGACTGGCTGCAGAACTACGTTCAGACCAACTTGTACAACCTGCTCTACACCAGCACAACCAAAGTTCCACAGACCGATGCTGGCGTTACGCGCCTACTTTCCAACGTTGAACAGTCGATGGATCAGTCCGTCACGAACGGGCTGGTGGCTGCTGGCGTATGGAACGGTGGCCCGATTGGGCAGCTGGATTCCGGCGACACGCTGACAAAAGGCTATTACGTCTACGCGCAGCCGATTTCCGAGCAGGCGCAGGCAGACCGTGAAGCACGTAAGGCACCGGTTATTCAGGTGGCCTGTAAGCTGGCGGGTGCGGTTCATTTTGCTGATGTGCAGATCAACGTCGTTCGCTAAGGAGAACATGAATGGCTACTTATTCTTTTATGGACGTCACGGCGTCCCTCTCCGGCCCAACCGGCGAGATTGATCTGGGCTACGGTTCCGCCAGTTCAGAGGAGGGGATCACCGTTGCAATGGGCGGCCCCAAAAATACCATGACCATCGGCGCTGACGGCGAAGTGATGCACAGCCTGCACGCGGATAAAAGCGGCACGGTAACCGTCAACCTGCTGAAGACCTCGCCGACAAACAAAAAGCTGTCGCTGGCGTACAACGCGCAGAGTCAGTCCTCAGGAACCTGGGGAAACAACGTCATTGTGATCCGAAACAAGGTGAGCGGAGACATTATCACGGCGCGCAGCGTGGCGTTCCAGAAACAGCCGGATAACGCCAACGCTAAAGCCGGTAATACGATGCCCTGGGTGTTTGACTGCGGCAAAATCGACCAGGTTCTCGGAGAGTTTTAACAGATGGAATGCTCAATCAAAGGCCACGATTACCGCGTGGCAAAACTCAGCGTTTTTGACCAGCTGAAAGTGACCCGCAAACTGCTGCCGGTGCTGGCGGGCATGATGTCAGATTTCGGGAGCATTCGCTCCCTTCTGCCTGCTGATGGCAAAATCGACACCGTGAAATTCGATCAGCTGAAACCGGTGTTTGAAACCCTGCTCCCGCGTATCGCTGAGGAACTGTCTTCCCTGACCGAAGAAGACACCAACGCGATTATTCATCCGTGCCTGGCCGTTGTATCACGCAAGCACATGGACGGATGGACGCCGGTATTCAACAGCGGTCAGCTGATGTTCGATGATATCGATCTGCTGACCATGCTGCAGCTGGTGGCGCGGGTGGTCGCCGATTCACTGGGAAATTTTTTGCCCGTGAGCCCTACCAGCGCGACGCCGGGCCAGCCTCAGGATTAACCCTCAACAGCCTGCCTGACGGGCTGTCTTATCTCCTTGACCCGGTTGACGCCGGGTTAATCCCTTATTACGCGCTGAAGGATGGATCAGTTGATCTGTGCGATATCGCGCTGATGAATGACCACCTGGCCGTTAAGGCTGACAACCAGCGCCGTATTGAGAAATGGAGAGAGGATAATGAACGCTGAGACTATTAAAGATTTCCTCGTCTCGCTCGGTTTTGATATCGACGAAGCGGGTGCGTCAAAATTCGACTCAGTCCTCGCCGGTACGACCGCAAACGCCATCAAAATGGGGCTGGCCGTCGAAGGTGCCGCGCTTACCGTGGTGGCCTTTACGGCTAAGATCGCCTCGGGGCTGGATAATCTCTACTGGGCGTCACAGCGCACCGGCGCGACGGTTCAGGGGATTCAGTCTATTGGCTATGCGGTTTCGCAGGTGGGCGGCAGCGTGGACGCGGCGCGCTCCTCTCTGGAAAGCCTCTCCCGGTTTGTTCGTAACAATCCCGGCGCGGAAGGCTTCCTGAATCGCCTGGGCGTACAGACCCGTGACGCCAGCGGCAACATGCGCGACATGGCCGCTATCTTTACGGGTGTCGGCCAGAAGCTCAGCAGCATGCCGTATTATCGGGCTAACCAGTATGCGCAGATGCTGGGCATTGACGAAAATACCCTCATGGCGATGCGCCGGGGTGTCGGCGGTTTCTCCGGGCAGTACAGCGCAATGGCGAAGGCTATCGGCTTCAATGCTGACGAGGCGGCCAGAAGCTCTAACAAATTCATGACCTCCCTGCGCGAGTTCGGCGCGATGGCAGGCATGGCCCGTGACAAAATCGGCTCTAATCTTGCTGGTGGTCTGGCGGGGGCGCTGGACACGCTGCGCCGCCACATCCTGGATAACTTCCCGCGCATCGAGCAGACCCTGACGAAAGCCATAAAAGGCATTCTGGCGCTCGGGGACATTATCGGGCGGCTGTTCTTCAGACTTATTGAAGGGACATCCAGCCTTATCACCTGGTGGCAATCGCTGGACAAGCAAACGCGGGAGCTGATCTCGCTGTTTGGCGCGCTCACGATTGCGCTGCGCATTCTGAATAATACGTTCTGGATGTCGCCGATTGGCCTCATTACCGCGCTGGCGGCGGGGATTGCCCTCCTGTGGGAAGACTATCAGACCTGGAAGGAAGGCGGGGATAGCCTGATTGACTGGGGCAAGTGGAAGCCGGAAGTCGACGCTGCGCTGAAGATGGTTCGTGACCTTAAAACGACCGTTAACGACCTGGCGAAAGCGCTGGCGAAGCTGCTCAATATTGACCCCAAATCATGGTCCCTGAAGTGGGATTTCAGCAACTTCATCGACCAGATGGGCGAGTTCAGCAAAATGCTGAACATGATCGCCGACCTGCTTAACGCCATTAAAGATGGCCGCTGGGCTGATGCCGCCAGCATCGGGAAACAGATGCTCAATCAGGGCAGCGAAAATCCGTCAGCGATGCCTATGGTAACAGACAGCGCCAACGGTACCGCCGACTGGATTAAAGAGCACTGGGGATTCGATCCTCGCAGCGTGGGCCGAACGGTGCGCGGCTGGTTTGGTGAGGATGACCCTGAACAGCTCGGCCAGTCAGTTAAGCGGCCACAGCCAACCAAAGCGGGCTCTGAGCTGCTGGGATGGATGCAGCCGATGCTTACCAACCTGGAGCAGCTCTATCGGCTTCCGGAAGGTTTGCTGCGCAGTGTTGCCATCACGGAGTCGGGCGGTAATCAGTTTGCCGTTTCAGGCGCTGGCGCTAAAGGTCTGTTTCAGTTTATGGACGGTACGGCGCGCGATATGGGGCTGCGCGGGAATGATGTTTTCGACCCGGAGAAGGCCGCGCAGGCAGCCGCAAAGTATCTTTCACAACTGCTGCAGGCGAACGGCGGTGACCTGAGCAAGGCGCTGGCCTCTTATAACTGGGGGATCGGGAACGTGCAGAAGCACGGGATGGCCCTTATGCCTCAGGAAACCCGCAACTACATTCCGAAGGTGTTAAGTAACATGCCCGCGCCTGGGGCTCAGGTACAGCAACAAAACACCTATCACATCTACGGTGGTGGTGACCCGCGTTCTGTCGGTACCGAGGTCGAGCGTCGGCAGCAGTCGGCAAACTCCCAGGTCATGCGCGGTAATCAAACGAAGGTGGGCTAATGGATATTCTCTCTACGCTCTTTCAGCAGCAGAGCCGGAAAATAGGGATGATTGTTCCCAGCGTGGTTGTTTCTGAGAAGCATAGCGACACGCTGGAAATAACCGAGCACCCCGTGGAAGTTGGGGCCGCTATCGCTGACCATGCATACAAAAAGCCGTCTGAAGTGGTGATGGAGGTCGGTTTCGCTGGCGGAGGATCGTTGCTGGATTTTGCCAGTAACCTGACGGCAACCAGCTTGCTCGGGCTGAGTCCCCAGCAGACGTATCAGGAGATACTCGACCTGCAGGCGAGTCGTATCCCTTTCGATGTGGTAACCGGCAAACGGCTGTACAGCAACATGCTAATCCGCGCGCTGGAAGTGACGACAGACAAGACAACCGAAAACGTCCTGTCTGCCGTCCTCACCCTGAGGGAGGTTCTTATCTCGCAGACGCAGCAGATCACCGTCGCGGATAAAACCAACATGAAGGACGGGGTCAGCACGTCGGCGGTACTGAATACCGGCAACAAAACCACAAAGCCGCCAAATACCTCGCTGCTGAAAAGCATCACGGGTAACGCGGCGTCATTACTGGGGCTCAGCTAATGGCAATTCAGGAAATCCCTCTGACAGCGGATAACCAGCAATTCAGCATCATCCTGGCCGGTACCACCTGGCGGATTAGCATCACCTGGCGCGATCTGTACTGGATTATGGACCTGCAGAATGACAGAGGGGAGTCGGTAATCTCCGGTATTCCTCTCGTCACGGGTGCTGACCTGCTGGCGCAGTACGCCTATATGGGGCTCGGCTTTAAGCTGGTGGTGGTCTGTGACGACAGCACACAGGATTATCCCACGAAAACCGACCTTGGCGGTCGCAGTCATTTACTGGTTTCATCGGAGTAAGCATGTCACAGAACTGGATGAGACATTTCGAGCTGCAGCTCGTGGACGAGAACGGGCAGGGTATTGAACTCAGCGATTTTAAAGTGACCTTTACGATCGACTGGTTCAACATCAGCAGCGCGTCGCGGGTGGGAACATTCAAAATCTACAACCTCTCGGCAGATACGGTGAACCGCATCACCGGGCAGGAGTTTTCGAAAGTGCGGCTGATTGCCGGTTACGATGGTATCGCGCCGGAGGTATCGGCCAGCGACGTCGGGACCGTGCGGGAAGTCGACGCTGCGGACGTGGGCCAGAGTGACGGCCGTAACTACGGGCTGATTTTCAGCGGCGAAATTCGCTACTCGGTCACAGGAAAAGACAGCCCCATTGATTCCTACGTCCTGATTCAGGCAGCCGATACGGATCTGGCTTTTGCCACCAGTATAACCTCACAGACACTGGCAGCCGGTTACACGGTCGCAGACGTGAACCGCGCGTTGATGAAAGACTTCGAGGTCAAAGGCGCGACCGAAGGCCTGACGCCTGAAATGCCTGCTACCGTATTCCCCCGGGGCCGGGTGCTGTTCGGCATGACACGGCATCTTATGGATAACGTAGCCGGACAATGTGGCGCAACATGGCAGTTCGTGGACGGGCAGCGCCAGATGGTGGCGAATAATGAGTATGTTCACGACGCAATTGTGCTCAACAGCGCCACCGGGCTTATCGGCATGCCTCAGCAGACCATAGGCAACGGTGTTAACGTCCGCGCGCTGATTAACCCGAATATCCGGGTTAACGGGCTTATTCAGCTGGATCAGGCTTCCGTGTATCGCACCGCGCTGTCGAATAACGATATCGCGATGGCTGGTGGGCAAATCACCGACCAGAACACGGACGGTAATATCACGCTCAGCGGCACCACGGCGCAGCCTGCAAGCATCGCAACGGATGGCGTTTATATTGTGCGTGGGATTATGTACACTGGCGACACAAGGGGCCAGGCCTGGTACATGGATATGATGTGCGAAGCGCGTGGCGCGGCGGATCTGCGTTCGGCGTCGTCTTTACAACGGGAGGTAGGATAGTGAAAAAGTGGATTGTTATCGGACTCTGTTTCCTTCCGGGGTTAGCGCTTGCTGCGAATCCGGGTGGTATCACGCTTCAGTGTGGTGGCTACAAATTAGAGTTGATTCCTGATTCACTGTTCAAGATTAACGGCGAGACAGTTACCTCCCAGAAAATTAAAACGCTCGGCAACGGTAATGGAATGAAGGCAGACATGGGCCTTATGCCAGCCAAAGACGGTAACAATTACGGTTTCGAATTTATTCGCCGCCCTGGTACCGAAACACGTTTCCTGAACGTCCAACTGCTGCAGAACAACATGGACGCGCCGAAAATCATCGGATCCTTCCCGTGTAAGAAAGTGGCCAACTAAACTTTCTTTCTGGTTAGGTACTTGGATGAAATTTACATCTAATCTACCTGTGTGGTTTTACAAAGTTGTTGCTTGCAGCTAATACTTGTTTAAACTACGTCGACTACAAAATGACTAAAAAGAGTAAAAGCACCTTATGCCAGTAGCGCAACCAAAAACTGGAGAAGTCGTCGCTAAGCTTGGTCCATCCTTGGAAGCAGGAAGAATCTTGCTTCTTGACCTTGAAAAACAGAAGTTGTTAAGAGAAGCCCGTGCTTTACCTATAAGGTATCAATCTTTAGCACTTGAAGGGCTGATTCTGTTGCTGGATGGCAAAGTGGAGCGAGGTATCGAGGCGATTGAGACATCTTTAGCCATATGCCCGACAGATCCTGTTACTTGGAACAACTTTTCTAGCGCACTAAGCAACCTTGGGCTTTACTCTAAACGGCGAGAGTTGCTTACTCGGGCTCTCGACTACGACTTCCCCTGCATGGCCGAACATGCTTTAAATTTTGCGGCCTTCTGGGCTGATGGGGAGATTCTCGATATGGCTATCGCAAAGCTTGAGAAATTTGGTCAAACTGAAAAAGAAAAAAATGTATCTGCATTGCAAACCGCTTTAGTTTTGAGCAACTTAGGCGATTCAATGAGTGACGGTTTGAAAAAGGCTGCAGATGTATTGATGTACATTGTGGAAAGCGAATCACTCCGTGCTAAGACCTCTAGTCTGCTTACCGATGGTGAGGGTTATGCTTCTTTTTCTGTTGGCATCGAAACTGAAGACGCAGAGTATCTTTCATATCTTAATGATAAGGTCGTTGATGAGATGATTGAAAGAGGTCTGGAAACGGGATGCAGTGTCGCTTACTTTGAGGCGGTGAACTGATGCCTGTAGCGATTAACTGCTTTCTGGAGATGGCAAAAAGCTCTATTGAGAATAGCGGTGAACAGTGGACTCGTAATGCGATAAGCAGAGCATATTATACGATGTATCATTCCGCGCTATTGCTTACGGATGGCTATATCCCAACTCAAGACGAGAACGGGCAAAAGTTACCCGGTGGAGTACATGCCAGGCTTTCTGAATATCTTTGCGGCGAGAATGCGGCTGTAGCACATAGTCTTGACCGAACTTCTGCCAAAAAGGTTGGGCTTAAGCTCAAAACCGCACATCACCGAAGAGTCATTGCTGATTATAATCTTGATAAGCACGTTAATCGGATTGATGCTTGCAGTACCATCAAGGATGCTGAGGATTTGCAGTCTCTTATTGCTGGTATGATTGATACCAAAAAAACTGCAAGTTAAGCCTCTCAAGTCATTAATAAAACCCGCCACTAGGCGGGTTTTTTTGCTTTCTGGAGCCTACAAAATGGCAGTATCTGACCAGACCCGCAGCGGCGACCTTGCCGAAACATTCAAATCTGAGCGGGAAACAACAAAGAACCAGATCCGCGTCGCTTTGCCTGGCATCGTTCAGTCATTCGATCCCGGCGCGGTGACGGCGGTTGTGCAGCCTGCTATCCGTTCGGTTGAAACGGATAACGACGGAAACCGCATTACCAAAAATTACCCGCTGCTGGTGGATGTGCCGGTGGTATTTCCGCGCGGCGGGGGATGCACGCTAACGTTCCCGGTTAAAGCCGGTGATGAATGCCTGGTTATTTTCGCCGATCGCTGCATCGATTTCTGGTGGCAGAACGGCGGGGTGCAGGAGCCTGTCGACGACAGGGTGCATGATTTATCGGATGCGTTCTGTATCGTCGGGCCGCAGTCACAGGCGCAGAAAATTAGCGGAATCAGCACCAGTGGCGCGCAGCTGCGTACTGATGATGGCGCTGCGTTTGTGGAAGTGGCCGCAGGTCATAACATCACGATTAAAACTCCCGGCGCGCTGACGGCGACAGTAGAAGGGGGAACCACGATCACATCACCCACTATCACGCTTAACGGCAACGTGACAATAAACGGGAATCTCTCTCAGGGTATGGGCGCAAGTGGCGGTACCGCGACGATGCTCGGCCCTGTCACGGTGACTAACGATGTAAAAGCCGGTGGTAAGAGCCTGATGTCGCATACGCACGGAGGTGTACAGACCGGCGGCGGTAATACAGGAGCGCCTAACTGATGCGATACAGACGTGAAGACGCCGAGGGTGATTACACCTTTGGCAGCGGCGATGATACATGGCTGATTAACTCACCCGAGGCCGTGGCCCAGGCGGTAAAAACGCGATTCGAATTATGGTATGGGCAATGGTTCCTCGACACTACCGAGGGCACACCGTGGATTCAGTCCGTACTCGGTAAACAGAAGCCAGAAACCTACAACCTGGCGATCCGTAAGCGCATCCTCGAAACGCGGGGTGTTAAATCCATTCTCTCTTTCAATACGACAGTGAACACGACGACGCGCCGCGTCCAGTTCTTCGCTGAAATCGACACTATCTACGGAACAACGACAGTAACCAGCGAGGCATAAATGGCCCTCAATTTGGACACACTCGGCTTATCGGCAACGGTAACCGCTGAGGGGATCAGTGCGCCTGATTACCAGACGATACTTGATACCCTGAAAAGCTATTTCCAGCAGATTTATGGCAGTGACGCTTATCTGGAGCCAGACAGCAAAGACGGCCAGATGGTGGCTATATATGCTCTGGCTATTCACGATGCCAACAACACGGCTATAGCAGTCTATAACTCCTTTTCTCCGTCAACTGGTATCGGTCGCGCACTTTCAAGCAACGTAAAAATTAACGGCATTGCCAGGAAGGGAGCCACCAACTCAACTTCAGATCTTGTTCTGGAAGGTGAGCCAGGAACGCTCATCACTGCAGGCATGGTGCGAGATGAAAATGGGAAACTATGGGCTCTACCAACAAACATCAATATTCCGCCATCGGAGAGCGTGACCGTAACCGCTACGTGTACGACACCCGGTGCAGTTGCTGCGCTGGCTGGTACCATCAGGAACATTGCAACCCCTACCCGAGGCTGGCGAACGGCCATCAACCCGGCAGCGGCCACGCTCGGGCAACCCGGGGAAAACGATCCGCAGTTACGTGCCAGGCAGTCAAGAAGCACAGCATTACCTTCCAAGACGACCATTGACGGTATGGACGGTTCTTTGCTGGATATTTCCGGTGTAACACGGGTACGTATTTACGAGAACGACACGGACACCACTGACAGCAATGGTCTGCCGCAACACTCAATATGTGCAGTGGTGGAAGGCGGCGACGCTACTGAAATAGCCACTGTCCTTTCTAAGAAGAAGGACCAGGGAACTTTCACCTTTGGTACCACTAATGTCGACATCACCGGCAAGTACGGGGAACCGAAAACAATCAGGTTCAGCAGGCCAACAATCGTCAACGTATTTGTTGATATTGAACTGACCACCTACCCGGGGTATACGTCGCAGATTGCTGATCAGATGAAGTTGGAGATTGCAAAGTACATCAACAGTCTCGGTATTGGTGAGAATGTACTCATCAGCCGGATTTATTCACCTGCCAACCTCGGGGTAATGAGTGGAGGGGCCAGCCGTTATTACGATATCACCTCACTTAAAATTGGTAAGACGGCCGCCGGGGTAAGTGCGGCGAACGTGGACATTCTGTTTAACGAAGCCGCTGCTGGGGGCGTTGCCAACATTAAGGTGACACCAGTATGAGCAAATACACAGAACGGATAACGAATTACCACGCAACTAAGCCTCTTTTTGAACAACACGTTGATCTAATAACCCGGCCGCTAACCGACATCGTAAAAGCACAGGAAAGCTTTATAGCTGCGTTTGACCTCGATCGGGCCATAGGTGTGCAGCTCGACGTCGTTGGTGAGTGGGTGGGGCGTGGTCGGACAGTGAGCGTACCTATCGCAGACGTCTATTTCTCCTGGGACACCGAAGGGCTGGGATGGGATCAAGGTAGCTGGCAAGGCCCGTTCGACCCTGATACGGGTTTCACCCGTCTGAGTGACGATACGTACCGTGTGGTACTGAAAGCGCAAATCGCGATTAACACCTGGGATGGCACGATCGGCCATCTTGAGGACATTCTCGAAACCATCTTTGCCGGTTCCGGAATAGAAATGCAGATCATCGATAACCAGGACATGAGCATCACGATAAATGCTATCGCCATTAATGGAATAGCCAATACATCGGCTGAGCTTATTTCCGTTATCAAAGCAGGTGAGCTGAATATCAAAGCTGGTGGCGTGAGAGTTAAAAATCTCAATGTCATTGATCCCGCTCGTCCTCTATTTGGTTTTGACACACAGAGTATCGCTATCGCCGGTTATGACGCCGGATACTGGAGCTAATAAATGGCAAAAAACGAGTTTAAGCCCTTCTCAATAGCTGGTGGGGCTAACGTTATTTCACAGGCTGACTATGAGGTTCTGGCAGCCCTTTCTACCGGATTTACCGCAGGAGTTGCAAAAGCTAGCGAAATTAACAAAGTCCTGCGACAGGCATCTTTCGTTGCAGCTGCACTCGCTCAGTTTATCAGTGACAAAACCAATAGTGATGTACTGGACGATGGTAGTCTGTCTGGGTTTGAAACGAAACTGATTGCAGCCCTTAATGCGCTTTCACAGCCGCTGGATGCCACGCTCACAGCGCTCGCCGGGTTGCAAACTGGTCCGAATAAAGTCCCCTATTTTACGGACGCGGATATTGCAGCACTGACAGACCTGACTTTGGTGGGGAGAAATATCATAGGGAAGGGGTCTGTCAGCGAGGTAGTACAATATCTTGGATTACAGAATGCTCTGGTTAAGGGTTCTTATGGGTTAGGGTCACGAGATAGCCAGAGCGCGGCCAGCAAAGAGCATGTTGGTAGTTTTTTCTACGAGCCATTTCAGCCTGGCACCCTTTATCCTGATAGTGTTGTTGCCATCGAATCCGCAGGCCCCACATCTCAGGAGTGGGGGCAGTTTGCGGTTTCCTATGGTACGTCTATTCGTGTTTTTGCTGCTCACAAATCATATTCAGGTCAGCCCGAAACGACGGAGCTTTACCATGACCAAAGGAAACCAACAGCCAGTGATGTAGGGGCATATCCCTTAACTGGTGGCATTCTTAACGGCAATATGTCCGCTACGGGTAGTGTGACATCTGGTGCCGGGAAAGATATTTCATCAGGCCAAGATATATGGGCTGGCAGAGATATCTATGCCCAACGAAATTTAAGTGTGACCTCCATTGCATCTGTCGGTTCTGATTTGAGTGTTGGAGGCAGCGTTGGTGTTACGGGAAATGTAGATGCGGGTGGCTTTGTTCGATCGGGTGCGGGTAAGGATGTGGTATCACAAAATGATATCTGGGCATCTCGAAATATTTATGAAAATGGCCAGCGTGTCTATAGCCCAAACAACCCACCGCCTAATAAATTCAGCAAATCGCTGAATACCATTTCATGGGAAAAAAACCTTGAAACGGGTGTAATTCGACAATGGGGATATGTTGCTGTTAGCGATAATGATTTTGTCAGCGTAAACTTACCGCTAGCGTTTCCTTCTTCCTTCTTGTGTCTTAACGTTACTCCAAGTGCAGCAGGACGGATTGCGGGTGAGGATGTTCTATCCGCGCATGGGCAAATCACCAGCAACACTACATTTGGTGTTGGGCTGTCTGCTAATTTTCAGGGTAGTTATACGGGCGTGTATTTCGAGGCAATAGGAGTTTAATATGGCGATTTATAATAAAGATACAAAACAGTATTCCATTAGTGGTTATAACAATTATGCATGGTCAGCTTCAAAAAATGTTTTCTACCTTATTACTGACTTGATTACATATGTCAGAGCGGGGAACTGGCCTAGTGATGCTGTAGAGGTATCAGACGATGTATTTAACGAGTTTGCTGCCTTCCAGAATGAAAACGGGATGATCAGAGGTGTCGGTAGTGATGGTCTTCCTGCATGGGTGACGCCACCTGAACCTTCAAAGGAACTGCTGATACGAAATGCAGAAGCTAATCGTAATACGCTTACTGCAAAAGCTAGCCTTGAAATTGATATGTTGATGGATGCAGAGTCTGATGGAACAATTACCGATGATGAAAGAAAATTACTGGCAAAATGGAAAACTTATCGCCTTTCATTACGTCGACTTGATTTAACAACGGCACCGGACATCGACTGGCCTGAAATCCCCGTCTGATTAAGAATTCTTTGATTGCAGGGGGAATTACTATAACCCCCTGCATTTATTACTTAACCAGACACCGCATGCTTTGCATTCTTTTTAAAAAAAGGTTTCTCGATATAATTATATGAAGCATATGCAAGAATGATTGAAATAAAGCAATACAAACCAAATTTCAACCACCCGTTAGGAAATCCTATTTCAGTAAGGCGCTTGTCTAATCCTGAATTCATTAATGTGTGTATCAGGTAAAGAGAGTAAGAAATGTCACCTAAGAATAGAGCGAATTTCGGAGTTTTGTTTTTAAAAAGATCTTCATTTATAGTTAAAGCTACAAAAAGGAATAGCATATACAAACCTCCCGATAATGGGCCGTGAGTAATGTTCTGTGAAAAATGGACACTGCTTATAGAACTTATCAACAATAAAATTCCAATTATTCTTCTGGCGAGTGCTGGGAAAATAATTATATGACTATATGCCTTTTGAAAAATAACACCATAAAGAAATAAAATAATTATGGGATTTGTTGCCAGATTAATGAATTTGTTATCTGACTCAATACCAATGTCACTTAAAGTTGGTGAGAAGCCAATCATTGCAGGAACGGAAAATACCATTGCTATAATGATTAAGGCTAAAGCAAAAGTTCTGTTTTTAATAAAAATAGATAATGAAACAAGTAAGTAAAAATAAATTTCGTATATCAGTGACCATCTGATTCCGTACATACTTTCATTGTTTAGATAAAGCGGCCCGTTCTGAGATGTAACTGGTGTTAATGTGAATGCGCTAATCAAATTTTCTACTTTTTCTGAATAATGGAACGTACTCATTGCCCCACCAGTTATGAATGCAATAAATAACCAAAAATAATATGCAGGCAGCACACGTTTCAGACGATGCTTAACAAATACAAAGCAACCATTAATGTCATAGTTTACCTTGCTAGTAGACATCGCTATGACGAATCCGCTAATAATAAAAAATATATCTACACCAAGGTAACCATATTTCATTAAACTCTTACCTAGCCCATCATACGCAGAATCTAAAATCCAGCTAAAATGAAAAAGCATTACTGTAACTGCTGCCAGACCGCGCATTGTATGCAGTGAATCGAGTCTGTTGTTTAGATTCCCCGCCAAACTATCTTTCATATAATTTCTCTTGCTGATTTGTTTGTTCTGGCTGAATTAGTGGAGCGTAAATATTTTAGATGCCGCAGTCCCGAGTATGCAAGAAATGACTGCGGCTGGCTGCCAAGTATTCATCGCGAGAAATCGAAGGGAGTGTTACCCGAGTAATACTTAAAGTCCAACCTGGCGAACTGTCGGGAACTCGGAAACCAGCCACATATCGGCCTCTTCAAACATCTCCTCCAGCATGCGGTTCAACTTTTCCCGATCGCTTTTGCTGGCATCACTGTTCAAGCCGTTCGCCTGCATCGGCTTCACCTTCACTTCGGCATCAGGGAAAATCTGGTGCACCCGCTTCGTCAGCTCGGCCAGAATGATCTCTCTGGCCCCTTCGAGCCCCTCAACATTTCGCTTGTCATAAACCAGTTCTACGAACATAAGTGCTCCGCTAATCACTGTTTGAATATACAGTATTTTTGCTTTGGCGGTTTTGTCTGTCAAGGAATGAACAACTTGTTTTTAAATTTTGGGGAACATACTGCTGGCGTGTTTGTTATCGATTTGCCCTACAGGGCTTATGTGGTCTGGCGTTGACTAGAATTATGCGTGGGGCATGGATGGGGCAAAAGTGGTATGTGAAGTTCGTTAAAGTTCGTTAATCAAGCTTTATCTCGATCTCGCTCATCCCTTGTTTAAAGCGCTCCTGGACGATCTTTATCGATTTTAAAAACTATGAGTTCATATTATACAAATGTAGCAAAAAGGGTGTTTGTACCTGAAAAGATGAACATTCTGCATAGCGCGATCTACACAACAGGAATAGACTGGAATCGTTATTCGACAAACGATGCATAAGGTTTTCTATGACACAACAGCCACAAGCCAAATACCGCCACGACTATCGTGCGCCGGATTACCTGATTAGCGATATCGATCTGACTTTTGACCTGGATGCCACTAAAACCGTTGTGACGGCGGTAAGCCAGGTGACGCGCCAGAGCGCGACGGCAGTGCCGCTGCGTCTGGATGGTGAAGACCTGACGCTGGTCTCCCTGCATATTAATGATGCAGCCTGGACTGACTATAAAGAAGAAGACAACCAGCTGGTGATCGATAACCTGCCGGAACGCTTTACGCTGCGCATCGTGAATGAAATCAGCCCTGCCGCCAATACGGCGCTGGAAGGGCTCTACCAGTCTGGCGTGGCGCTGTGCACCCAGTGTGAAGCGGAAGGTTTCCGCCACATCACCTGGTATCTTGATCGTCCGGACGTGCTGGCGCGTTTTACTACCAAAATCATCGCGGATAAAACGCTTTATCCTTTCCTGCTCTCTAACGGTAACCGCGTGGGTGAGGGTGAGCTGGAAAACGGCCGTCACTGGGTACAGTGGCAGGATCCGTTCCCAAAACCATGCTACCTGTTTGCGCTGGTGGCGGGTGATTTCGACGTCTTACGTGACACCTTCAAAACCCGTTCTGGCCGCGAAGTGGCGCTGGAACTGTTCGTTGACCGTGGTAACCTCGATCGCGCGCCATGGGCGATGACCTCGCTCATCAACTCCATGAAATGGGACGAAGAGCGTTTTGGTCTGGAATACGATCTCGACATCTATATGATTGTCGCCGTCGACTTCTTCAACATGGGCGCGATGGAGAACAAAGGTCTCAACATCTTTAACTCCAAATACGTGCTGGCCCGTACCGATACCGCCACCGATAAAGACTACCTCGATATCGAGCGGGTTATTGGCCACGAATATTTCCATAACTGGACCGGTAACCGCGTCACCTGCCGCGACTGGTTCCAGCTGAGCCTTAAAGAAGGCCTGACCGTATTCCGTGACCAGGAGTTCAGCTCCGATCTGGGCTCGCGGGCGGTTAACCGCATCAACAACGTGCGCACCATGCGTGGGTTGCAGTTCGCGGAAGATGCCAGTCCGATGGCGCACCCAATTCGTCCGGACAAAGTCATCGAGATGAATAACTTCTACACCCTGACGGTGTATGAAAAAGGGGCGGAAATTATCCGTATGATCCATACCCTGCTGGGCGAGGAGAACTTCCAGAAAGGGATGCAGCTCTATTTCGAGCGTCACGACGGCAGCGCCGCCACCTGCGATGATTTTGTGCAGGCAATGGAAGATGCGTCGAATGTGGATCTCTCTCACTTCCGCCGCTGGTACAGCCAGGCCGGTACGCCGATTGTCACCGTTAAAGACGATTACAATCCGGAGACCGAGCAGTACACCCTGACCATCAGCCAACGCACGCCGCCAACGGCTGAGCAGGAAGAAAAATATCCGCTGCACATCCCGTTCAGCATTGAACTGTATGATAACGAAGGCAAAGTGATCTCGCTGCAGAAGGGTGGCCACCCGGTACACCACGTGCTGAACGTGACCCAGGCAGAGCAGACCTTTATCTTCGATAACGTCTATTTCCAGCCGGTGCCTGCGCTGCTGTGTGAATTCTCTGCACCAGTGAAGCTGGAGTACAAGTGGAGCGATCAGCAGTTGACGTTCCTGATGCGTCACGCGCGCAACGATTTCTCCCGCTGGGATGCCGCTCAAAGCCTGCTCGCGACATACATCAAGCTGAACGTTAATCGTCATCAGCAGGGCCAGCCGCTGTCGCTGCCGGTTCACGTGGCTGACGCGTTCCGTGCGGTTCTGCTGGATGAACAGATTGATCCGGCCCTCGCGGCTGAAATCCTGACGTTGCCGTCCGCGACCGAAATCGCCGAGCTGTTCGAGACCATCGATCCTATTGCCATCGTGGCTGTGCGTGAAGCGCTGACCCGCACGCTGGCGGCCGAACTGGCGGATGAGTTCCTGGCGATCTACAACGCCAACAAGCTGGATGCGTACCGCGTGGAACATGGCGACATTGGTAAACGTTCCCTGCGCAATACCTGTCTGCGCTACCTGGCCTTTGGTGAAACAGACCTGGCGAACACGCTGGTGAGCAAGCAGTATCACGAAGCGGATAATATGACCGACGCGCTCGCAGCCCTGGCGGCAAGCGTGGCAGCCGAGTTACCGTGCCGTGATGCGCTGATGCAAGAGTATGACGACAAGTGGCACCAGGATGGCCTGGTTATGGACAAGTGGTTCATTCTGCAGGCGACCAGTCCGGCAGCCGATGCGCTCAGCAACGTGCGCAGCCTGCTGAAGCATCGCTCCTTTACCATGAGCAACCCGAACCGCGTCCGCTCCCTGATTGGCGCGTTTGCCAGCAGCAACCCGGCTGCGTTCCACGCGGAAGACGGCAGCGGTTATCAGTTCATGGTAGAAATGCTGACCGAGTTGAACAGCCGTAACCCGCAGGTGGCATCACGTCTGATTGAGCCGCTGATCCGCCTGAAACGCTACGATGCGCAGCGCCAGGCGAAGATGCGTGCCGCGCTTGAGCAGCTTAAAGGGCTGGAAAATCTCTCTGGCGATCTGTACGAGAAGATTTCGAAGGCGCTGGCGTAATATAAACGTTAATCCCACCCTCTCCCTGTGGGAGAGGGCCGGGTGAAGGCATCAGGCATTAGCCGTAATCAACGCGCGCTCATTCACACCGCGCCTCATCACCCGCTCCAGCACCTCCGCTTCCAGCTCTGCCAGTCTGGCCGATCCCACACGGCGAGGGCGTGGAATATCCACCGTCAGATCCAGACCAATTTTTCCCTCTTCTATTAACAGCACCCGGTCGGCCATGGCGACGGCTTCGCTCACGTCGTGCGTCACCAGCAGGACCGTAAAACCGTGCTCCTGCCAGAGCGAGGCAATTAAATCCTGCATTTCAATCCGCGTCAGGGCATCAAGTGCCCCGAGCGGCTCATCGAGCAGCAGCAGGCCTGGACGATGTATCAACGCCCGCGCCAGCGCTACGCGCTGTTTTTGCCCGCCTGAGAGGGCCGCAGGCCAGTCACCGGCGCGATCCTCCAGCCCGACGGCGGCCAGCGCCTGACGCGCCTCCTCCCGCCAGTGACCTTTCAGGCCCAGCCCGACGTTATCGATCACCGTTTTCCAGGGCAGCAGGCGCGCATCCTGAAACATCATGCGGGTATCATCCTGAATATTGGCCAGCGGCGTTGTCCCTGCCAGAATCTCCCCTCCATTCGGCGCTTCCAGTCCGGCTAACAGGCGCAGCAGCGTACTCTTGCCGCCGCCGCTGCGGCCGACAACGGCCACAAATTGTCCGGCGGGGATATGCAGATCCAGGGCGTTAAGAATGGTTTTGTCGCCGTAGCGTTTCGTGACGCCGTTAAGTAACAGCGGTGTCCCCTGAGTGAGTCGGGCGGTATTCATGCTTTCGCCTCCTGAGAGAAATAGGCCGGGTTCCAGCGCAGCCAGCTGCGTTCCAGCCACTGGGCGCTGACGTCAGCAAGTTTGCCCAGCAGGGCATAAAGGATAATGGCGACTACCACCACGTCCGTTTGCAGGAATTCGCGGGCGTTCATTGCCAGATAGCCAATGCCGGAGTTGGCTGAAATGGTCTCCGCGACGATCAGCGTCAGCCACATCAGGCCGAGCGCAAAGCGAACGCCAACCATAATGGAGGGCAGGGCGCCCGGCAGCAGCACGTTGATAAACAGGGCAAATCCTGATAATCCGTAGCTGCGTGCCATCTCAACCAGCCCGCGATCGATATTGCGGATCCCATGCCAGGTATTGATATAAATCGGGAACAGCGTGCCCAGCGCCACGAGGAAAATTTTGGCGCTCTCATCAATACCAAACCACAGAATGACCAGGGGGATCAGCGCCAGATGCGGTACGTTGCGCAGCATCTGAATGGAGGTATCCAGCAACCGTTCCCCCCAGCGGGACAGGCCGCTGATCAACCCCAGCGTCAGGCCGATGCTCCCGCCGATGGCAAACCCAATCACCGCGCGCCAGGAGCTAATGGCCAGGTGCTGCCACAGCTCGCCGCTGGCACTCAGCGACCAGAAGGCTTCGATTACGCCCTCCGGAGAGGGCAGGATGCGGCTCGACAGCCAGCCGGTAGAGGAGGCCAGTTGCCAGATAAGGACAATGCCGACAGGTAAAAACCACGGGGCGGCGCGCAACAACCATTTTTGTGAGGTGAGAGACATAGCCACTCCTTAGCTTTGCGCGACTTTACGCGGAATAAACTCGTTGGCCACGGCTTCGCCCTGAAGCTGCAGCTGGCGGGGCTGCGGAATGTCCGGGATAGCGACATCCAGATGCGGGAACAGCAGTTCACCCACTTTGTATGCCTCCTCAAGATGCGGATAGCCCGAGAGGATAAAGCTGTCGATACCCAGCTCAGCATATTCATTGATACGCGCCGCCACGGTCGGGCCGTCACCCACCAGCGCAGTACCTGCGCCACCACGAACCAGGCCGACACCCGCCCAGAGATTGGGGCTGATCTCCAGATTCTCGCGTTTGCCGTTATGTAACGAAGCCATCCGGTGCTGTCCTACGGAGTCGGTTTTCGCAAATGCCGCCTGCGCTTTGGCGATGGTCTCATCGTCCAGATGCGAGATCAGCCGGTTAGCGGCCTGCCAGGCCTCTTCGTTGGTTTCACGCACAATCACGTGCAGGCGAATGCCAAAGCGCACCTTTCGGCCGTGGGCGGCGGCTTTGGCCCGCACCTGGGCAATTTTCTCTTTCACCAGTTCAGGTGGCTCCCCCCAGGTCAGATAGAGATCGACCTGTTCTGCCGCCAGATCCTGTGCCACATCCGACGATCCGCCGAAGTAGAGCGGTGGACGCGGCTGCTGTACCGAAGGAAAGTAGAGTTTCGCGTCGCGAACATGAATATGCTTGCCATCAAAGGTGACCGTTTCCCCCTCAAGCAGACGTCGCCAGACGCGGGTAAACTCGGCGGAGGCCTCATAGCGTTCCGTATGATCGAGGAACACGCCGTCACCGGCCAGTTCCTGCGGATCGCTGCCGGTGACCAGGTTAAACAGCGCGCGTCCGTTGGAGAGCCTGTCGAGCGTTGCCGCCTGACGTGCGGCAACGGTCGGGGAAACCACGCTCGGACGCAATGCCACCAGGAATTTCAGGCGCTGGGTGACCGGAATCATCGACGCGGCGACCAGCCAGGCGTCTTCGCACGAGCGTCCGGTGGGGATCAGCACGCCGGTGAAACCGATTCGGTCTGCCGCCTGCGCAATCTGCTGCAGATAGCCGTGGTCAACCGGGCGCGACCCCTCTTCGGTACCAAGATAGTGTCCATCACCGTGGGTGGGTAAAAACCAGAAAAGATTCAGACTCATGATTTGGCTCCTTCTTTGGCTGCGGGTTGCCAGATGCGTTCGCGAATGTTCACCTGTTTTGGTACTAAGCGGTTTTGATAAAAGAGGTCGGCAGTCTGTTGTTGCAGGGCTGCAACATGCGCGTCCACCGGGATAATGGTGGTGGGTGGACGGTGGTTGAGGTAGCTCGCGATCACCGCCTCCGGTAAGCCCATGGTTTTCGCCAGCAGGGTGATGCTCTCGGGGCGCTGGCTTTGCGTCAGGGTATCGGCTTCGGTAAAGGTATTCAGGACCTCCTGAACAAAGGCACCGTTTTTCTCTGCATACGGACGGGCTGCCAGGTAGAACGAACCGGTCTGTTTCAGGGTAGTGCCATCTTTCAATACCCGTACGCCGCCCTGAAGTAATGCCGCGGAGTAGTAAGGATCCCAGATAGCCCACGCGTCGACATTGCCTTGCTGGAAGGCGGCGCGGGCATCAGCAGGGGTGAGATAGACGGGCTGAATATCGGTGAACTTTAGCCCGGCCTCCTGCAGGGCGCGGAGTAGCAGGTTGTGCGAGCTGGAACCTTTCTGGAATGCGACTTTGTGACCTTTAAGTTCGGCGACATTTTTAATGGCGCTATTTTCCGGCACCAGAATCACCTCGGCTTTGGGTTTCGGTGGCTCAACGCCAACGTAGACCAGATCGGCCCCGGCCGCCTGCGCAAAGATCGGTGGAATATCGCCAGTACTGCCTAAATCGATGCTTCCAACGTTCAGCGCCTCCAGCATTTGTGGCCCGGCAGGAAACTCCACCCAGGAGAATTTGGTCTGTGGGAAGCGTTTTTCCAGAAGCTGGTGGCTTTTTGCCAGCACCATACTGACGCTGCCTTTCTGGTAACCAATGCGCAAACTGTCAGGTGCCGTCTCTGCTGCATGGGTCAGGGACGAGAGTGTGAGCAGACCAGCCAGGCTGATACGGGTAAGTGTTTTAAACATGTGCGACTCCTTGTGGCTGTCCAAACGCAGGTGCCTGAATATCGCGACGGTGCAGGGCATGCCAGAATGTCTCCAGCGCAGTGTCGAGCCGGGTTTGCAGATTCGGTGTGAAATGCGGTTTGTGCTGGTAATCGATAACCTGCGAGTCATCGGCAAAAACGCCGTGCAGGATCTCCTGCGCCTTCAACGCGTTCAGTACCGGCTTCAGGGCGTAATCCACGGCCAGTAAATGCGCAACCGTACCGCCCGTAGCCAGCGGCAACACCACTTTTCCATCAAGTGCACGTTCAGGCAGCAGATCGAGCAAGGTTTTCAGTGCGCCGGAAAATGAGGCTTTATAAATCGGGGTCGCGACGATAAGCCCGTCAGCACTTTTTAGCTGTTCAATCAGGGTTTTCAATGCCGGACTGTCAAAGCGCGCGTAGAGCAGATCCTCAGGTTCAAAGTTGTGCAGATTCCAGTGGCACACTTCCACATCCAGAGCATTAAGCCTTTCGCGGGCATATTCCAGCAGGGCGCTGGAACGAGAAGGGAAACGTGGACTTCCGGCCAGGGTGATGACGCGCATGTGTGCTCCTTATAACTAATTGTTTGCTTTTATCTAACATTCATAACAATTTTCAGGAGTGTGACACTGCGTGGTTATTCCACTAAATGATTTATCCGCAATTAAAATGCGAAAAAGTGCATAAGAAGTGTACGGGGAAGTAAACGTTTGCGTTTTACGCTGATTTTTTTGCCGCAGGTCAATTCCCTTTCCGGGCAGGATCGCACATAATCCCCTCCCGGTTTGCACACCGGGAATCCAGGAGAGTTCATGTACTACCCCTTCGTTCGTAAAGCCCTTTTCCAGCTCGACCCTGAGCGCGCTCATGAATTTACATTCCAGCAATTACGCCGTATTACGGGAACGCCGCTGGCCGCGCTGGTGCGTCAGAACGTGCCGGAAAAACCTGTGCAGTGCATGGGTCTGACCTTTAAAAACCCGCTGGGTCTGGCGGCAGGTCTGGATAAAAATGGCGAGTGCATTGATGCCCTGGGCGCGATGGGCTTTGGTTCCATCGAAATCGGTACCGTCACACCGCGTCCACAGCCGGGTAATGATAAGCCGCGTTTGTTCCGCCTGGTCGAAGCCGAGGGGCTGATCAACCGCATGGGCTTTAATAACCTCGGCGTGGATCATCTCGTAGAAAACGTTAAAAAAGCCCATTTTGATGGTGTATTAGGCATCAATATTGGCAAAAATAAAGACACGCCGGTTGAGCAGGGTAAAGATGACTACCTGATTTGTATGGAAAAAGTCTACGCCTATGCCGGTTATATCGCCGTGAATATTTCATCGCCGAATACCCCGGGGCTACGTTCTCTGCAATATGGTGAAGCGCTGGACGATCTTCTCAGCGCCATTAAAAATAAACAAAATGAGCTGCAGGCGATCCATCATAAATATGTTCCGGTGGCGGTTAAGATCGCACCGGATCTTTCTGCTGAAGAATTGATCCAGGTTGCCGACAGCTTAGTTCGCCATAATATTGATGGTGTGATTGCGACCAACACGACGCTCGATCGATCCCTCGTCCAGGGAATGAAAAACTGTGACGAAGCGGGTGGGTTAAGTGGACGTCCGGTACAATTAAAAAGTACGGAAATTATTCGGGCGCTCTCCGCCGAATTAAAAGGCAGTCTGCCAATAATCGGTGTCGGTGGTATCGATTCGGTGATTGCTGCGCGCGAGAAGATGGCTGCGGGCGCCTCACTGGTGCAAATCTATTCCGGCTTTATTTTTAAAGGCCCGCCGCTCATAAAAGAAATCGTTACTCATATCTAATCTTTTCTCTTAATCAGACAACCAGGGCTTTATTTCCAGCCCTGGTTGTTTTATATTCCGTCACTGTTGCTTATTTAGACATTATAGTCTTTTATTAATGGTGTTATAAACGAAGCGGCGAATGGGACATTTTTAGTACAGGACGTTTGGGTACGGGAGAGACACATGCGAATTAAACCTGACGATAACTGGCGCTGGTATTTTTGTGAAGAGCATGATCGAATGATGCTCGATTTAGCCAATGGCATGTTGTTCCGTTCTCGTTTTGCGCGTCGAATGTTAACCCCGGACGCTTTCTCCCCGTCTGGCTTTTGTGTAGACGATGCTGCGCTTTATTTTTCCTTTGAAGAGAAATGCCGTGACCTGCTGCTCTCAAAAGAACAGCGTGCCGAACTGATATTAAACGCGCTGGTGGCGATTCGTTTTCTGAAACCGCAAATGCCGAAAAGCTGGCACTTTCTGCCGCATGATATGAACTGGACGCCGGCCACGGGCGATGCGGCCAGCGTCAATCTGAGCGATACCGCAGAAGAGGTGAGTTTACTGGTGGTGGAACCTGGCGAAAATGCCGCGCTTTGTCTGCTGGCCCAGCCCGGCGTGACCATTGCCGGGCGGACGATGCAGCTCGGGGATGCCATTAAGGTCATGAATGACAGGCTGAAACCGCAGCTGCGCGTGGATTCATTCAGCCTGGAACAGGCGGTTTAAGCTTCCAGCTGTATCGACGTTTTTGGAATACAGCTACAGCACAGGATCGTCCCGTCATCACCGATTGCGGATTTCTTCAGCGCACTGACGTCGCCCCCGACCAGCTTGATTCGACAGCAACCACAGATACCCGCCCGACAGGAATACGGGATACGGATCCCGGCTTGCTCCAGCTGATCAAGTATCACCTGCTGATTGTTACCCCGTATAACGCGGCCCTGCCAGTGAATATCCACTGCGGAACTGGCTTGCGTCTCAACCTCTACCGTTTCTTCTTCCTGACCCGCACCGTACACGCGCGCAGGCCCACGGGTGAGAATTTCCACCTCATCACCCACGCGGATCACTCCGCTTGAGCGCGGAATAAGATTCTGGCCGAAATCCACGTCGCCATTATCCTGCGCGGTACGGAATGATTGCAGGGTTTTCAGCGGTTCGCCGGAAGGATGCTTCAGGCCTTTCTCCGGACTTACGGTGGTGAAAATGCAGCGGCTGCACGGCTTCACGACATCAAAAATGACGCTGCCGATGCGGATCACTTTCCAGGTATCTTCCTCCCAGGCTTCCGTACCGGTCACCACCAGATTCGGGCGAAATTGTTCCATCTGCACGCTGGCCTTACAGCGACGCTGCAGGTCACGCAGCGAGGCTTCGCTGGTTAACAGGAACGGGAAACCATCGGCAAACGAGAGGGGAACCGCGTCGTGGCGCTTGACGCGTCGCGTCAGCGCCGGACCCACCCAGCGCAGCTGTACCTCGCGGGAGAAGAAGCCGCTCAGCCAGCGGTTAATTTCGTCCGGAGCGATGCGAGCGGTAAAATGATTGCCCCACACTTCCGTTGGCGCATCGACAGGCGCAAAATCAGCAAAGCGAATCACCACGCTTGAGCCATCCGGGGCGGTGAGGTGGAGGCCGTCATGCAGCGGCGAAGGCGTAAAGCGCACCATCTGCGGGAACTGGCGTGCAGTAATGAACGTACCGTCAGGCTCGGTGACCATAAAAATACGATCGAAGGCAAATCCACTGATGTCAGCCAGGGCGTGAGAAACGCCGATACCGCGCATGGATTTCACCGGATGAATAAAAAGCCTGGATAACGTCGCCACTGTGCACAGTCCCTCGAATGAAAATAAGCCTTCAACTTTATGACATACACGTCATATTAGCTATAATGCGCGACAATTTTCTTAGAGTAAAAGTGACGATATGAATTCTCTGTTTGCCAGTACGGCCCGTGGGCTGGAAGAGCTGTTAAAAACTGAACTGGAAGCCCTGGGCGCGCAAGAGTGCCAGGTGGTTCAGGGTGGTGTCCATTTTGAGGGCGACACACGGCTTATTTACCAGAGCCTGATGTGGAGCCGCCTGGCGTCGCGCATCATGCTGCCGATGAAAGAGTGCAAGGTCTACAGCGATCTTGATCTCTATACCGGCGTACAGATGATCGACTGGACAGAGATCTTCACGCCAGACGCGACCTTCGCGGTGCATTTTAACGGTGTAAACGATGAGATCCGCAACAGCCAGTACGGCGCGCTGCGCGTGAAAGATGCCATCGTGGACTGCTTTACCCGTAAAAACAAAGAACGACCAAACGTCGATCGTGAAAACCCGGATCTGCGCATTAACGTCTGGCTCAATGGCGATACCGCCAGCATCTCTATGGATCTGAGCGGGGCAGGTCTGCATCTGCGTGGCTACCGCGATCGCACCGGTATGGCGCCCATCAAAGAAACGCTGGCCGCCGCCATCGTGATGCGCTCCGGTTGGCTGCCGGGCACGCCGCTGCTCGACCCAATGTGTGGTTCCGGTACGCTGCTGATTGAAGCCGCGATGCTGGCCACCGACCGCGCTCCCGGCCTGCATCGTGGCCACTGGGGCTTTAGCGGCTGGGCGCAGCACGATGAAACACTCTGGAAAGAGGTCAAAGCCGAGGCGCAGGCCCGTGCGCGTAAAGGCCTGGCGGAGTACACCTCCCATTTCTATGGCTCTGACAGCGACCCGCGCGTCATTGAACGCGCGCGCAGCAATGCCCGTCGCGCAGGTATCGGTGAGCTGGTGACCTTTGAAGTGAAAGATGTCGCGAACCTGATCAACCCGCTGCCGAAAGGCCCCTACGGTACCGTTATCAGCAACCCGCCATACGGCGAGCGTCTGGATAGCGAACCGGCGCTGATTGCCCTGCACAGCCTGCTGGGCCGCAATATGAAAGACTACTTTGGCGGCTGGAATCTTTCCCTGTTTAGCGCTTCACCAGAACTGCTGAGCTGTCTGCAGCTGCGCGCCGATCGCCAGTTTAAGGCGAAGAATGGCCCGTTGGACTGTGTGCAGAAAAACTACCATCTGGCGGAGAAAGCGGCGGACAGCAAACCGTCGGGCGTGGCGGAAGATTACGCTAACCGTCTGCGCAAGAATCTGAAGAAATTTGAAAAATGGGCCAAACAGGAAGGCATTGAATGCTATCGCCTGTATGACGCCGATCTGCCGGAGTACAACGTGGCGGTTGACCGCTATGCAGACTGGGTGGTGATTCAGGAATATGCTCCACCAAAAACCATTGATGCGCAAAAAGCGCGCCAGCGCATGCTGGACGTGATCGCAGCGACGATTGCCGTGCTTGGCATCGCGCCAAACAAACTGGTGCTGAAAACCCGCGAGCGTCAGAAAGGGAAAAACCAATATCAGAAGATGGGTGAGAAGGGCGACTTTATTGAAGTGGGTGAATACAACGCTCGCCTGTGGGTTAACCTGACGGATTACCTCGATACCGGGCTGTTCCTCGACCACCGCATTGCCCGTCGTATGCTGGGCCAGATGAGCAAAGGTAAGGACTTCCTTAACCTGTTTTCCTACACCGGTAGCGCCAGCGTGCATGCGGGCCTGGGCGGCGCGCGCAGCACCACTACGGTGGATATGTCGCGCACCTATCTGGAGTGGGCGGAGCGCAACCTGCGTCTCAATGGCCTGACCGGACGCCAGCATCGTCTGATGCAGGCTGATGTCCTGGGCTGGCTGCGTGACACCGATGAACAGTTCGATCTGATCTTCATCGATCCGCCAACGTTCTCCAACTCCAAGCGTATGGAGGATAGCTTTGATGTACAACGCGATCACCTGCGCCTGATGACCGACCTGAAGCGCCTCCTGCGTAAAGGCGGCACGATTATGTTCTCGAATAACAAACGCGGTTTCCGCATGGATCACGACGGCCTGGCCGCTCTGGGACTGAAAGCACAAGAAATCAGCCAAAAAACGCTGTCTCAGGACTTTGCCCGTAATCGTCAGATCCATAACTGCTGGCTTATCACCGCGGCCTGAAAGGAAAAATAAATGTCTTTAATTAGTATGCACGGTGCGTGGCTCTCCTTCAGCGACTCACCGCTTCTCGACAATGCTGAACTGCACATCGAAGACAACGAACGCGTCTGTCTGGTGGGCCGTAACGGCGCGGGTAAATCCACGCTGATGAAAATCCTCAACCGCGAGCAGGGTCTGGATGACGGGCGTATTGTTTACGAGCAGGATCTGATTGTCTCCCGCCTGCAGCAGGATCCGCCGCGTCATGTCACCGGCAGCGTGTACGATTTCGTGGCGGAAGGGATTTCGGAGCAGGCTGAATACCTGAAGCGCTATCACGAGATTTCTCATCTGGTGATGACCGACCCGAGCGACAAAAATCTTAACGAACTGGCGAAAGTCCAGGAGATGCTCGATCATCACGGCCTGTGGCAGCTGGAGAACCGTATTAACGAGGTGCTGGCTCAGCTGGGCCTGGAGCCGGATATGCAGCTGTCTGCGCTATCTGGCGGCTGGTTGCGTAAGGCGGCACTGGGCCGCGCGCTGGTCAGCGGGCCGAAGGTGCTGCTGCTGGATGAACCAACCAACCACCTGGACATTGAAGCGATCGACTGGCTTGAAGGGTTCCTGAAAACTTTCAGCGGTACCATTATCTTCATCTCCCACGACCGTTCCTTCATTCGCAATATGGCGACGCGCATTGTCGATCTCGATCGTGGCAAGCTGGTCACTTATCCCGGCGATTACGATACTTATCTGCTGGAAAAAGAAGAAAACCTGCGCGTGGAAGAGCTGCAAAATGCCGAATTCGACCGCAAACTGGCACAGGAAGAGGTGTGGATCCGTCAGGGTATCAAAGCCCGCCGTACCCGCAACGAAGGCCGCGTTCGTGCCCTGAAAGCGATGCGTCGTGAACGCAGCGAACGTCGCGAAGTGATGGGCAGCGCCAAAATGCAGGTAGAAGAGGCCTCCCGTTCCGGCAAGATAGTCTTCGAGATGGAAAACGTTAACTATCAGGTTGACGGGAAAGTGCTGGTGAAAGACTTCTCCGCCCAGGTTCAGCGCGGGGATAAAATCGCCCTGATTGGCCCCAATGGCTGCGGTAAAACCACGCTGCTGAAGCTGATGCTGGGCCAGTTGCAGGCGGATAGTGGCCGAATTCACTGCGGCACCAAACTGGAAGTGGCCTATTTTGACCAGCACCGTGCAGAGCTGGATCCGGACAGAACGGTGATGGATAACCTTGCCGAAGGTAAGCAAGAGGTCATGGTAAACGGTAAGCCGCGCCATGTGCTGGGCTATCTCCAGGACTTCCTGTTCCACCCTAAACGGGCGATGACCCCGGTGCGTGCGCTGTCTGGCGGTGAGCGAAACCGTCTTCTGCTGGCGCGGTTATTCCTGAAACCAAGCAACCTGTTGATTCTCGATGAACCAACCAACGACCTGGATGTCGAAACGCTCGAACTGCTGGAAGAGCTGATCGATGGTTATCAGGGCACCGTGATGCTGGTGAGCCACGACCGTCAGTTCGTTGACAACACCGTGACCGAATGCTGGATCTTCGAAGGCGAAGGGCGGATTGGTCAATATGTGGGTGGCTACCACGACGCGAAAGGGCAGCAGGCACAGTCGTTGGCGCAAAAACAGGCGAAGCCTAAAACAACGACTGAACCTGTTGTAACAAAAGCAGAAACTGTCAAGAAAACCTCGGCTAAACTAAGCTATAACCTGCAGCGCGAACTGGAGGGTTTGCCTCAGCGTCTTGAGGAGCTGGAGGCCGCGCTGGAGGCGCTGCAAGCGCAGGTTGCCGATGCATCCTTCTTCACCCAATCGCACGACTATACTCAAAAAGTCCTGGCCGAATTGTCCGCAGCTGAAAAAGCTCTGGAAGAAGCATTTGAGCGCTGGGAGTACCTTGAGTCTCTGAAAAACGGCGCATAAACAGGGATAACATATGTGTGACCAGCACCATGCCGACAGGCATATATTATGCTCGCAATGCGATATGCTCGTGGCGTTGCCAGAGCTTGGTCACGGACATAAGGCCCTGTGCCCGCGTTGCGGCACAACGTTGACAACCGAATGGGACGCGCCAAGACAGCGTCCCACGGCGTATGCGCTGGCCGCGTTGTTCATGTTGTTGCTCTCTAATCTCTTCCCCTTCATCTATATGAAGGTGGGAGGGATGACAAGCCAGGTTGATCTGCTTGAAATTCCGGGGGTGATGTTCTCGGAAGATTACGCCAGCCTCGGCACCTTCTTCCTTCTGTTTGTGCAGATCGTTCCGGCTTTTTGTCTGGTTGTCATCCTTTTGCTGGTCAACCGCGTAAAAATGCCCGCAGCCCTGAAAATCAAACTGGCGCGAGTCCTGTTTCAGCTTAAAAGCTGGGGGATGGCCGAGATTTTTCTGGCGGGTATTCTGGTCAGCTTCGTAAAGCTGATGGCCTACGGTGACGTGGGGATTGGCAGCAGCTTTATCCCGTGGTGTCTCTATTGCGTGCTGCAGCTGCGCGCATTCCAGTGCGTTGACCGACGTTGGGCATGGGATGATATCGCTCCGGCTCCCACACTTGCCCAGACGGTGAAGGTTGGCGTGCCGGGGATCCGCCAGGGACTGCGCTCTTGCTCCTGCTGTACTGCCGTGCTGCCCGCGGATCTGGACGTCTGCCCACGCTGTGAAACCAAAGGCCATGTGCGGCGCAAAAATAGCCTGCAGTGGACCATGGCGCTGCTGGTGACCTCTGTCATGCTGTATCTTCCCGCAAATATTCTGCCGATCATGATCACCGATTTGCTCGGTGACAAAATGCCCTCGACGATCCTCGCCGGGGTGATATTGCTGTGGGGCGAGGGATCTTATCCGGTGGCTGGGGTGATTTTTATCGCCAGTATTATGGTGCCTACCTTAAAAATGATCGCGATAGCCTGGCTCTGCTGGGATGCGAAAGGGCACGGCAAACGCGACAGCGAACGCATGCACCTCATTTATGAAGTTGTCGAGTTTGTTGGACGCTGGTCAATGATTGACGTGTTTGTCATTGCCGTTCTCTCTGCACTGGTGCGGATGGGCGGTTTGATGAGTATTTATCCTGCGATGGGGGCTTTAATGTTTGCGCTGGTCGTGATTATGACCATGTTTGCGGCCATGACCTTCGACCCTCGTTTATCGTGGGATCGTGAGCCTGAATCAAGCCATGAGGAAGAGTAAGAGCATGGAAAATAAGAGTGGAGAGGCGAAAGTGCAGAAGGTCAAAAACTGGTCACCGGTGTGGATTTTCCCCATCGTGACGGCGCTGATCGGTGCATGGATCCTGTTTTATCATTACAGCCATCAGGGACCGGAAGTGACGCTCATCACCACCAATGCCGAGGGGATTGAGGGCGGTAAAACGACCATCAAAAGCCGCAGCGTGGATGTAGGGGTGGTTGAAAGCGCCACCCTGACGGATGATTTAACGCACGTAGAAATTAAAGCGCGGTTAAATGCCGGGATGGAAAAGCTGCTTCACGGTGACTCCGTTTTTTGGGTGGTTAAACCGCAGGTCGGACGGGAAGGGATCAGTGGTTTAGGCACGCTGCTCTCGGGCGCGTATATTGAGCTACAGCCGGGGGCAAAAGGGGCGCAGCCAGCCCAGTATCAGCTTTTAGACTCTCCACCGCTTGCGCCGCCTGATGCAAAAGGGATCCGCGTGATTCTCGACAGTAAAAAAGCGGGCCAGCTCTCACCTGGCGATCCGGTGTTGTTCCGCGGCTATCGTGTTGGCTCAGTCGAGACCAGCACCTTTGATCCGCAAAAAAGGACCATCAGCTATCAGCTGTTCATCAATGCGCCAAACGATCGTCTGGTGACCAGCAACGTACGCTTCTGGAAAGACAGCGGGATCGCGGTCGATCTCACCTCAGCAGGTATGCGCGTTGAAATGGGGTCGCTGACCACCCTGTTTGGCGGCGGCGTCAGCTTTGACGTGCCGGAAGGACTGGATCTGGGGCAGCCGGTGGCCGAGAAAACGGCCTTCAGGCTCTTTGACGATCAAAGAAGCATTCAGGACGCGCTCTATACCGATCATATTGATTACCTGATGTTCTTTAAAGATTCCGTCCGCGGCCTGCAGCCGGGTGCGCCCGTTGAGTTCCGCGGTATTCGTCTGGGTACGGTCGGACAGGTGCCGTTCTTTGTGCCGGGACTTCAGCAGGTACTTGATGATGACTATCGTATTCCGGTGCTGATCCGCATTGAGCCAGAGCGTCTGGTTAACCAGATTGGCGAGAATCAGGATATCGGCGCGCATATTACTGATTTGATGAACCGTGGCCTGCGCGGCTCGCTGAAGACTGGCAACCTGGTGACTGGTGCGCTGTATGTGGATATGGATTTCTATCCAAAAGCCCCGCCGATTACCGGTATCCGTGAATTTGGCGGCTACAAGATCATTCCAACGGTGAGCAGCGGTCTGGCTCAAATCCAGCAGCGTCTGATGGAAACGCTGGACAAAATCAACAATCTGCCACTGAATCCGATGATTGAAGCGGCGACAGGCTCGTTGCATCAGAGCCAGGAGACGATGCAGCGTCTGCAAACCACGCTGGATAACATCAATAAGCTCACGGCAAGCCAGAGCATGCAGCAGTTGCCGCAGGATATGCAGAAAACGCTGCGTGAACTGAACCGTAGCATGCAGGGCTTCCAGCCTGGTTCGGCGGCCTACAACAAGATGGTGGCAGATATGCAGCGTCTTGATCAGGTCTTGCGTGAACTGCAGCCCGTACTGAAAACGCTCAATGAGAAGAGCAACGCGCTGGTGTTTGAAGCAAAAGATAAAAAGGATCCTGAGCCGAAGAGGGCGAAACAATGAAAAAATGGCTAGCGATTGTAGGTGCGATGGTGCTCACGGCCTGTAGCTCAGGGAGTGAAACGAAAAGCTACTATCAGCTGCCGCTGATGGCGCAGGTGGGTACGCAGAGCACCGCCTCACAGGGCAACCGTCTGCTGTGGGTTGAGCAAGTGGCTGTGCCAGATTATCTGGCCGGCAACGGGGTGGTTTACCAGACCAGCGATGTGCAGTATGTGATTGCCAATAATAACCTGTGGGCCAGCCCGCTGGATCAACAGTTACGCAATACGCTGGTGGCGAATCTCAGCAGCCAGCTTCCGGGCTGGGTTGTCGCCTCCCAGCCTCTTGGAAGCGACCAGGACACGCTGAACGTGACGGTAACGGGCTTCCATGGTCGTTATGACGGTGCCGTTGTCATCAGCGGAGAATGGCTGCTTAACCATCAGGGACAGCTGATTAAGCGTCCGTTCCATCTGGAGCTCAAGCAGCAAAAAGATGGCTATGATGAAATGGTGAAAGTGCTTGCCCAGGGGTGGGCACAGGAATCGGCCAACATCGCGAGAGAAATCTCCCGGCTGCCATAAGTAAAATTCATCATAAAAAACCGCAATCGGTCTGCCACTGATTGCGGTTTTTTTTTCGTTTTCACGTCAGACCGTTACTTGTCCCGGGTCACAATTTTTGTACAAATGATCTTCTGGCTAGCTCACAAATATGACATCCGTATGAATTTTGAACGTTGACGCTACGACTAATTCGGGGTATTCGTTATCTGTGCCTGCGCGCATTGTGCAGTCACTGTTTTCTTTCCACCAGACAAAAGAATGAGGGAAACGAGGCATGAAGAGACAGAAACGAGATCGCCTGGAACGGGCTCATCAACGTGGTTATCAGGCCGGCATCGCTGGACGATCTAAAGAAATGTGTCCTTATCAGACGATTAATCAAAGGTCACAATGGCTGGGAGGCTGGCGAGAAGCCATCGGCGACAGGGCACTCATAGCCTGATAACGTCTCTTTAAAAACAGAAACCTCCGCAATGCGGAGGTTTCGCCTTTCTGAAGCCGCGTATAGCAGCGTTTAGAAAGCAGATGTATCCTGGAACAGGCCCACTTTCAGGTCGTTCGCGGTATAGATCAGACGGCCATCTACCAGCACTTCGCCATCCGCCAGGCCCATAATCAGGCGGCGGTTAACAATGCGTTTGAAGTGAATACGATAGGTCACTTTCTTCGCAGTTGGCAGAACCTGACCCGTGAATTTCACTTCACCCACGCCCAGCGCACGGCCTTTACCTTCGCCGCCCAGCCAGCCCAGGTAGAAGCCAACCAGCTGCCACATCGCATCCAGGCCCAGGCAGCCAGGCATTACCGGATCGCCAATAAAGTGGCAACCGAAGAACCACAGGTCCGGATTGATATCGAGTTCTGCTTCTACGTAACCCTTATCGAAGTTGCCGCCGGTTTCGGTCATTTTCACGACACGGTCCATCATCAGCATGTTCGGGGCCGGTAACTGTGGGCCTTTCGCGCCAAACAGTTCACCGCGACCAGAGGCAAGAAGATCTTCTTTTGTATAGGATTCGCGTTTATCTACCATGTTCTCAGTAAGCCTTATTTTAGTGAAGGACGCAGGATAGCTAACACGTGTACGCTGAACAAGTCCGATCAGTTTGAACTAAACCAACCTAACCAGCGTAACGGCCACGGATAACGATGACGAGCAACTTGCTGGGTCGCCTGAGCAATGCGCTCCTGGATGGTCTGCATCAGGGTCGTTTGTCCCTCGCCGTCCCATATCAGGTTTGTCAGTAAGGGTAGTGCATCCTCGACGCCTTCGATGGCCCAGAGGGAGAATTGTCCCTGCTCTACCGCATCCAGCAGTGCCTGGCTGAGGCTTAAATGGCGTGCGTTGGGGGCTGGAATAATCACACCCTGTTTGCCGTTTAACCCGCGTTGCTGACAAATAGAGAAGAAGCCCTCAATCTTTTCATTCAGGCCCCCCACTGGCTGGGCACGACCAAATTGATCGACCGAACCGGTAATGGCGATGTTCTGATTGATCGGGACTTCCGCCAGGGCGCTGATTAAGGCACACAGCTCGGCCATAGAGGCGCTATCACCATCCACTTCGCTGTAGGATTGCTCAAACGTCAGCGAGGCAGAGAAGGGGATTTGTTGCTCAAGCTGCAGCTCTGACATCAGGAACGCCTGCATGATCATCATGCCTTTGGCGTGGATGTTTCCACCCAGCTCGGCTTTCCGTTCGATGTCGGTAAACTCGCCATCGCCAATATGGACGACGCAGCTGATGCGTGAAGGCTCGCCAAACGCACGCGGATGCCCGGGAAATTCAATCACCGACAGGGCATTGATCTGTCCGATGCGCTCGCCTTCGGTCTCGACCAGAATTTGCTCCAGCAGAATTTCATCCTGCATACGATCGGCCAGATAGCCTTCCCGCCACTCTCTTTGGGCCAGCATCTGGGAAAGTTGCTCACCGGTAAATGCGCCATTCCCACTGATCGCACCCACTTCACGCAGCTGTTTGCTGATCCAGAGCGGACACAGCGGCAGCGTCTCCTGGTCACCGGTATAGCGAACCGCTTCGCGGATAAGTCCCGGCCAGGCGTCAGCCGCAGGCGTCGGCAGGGCAAAGCGGGCAGCAACGGCCATCACCCACTGACACCACTGCGCCATGTCATCGGCATCAGCAATCTGAATATTGTCTTCGTACTCGCTGTACACTGCCTGTGCAGCCAGCTCCGGCTCCATTTCCTGGAAATCAGCCAGCGATTCACGGTCACCCGTCAGGACCACGGTCAACGACAGCGGCATGGAAGGGACAGAGACCGGCAGAGGACGAGACTCGTCATAGCCCACCCAGTCAAAGCGTTGCTGGCTCACAATCGTTTTCAGGCGCATCCATAGCAGCGGCTGGGAGAGCAGGGTACGCAGGGAAATGATCAGTACGCCGCCATTGGCACGATGCACCAGGCCCGGTTGCAGCGATAACTCACCGTTAAACTGGCGAAGGCAACCAAAGAGTTGTTCGGCCTCGGCCCAGTTAGCGGATACCACTTCGCCCTTTACCGCAAAACGGCCATCAGCCTGTTCTGCGGGTTCGAAAGTGACATCATGTCCTGAAATACGATACTGACCGCCGTAAATAGCATTGGCTTCCGGCTGCAACTGGCGCATGGCATCACCCAGAAGCGTTAAATACTCGGCTTCTTCCGGGGCTTTGAGCAGCATGAAGGGAGATGTCGCCCACGGGCTTAACACCTGCTCCAGTGCGTAATGCAAACGCGGTTGTGTATCGCTAAGTATGAATTCGTGTTCTTGTGCGAGGTCTGGCTGTGCAAACAATTCCTGATAACTTTCGGTATCCGGAACAAGGTCACGCCATGCAAGTTTCGTAATGGTCAAAGTTGATGTTTTTTAGTCAGATGTAAAACCGTGGAGTATACCGTAAGCGGGGGGCTCTTCCCAAGCAGGATTGGGGTTTTCGGGAAGCGAATCGCCTGCAATGCTTCACAGGATATGATTTCTTTTCAGCAGATTGCTAAAAAACTGATATTCTGAACAGAGTTACGTGGTAACACTGAGATCGCAATGAAATATCAACAACTGGAAAATCTCGAAAGCGGCTGGAAATGGAAGTACCTGGTCAAGAAGCACCGAGAAGGGGAGCTGATTACCTGCTACATCGAAGCCAGCGCCGCACAAGAGGCCGTGGATATTTTGCTGACCCTCGAAAATGAACCGGTACAGGTGAATGGCTGGATTGAGAAACATATCAATCCGGCACTGTTGAACCGGATGAAGCAAACTATCCGTGCACGACGCAAACGGCATTTTAATGCTGAGCATCAGCACACCCGTAAAAAATCCATCGACCTCGAATTCATGGTCTGGCAGCGTCTTGCAGGGCTTGCGCAACGGCGGGGAAAAACGTTGTCAGAAACGGTGGTGCAGTTGATTGAAGATGCCGAGCATAAAGAGAAATACGCCAACCAGATGTCTACGCTGAAGAACGATCTTCAGGCGCTGCTGGGTAAAAAATAACTTTTGAGTTTCTTCAGATAATAAAAAACCCCGCATCGCGGGGTTTTTTTATAAGACGATAACTTAAGCCGCTGGCTGAGTTACAACGTCTTTAACGCCTTTAACTTCGATCTCTACGCGACGATCTGGTGCCAGGCAGTCGATCAGAGCAGCGCGAGCTTTAACGTTGTCACAGGTGTTGCCAGTAACTGGGTTAGATTCGCCCATACCACGTGGGGAGATCTTGTTAGCTGGGATACCTTTAGAGATCAGGTAATCAACAACAGACTGAGCACGTTTCTCAGACAGTTTCTGGTTGTAAGCGTCAGAACCGATACGGTCGGTGAAGCCCAGAACCACTACAGAACCGTCTTTAGGATCCAGGTTGCTCAGCTGGGTGTACAGCTGATCCAGTGCCTGCTGACCTTCTGGTTTCAGGGTCGCTTTGTTGAAGTTGAACAGAACGTCAGACTTCAGAGTGAAGTGCTTGGTCTGTACTTCTGGAGCTGGAGCCGGCGCTGGAGCAACAACTGGTGCTGCATCTTCCTGCTGGCCGAAGCGGTAGGAAACACCTACGCTCAGCATGCCGTTGTCTGGACGAACACCAACGGTAGCACCGTCACCGATGTTGTTAACCCACTGGTATTCCAGACGGGTAGCGATGTCACGGGTCATAGCCCACTCAACGCCACCAGCGAATACTGGGGAAACACCAGTGTCGTGGTCGTCGCCAGCGTTGCTGTTGCTGGAGTCAGCGCGCCAAACCATGCCGCCCAGACGGGTGTACACGTCCAGGTCGTCAGTTACTGGGTAACCCAGTTTAGCAGTCAGCTGAACGCCCTGAGCTTTGAAAGCGCCATTGGTTTCGTTGCCTTTGTAAGGCATACGACCTAACCAGTCGTAACCCATTTCAAAGCCAACATACGGGTTAACCTGATAGCCACCGAACGCACCTGCACCAAGCTGGCTCTCGTGAGTCGGGCCATCATTGTTGTTTGCGCTGTTGTACCAGCCGGTGTCATGGAACTGAGACCAGCCCAGTTTACCACCTGCATACCAGGTATTATCTTTCGGAGCGGCCTGCGCTACGGTAGCGAAGCCAGCCAGTGCCACTGCAATCGCGATAGCTGTCTTTTTCATTTTTTGCGCCTCGTTATCATCCAAAATTCGCCATGAAAATCTCAATCGAGAATCACGGTTAAATCCTTCACCGGGGGGCGTGGTCAAATATAAATCTACCGATATCTTCGGCTTAGGCCGAGCACCCCTGGCGATGTAAAGTCTACAACGTAGCTGAAAACTTACAAGTGTGAAGTCCGTCAGGCATATGAAAAAAAAAGTTCCGTATACCGATTATTTAACAATTTCTGAACGAAATTTGTGCAATAAAATTAAGAAGAACCGCACCAGACAAGCCTTGCCGCCGTTTTGGACGATGGAACTAAAAGCGCATCTTAAGGTCGAAAAAAATTCCAGGAAAACTCTTAAATTTGCTCAGTGATACAAATTTGAGTGAATTTTTAGCCCAGAAAGTTGTCCTCTGCGGTAAGAATCCTGGCGAACCGGGCGCATGATAAAGCCGATCGCATTGCCTTCTTCTGCCGCTTCGGTGAGGCGAAAATGTTCCTGCTCCGTCAATTCGTCTGATAACCATCCAATCACCACGCTGTAATTCCCTGTACGTAATGCCCGGATCATCGACTCAACCGTATCGCAAGGAGAGAGTTGGTTAATTTGCATGACCTTCGTCAGCGGCAGGCCTGCAGACTGAACCCATTCCCGGCTCAGTTTCTGCTGCGGCGTCAGCCAGAGCTGCCAGCGCGATTGCTGACCAAGCTGCTGCAAGAGCGGCAGTAACAGAAGTTGGGTCAACAGGGGCTGGTCTTCACGATAAACCACTTCACTGATAAGCCCTGTCGAAACACGCCCGACGGCGTTCTGTGCGACATCGCCAGCGGTAGAAGAGAAAGATGTTGAGCGATTTGCATAGCCTGAAGTGTACATAATCATTCCAGCCCTGTAGTTACTGTATGAATATACAGTAACCCCTGTATGCATAAAGATCAACCTCAATTTCGGAAAGCGACTCGCAAAATTCATTCATTCCTGGCGAACCTGAAAAAATCATCTTGCTCATCGGCAATAAGTTGCCTATTTTCCTGTTAACGGATCCGTTAGTAAGAAATGTCGTCGTTAATATCTGATTTTTAATGGAAATATCATGAAAAAGATATCTTATGAACGGATTTATAAATCCCAGGAATACCTCTCTCCATTAGGAGAAATTCATCATCGTGCGCTTTTTGGTGGCTATACCCTGGCCGTCGATGAGGCGGTGTTTGCCATGGTGTCAGACGGTGAGCTTTACCTTCGCGCCTGTGAGGAAAGTGCGAAGTACTGTGTAAAAAACGGATCCTCCTTTTTGACCTTAATGAAACGCGGCCGGCCGATCCTTCTCAACTATTATCGTGTGGATGACGGTCTCTGGCAGGACAGGGAGCGGCTGCTTCAGCTTTCCTCTTACGCGCTTAATGCCGCGCGTAAAGAGCGCATCCAGCGCTACCAGCGAAACCGACTAAAGGATCTGCCCAACCTGACTTTTCAGCTGGAAGTCCTGCTCTGTGAAGCCGGGATTACCAACGAAGATACCCTCCGGTCGCTGGGAGCCAGAACGAGCTGGCTAAAGCTGCGGGCAAAGAATAAAGCGCTCAGTATTAAAGTACTGTTTGCCCTGGAAGGGGCGATTGAGGGCCTGCATGAAGCGGCACTCCCGGCGGAAATTCGCCGGGAGCTGACGGAGTGGTTTAATGCGCTGCCTGAGCCACAGGAGAATCGCTCCTCCAGGTAGCGATTTGCTGTTGCAGTCGGCAAATTTCTGGCAGCAGAGCGATAAGCAGACCAATCTGCTGGAGAACCAACGGCGCTTTGCTGTCGTTTCCTGGGTCAAGATGCGCAATCCGTTGAGCCAGTTCATCCAGCGCCTGCTGGACACGCGGTTGATCGGCTGGGCGGTGATGTAGCGCATCATCGACATAGCAGACAGCATCATCCAGCAAGGCAAGGATGCCCGGGTTTGTCAGTTTTTCGCGGTGGGCACCGAGCGTTGAGATATAGCTGGTGAAGGTATGGTTCAGGCACAGCAGGCGGAAAGCCGTTTCACGAATTTCTGCCGTGGCGCGCGGCTCCGTTGACATATTAGAGACTACGGAAGCCAGTTCAGCATCGCTGTTATGCGCATCACGTCGGGCAATGCGGTAAGCCAGACGGTTATCGCGTCCCTGGTGGTACTGTTCAAGAATGGCATCCAGATAGCGGCAGTTGGCATTCATCGCCCTGTCCAGGACGCGCGGCAAATTACGAAAACGCCAGTCGGGCCAGATAAAACTCACTGCCGCCCAGGCGATGGCACAGCCGAGCAGCGTATCGACCACGCGGGGCAGGGCGACTTCAAACCCTTCGCCCAGCAGATTAAAGCAGAGTAGCACCAGCAGGGTGATGAACATCGTCGCGTGGGCGTACTGCACATTACGAAAGGCGAAGAACAGCACCCCGGTGATTACGATGAGGATCAGCTGGCCTTCCACCGAGGGCACAAAATAGAGCACCGGTAGCCCGATTGCGACCCCCACCAGCGTGCCGATGATACGCAGCGCCAGGCGGTGTCGGGTGGCGTTATAGTTCGGCTGGCAGACGAACAGGCTGGTCAGCAGGATCCAGTACCCGTGGTGTAAACCGGTTATCTGAATAAAGGCGTAGCCCACGCACAGCACCAGCGACATGCGTACCGCATGGCGAAACAGGGCAGATTCCGGCGTAAAGTTTCGGCTTAACCGGAGCCACATATCGCTAAAACTGTGCACGCTGTCATCCGCGAGTTGACTGTCCGCCTCATTGCCCGGCAGCGCCATGGCCTGTTCAGACTCAATCGTTGCCAACTGAGCATCAATCGCCCGCAGGTTATTGAGCAAAAATCCCAACGCTTTGATGTGCTCCGGCGACGTTCCGCTGGCTCGCACGCGGTCAATTGCCGCATCAAGATGGCTGAACACGCGTTCAAAGCGTGGATCGTGTTGATAAGGCGTGCGCAGCAGAATGGAGCGCGCCAGCTGCTGGCACGCCTGGGACTGCATGGAAAGCAGACGCTGGAAGCGGAACATAACGTCGCTGTAGCGAAACTTCTCGCGCAGGGCCGCATACTGAACATGAGACGAGCTGGCGCGTTCATGAATATCCTGAGCGGCAAAGTAATAGTGCAGCGTTCTGCGCGTCCCTCGCTGGCCACGGTCGCCGCGAAGCCGGGTAAGCAGCGACGCTTTTGTCTGGTTAAGCGTGGCGACAAGCTGGCCGTTCGCCAGAGCCAGATCGTAGAGCGGAGCCTGGCTCTCCTCTTCAATATCCGGGTCAAACAGCCGGGATTTGAGCTCAAGATAGTGGGCCAACTGCTCGTAACTGCGGGCAAGGTTATCCTGCAGAGGGCGAACCGGGAAGATCAGATGGCCGGTTAACGTCAGCAGGTTATACCAGATGGCCCCCAGCAACAGCAGTACAGGCTGCTGATACCATTGGTCGTAAAGCGACACCCCCAGCATGGTGTAGATGGCAATCAGCAGGGCGCCAAACGCGATGGTGGCATAGCGCTGCCCCAGCCCACCCAGCAAAATAAACCCGCTGGTGGAAAGCGTAAGGCCTAATGCAAACAGCCATGGCCACGGGAACAGCAACTCCACGGACGCGGAGGCAATAAAAAAACAGATAAGGGTGATGACCAGGTTGAGCAGACGCCCGGCAAGGCGATCGTCGAGATCCGCCAGCGCTCCCGCAACCACCCCCAGCGTGAGCGGAATGGTGAGCTTGACATCGTTCAGCCACCACGGCAGCGCAACCGTGCCGCAAAGTGCGATAAAAATCCTGACGTTATAGAGCCAGGAGCTGTTCCAGGTGTAACGGCGAAGCAGTGGGCTTAGCATAGACGCGGCCAGTCCTTAATCACTGAAAACGACGACGTGCATTCGCTTCACGCGCCGCCTGGGCCACTTCGACCGGAACTACCCTGCGCCCGACAGGCCACAGAGCGATGGCGGCGATCTTAAAGTTCGCGATCCCCACCGGAATACCAATGATTGTGATGCACTGCGCAATACCGGCAAAAATATGCATTACGCACAGCCACCAGCCGAAGAAAATCAGCCACAGAATGTTCAGCACGGTTCCGCCCGTGTTCATCAGCGCGCTTTTATTCTCCGGGTTCAGTTCGTCAACGTGAACCGCTTCATTCCCGTAAGGGATAAAGGAGAGTTTGGTGATTTCCCAGCAGGAGCGGGTCAGGGGAAGCGTAAAAATCAGGACGATGCTCACCAGGGTGGCAAAAAGCCAGGAAAGGGTGGTGGCAAAACCGCCCAGCACAAAATTCAACACATTCAGAACGGTACGCATAAACCCTCACTTCCTTTCGATAAAATTAACGCCCAATGATTGTAACGTTTTTTTAGGCTGGAGCACCTTAAAACTGGCAGTTAAACTATCAGGCAATCATCTCTTCGTGGATCCGGCTGGATATGGAACTGAAAGCAACTTCAATGGGCAAACGCCTGGCGCAACACCCTTACGACAAGGTTGTCCTCCTCAACGCGGGAGTAAAGGTCTCCGGTGAACGCCACGAATACCTCATTCCGTTCAATCAACTCCTGGCCATCCACTGCAAACGCGGGCTGGTATGGGGCGAACTGGAGTTTGTGCTCCCTGCAGATAAAGTCGTACGTCTTCACGGTACGGAGTGGGGCGAAACCCAGCGTTTTCATCATCATCTGAACCAGCTCTGGCAGCAGTGGAGTCACGATATGAGCGTGATAGCCGCACAGGTCCTGCAGCAGGTGCTGAGTGATATCGCGCAGAGTAATGCCCAACAAACGTGGCTGACCCGTCAGCAGACCGCCGGTCTGCAGCAAAAAATCAGGCAGGCGCTGACGGCGCTGCCGTTACCGGTGACGCGTCTCAATGAGTTTGATAATTGCCGTGACGCCTGGCGACAGTGTCAGGCCTGGCTGAGCGACGCAGACAAGAGCCGGCTGGCGCATAACCAGGCGTGGACTGACGAAATGCTCACCCGCTATGCCGATTTCTTCAGTACGGTGGAGTCGTCGCCGCTGAATCCTGCCCAGGCTCGCGCCGTGGTTAACGGCGAACAATCGCTGCTGGTGCTCGCGGGAGCCGGGAGCGGAAAAACGTCCGTACTGGTCGCGCGGGCGGGGTGGTTGCTGACAACGGGCGAGGCCGTCGCCGATCAGATCCTGCTGCTGGCGTTTGGTCGCAAGGCGGCGCAGGAGATGGACGAACGCATTCAGGAGCGTTTGCACACCCGGGATATTACCGCCCGAACCTTCCATGCCCTTGCCCTGCATATCATTCAGCAGGGCAGCAAAAAAGTCCCTTCCATCAGTAAACTGGAAAACGACACCCAGGCGCGTCAGGCCCTGTTTATTAAGGCGTGGCGGCAGCAGTGCAGCGAGAAAAAAGCGCAGGCGAAAGGGTGGCGACAATGGCTGGAAGACGAGCTCAACTGGGACGTGCCGGAAGGCAGTTTCTGGCAGGATGAAAAGCTGGCGCGTCGGCTTGGCTCGCGTCTCGACCGCTGGGTGAGCCTGATGCGTATGCACGGCGGAACCCAAGCCGAGATGATTGAGAGTGCGCCGGAGGACATCCGCGCGCTTTTTTCAAAGCGGGTCAAACTGATGGCACCGCTGCTGAAAGCCTGGAAAACGGCGCTGAAGGAGGAAAACGCCGTCGACTTCTCAGGCCTGATCCATCAGGCCATCATCATTCTGGAGAAGGGACGCTTTGTCAGCCCGTGGAAACATATTCTGGTTGATGAGTTCCAGGATATCTCTCCGCAGCGTGCCGCGCTGCTTTCGGCGTTACGGGCGCAAAATAAACATACCTCTCTGTTTGCCGTAGGGGATGACTGGCAGGCCATCTACCGCTTTAGCGGCGCGCAGCTTTCACTGACCACCGCGTTCCATCACTATTTTGGCGAAGGCGATCGCAGCGATCTGGATACTACCTACCGCTTTAACTCCCGAATTGGCGAAATTGCGAACCGCTTTATTCAGCAGAACCCCCATCAGCTGGCCAAGCCGCTTAATAGCCTGAGGGTGGGAGATAAAAAAGCCGTAACCCTGCTGGCGGACGACCAGCTTGAGCCGCTGCTGGACAAACTCAGCGGCTACGCAAAGCCAGATGAACGTATTCTGGTGCTGGCGCGTTATCACCATCTAAAACCTGCGGTGCTGGAAAAGGCGGCGACTCGCTGGCCGAAGCTGCTGCTTGATTTTATGACCATCCACGCAAGCAAAGGCCAGCAGGCCGATTACGTCATTGTGGTCGGGCTGAAAGAGGGGAGCGATGAGTTCCCGGCCCCTGCCCGTGAGTCGGTGATGGAAGAAGCATTACTGCCGGTACCGGAGGATTTCCCGGATGCCGAAGAGCGGCGTTTGCTGTACGTGGCGATCACCCGCGCGCGTCATCGCGTGTGGTTGCTGTTCAACAAAGAGGAGCCGTCAGTATTTGTCGATATTCTGAAGAGTATTGATGTGCCGGTGGCGCGCAAGCCGTAGCGGGATTGCCGGGTGGCGGCTTCGCCTGACCCGGCCGACAAAACTCGTTGGCCCGTGCAAGCGTAGCGCCGCCGGGCATAACGCTACTTCAGTCTCTCGGAAAGATAACGCTGATAATCCGGGATGAGAATTTCAACCGGCGAGTTGAACTGCGGTGATTCAATGATGAAATCCGCCGTCGACAGGTTTGTCGCCACCGGAATATTCCAGACGGTGGCAAGACGCAGCAGCGCTTTCACGTCCGGGTCATGCGGAACCGCATTCAGCGGGTCCCAGAAGAAGATCAGAACATCAATTTTCCCCTCAGAAATCTGTGCGCCCACCTGCTGATCGCCACCCATCGGGCCGCTCAGCATGGCGTTCACCTCCAGACCCGTTTCGCGGTGGATAAGGTTACCGGTGGTGCCCGTCGCCGAGAGGGCGTGCTTTTCCAGCAAGGACTGATGGCGACGAACCCAGTTAAGCAGCATTTGTTTACAGTGATCGTGCGCAACCAGCGCAATGTGCTTGCGTGCCGGTAATGTGCGTGTTGTCAGTTCCATAATCATATCCATCAGGTTAACTGGCTACACGATGACGGGAACCGCCTGATGCTGCAAGAGAAAGGCGAAAAAAATGTGGCTTACGACGAAGGTTGTTGCTTCACCCACTGTAAAAAACGGGCTCGCGTGTCGGGATCGGCCTGCTGGAACCAAAATTTCAGGCGTTGTTCTGTCAGCGTCTGGGATTGAGGGGGGATCACATCCAGCTCTGAGACGCCGGACAGCAGCGTACTGTCGTCAGCCATCATGGAGGCAAACCGGGGCAGCGAGGCGCGCTTACCCGCTTTGTTATAGGCTTGCGTTGCGGCCTCATAATCTGTGCCCGTCGATGACGACGTCAGCGCCAGAATATCCAGCTTCACCGGGATCGGGGTGGCATCGCCATCCACCAGTTCCACACGCGGCGAGGCGTCAAACGTCGCCGACTCTTTTTCCGTTTCCAGACGCGGCAACGTAAAGTTCACCTGGCTTACCTGCTGGGTGTTAAAGCTCATAATCAGCGGAGGAGAGAGGTACGTTCGTTGTTCATGATTAGCAAGGCGGATGGTTTTTTCCACCCGGAACACCACCTGATGAGGGCCGTTATCCAGTTCGATGCTGTCGGCACCGCGTAATAACGAACTGGAGACTTTTTTCCCGTCCAGCACCAGCAGGTCAATGTCAGAAGAAAGCCGCAGCGTGGTTGCAAAAACGCAAACCGGCATCACTAACGCAATCACAGCAGTGGCAAGGCCGGCTTTCATAGGGGCTCCTGTTTACGTTCGCTTACCGCGATAATGTATCTAAATTTGTCGATAATCATGTTTACTAACATATAGACATATTCTGGCCTTTTGCTCTCATACATCTGTATGGGATGGATGGTTGAGATGTGCGCTTTGACATACACTTGTTAAAAAGCCAGGAGGAAAAGCATGAAAGAGAATGATATTGCCGAGATTTTGACGTCCACACGCACCATTGCGCTGGTGGGGGCGAGCGATAAACCGGATCGTCCAAGCTATCGGGTAATGAAGTACCTTCTCGATCAGGGCTACCACGTTATCCCTGTGTCACCAAAAGTGGCCGGTAAGACCTTGCTGGGCCAGCCAGGATACGCCACGCTAAACGACGTACCGGAAAAGGTGGATATGGTGGATGTGTTCCGTAATTCCGAGGCTGCATGGGGCGTGGCGCAGGAGGCCATTGCCATCGGTGCGAAAACGCTGTGGATGCAGTTAGGCGTTATTAACGAACAGGCTGCGGTGCTGGCGCGCGAGGCGGGGCTGAAGGTGGTGATGGACCGCTGTCCGGCGATTGAAATCCCCCGGCTGGGGCTGACAAAGTCATAAAAAAAAGCCCGTTATCGGGCTTTTTTTACACGCTTAGTTCCGCAGGCGCGGAGCCTGTAACTGTTTGCGGATAGTCTGAGCCAGTTCATCCATCGTGGGTTGCTCCGGATGCTCATCCTGCAATTCACTGCTTAGCTGCGCCTCAGCAAGATAGGTATGGACGGGTTGTCCATCATCACCTTCCATCACCACATGGTACCAGGGTGCGGCGCGAAGCTCTGCATTCACCGCCAGCTCATCCGCCGACGGTTCATCAAGGGAATACTCCGGGTCGATATCCACGACCACACCCAAATACCCGAGCAAAGTGTGGCGGACCTGCTGGCCGATACCGAATTTGCTGGCAATCATAGTCACCTCCCGGGAAACACTACTTACACTCTATGTGCGGGCAATATTTCTCTTTTCAAGTTACATGACGCGACAGGCAAACCCTTTCAGATACAGCCCTTCCGGGTAGGTAGCGATCACCGGGTGATCGGCTGCCTGACGGAACTGCTCTATAAATTGTACATCACGACCAGCATCTATTGCGGCATCGGCGATGATTTTCTGAAATAAATCTGTGGTCATCAGTCCAGAGCAGGAGAAGGTGAGCAGCACGCCGCCTGGGTTCAACAGCTGAATGGCCAGCATGTTGATATCTTTATAGCCGCGGCAGGCACCCATCAGCTGGCTTTTGTTCTCCACAAACTTAGGCGGATCCATCACGATAACGTCAAACTTCTCACCCTGATCGCGATATTTACGCAGCAGTTTGAAGACGTCGTCGCGAATGAATTCGGCTTTGCTCAGATCCAGCTTGTTCAGCTCGACGTTCTGTTTTGCCACATCCAGCGCTTCCTGAGACGTATCCACGCTCACCACCTGCGCGCAGCCGCCCATTAAAGCCGATACCGCAAAGCCGCCGGTGTAAGAGAAGCAGTTGAGCACGCGTTTGTCGGCAACGTACTGACGCGTAGCCAGACGGCTGTCACGCTGGTCGAGGTAATAGCCCGTTTTATGACCACCCTGAATATCCACCAGCAGCTTCATGCCGTGTTCTTCGATAGGCAGCAGGGCAGGCGGCAGTTCGCCGGTCACCGGACCCTGGGTCAGTTCCATTCCCTCTTTTTTACGCACAGCCACATCGCTGCGGTCGTAGATGGCGCACTCCGGGAACAGAGACTGCAGGGCGCTTATCAGCGCGGCGCGCTGGTATTCCGCCCCAGCGCTCAGTAACTGCAGGACCAGGAAGTTACCGAAGCGGTCAATGGTCACGCCCGGCAGACCGTCGGACTCTCCGGCAATCAGGCGGTAGCTGTCCAGACCATCGCGTTTGGCCAGCCAGTCGCGCCACTGCTGCGCCTGCTGCAAACGACGCACGAAGAAGTCGATATCGATGGTTTCATCTTTGTCGAAGGTCCAGACGCGCGCGCGGATCTGGGAGGCTGGCGAGTAGGCGCCTCGTGCTAACCATTTCCCCTGATGGTCAACAATATCAATGGTTTCACCGAGGCTGGCTTTACCTTCCATACGGGCAACCGCGCCGGAAAAGACCCAGGGATGACGGCGCAGTAATGACTTCTCGCGCCCTTTGGCTAACACTAAACGTACACTCATAATTTGCTATTCTGTCGATTCAAGAAAATGGCCGCCATTTTCCCGAGTTCGCCGGGGAAATGCAACGCGCCAGACGGATAAGGAGAAGGAAGATGTCAAAAGTCTGCACTATCGCCTGGGTTCACGGCGTCGTTCAGGGCGTGGGCTTCCGCTACAGCACGCAGCGCGAGGCCATTCAGCTTGGGCTAACGGGATATGCGCGAAACATGGATGATGGCAGCGTTGAGGTGGTCGCCTGTGGCGAGGCAGAGCAGGTTGAAAAACTGCTGGCGTGGCTGAAAGCGGGTGGGCCGCGCAGTGCCCGGGTTGATAAGGTCTTAACCGAACCGCATCAACCCGGCCGGGAATACATGAACTTCGGTATTCGCTACTAAATGCATTTCACCGGTTTAGGCAGGCCGGCAATTTTGGTGGCCTGTTTGGCCGGGCCTTTCGGGAACAGACGATACAGATAGCGGCTGTTGCCTTTCTCTTCACCGAATTTATTGGCCATGGCTTTAACCAGCATCCGGATAGCCGGAGAGGTATTGAATTCGAGATAGAACTCGCGCACAAAGCGCACCACTTCCCAGTGCTCCGGGGAGAGCGCGATCGCCTCTTTTTCTGCAATCACTTCCGCCAGCGCCTCGCTCCACTGGTGGCTGTCTTTCAGATAACCGTCGTTATCGGTTTCGATCTCTTTACCTTCAAAGCTCAACATAGTTATTCACGCATCAGTCAAAAACCGCCGCAGTGTACCAAAAAACAAAGCCCCGCATAAGCGGGGCTCGGTACACAACACTCTGGCTTAATCCCGGCTGGCGAAGCCCAGGATGCTCAGCAGGCTGACGAAGATGTTGTACAGCGACACATACAGGCTCACGGTAGCGCGGATGTAGTTGGTCTCTCCGCCGTGAATGATGTTGCTGGTTTCATACAGGATCGCGCCGGATGACAGCAGGATAAACACCGCGCTAATTGCCAGGTGCAGGGCAGGGAGCTGCAGGAAGATGTTAGCCACCATACCAATCAGCACCACCACGATACCTGCCATCAGCATACCGCCGAGGAAGGACATGTCCTTGCGGGTGGTCAGCACGTAGGCGGAGCAGCAGAAGAACACCAGCGCGGTGCCGCCCAGCGCCATACCGATCACATCACCCATGCCGGCAGACAGGTACGCGTTCAGGATTGGCCCCAGGATATAACCCAGGAAGCCAGTAAAGGCGAACGCGGAGAGAATACCGACCGGTTTGTCAGCGGTTTTGTAGGTCAGGAACATCAGACCGTACATCCCCACCAGCGTCAGGATCAGCCCCGGAGACGGCAGCATCAGCACGGTGCTGGCGGTGGCGGTGATCGCCGAAAACGCCAGCGTCAGGCTGAGCATAAAGTACGTATTGCGCAGCACCTTGTGGGTGCTGAGTAGCGATGTGCGGTCGCGTGAGGAAGTAATTATACGATCCATGAGTCACTCTCTTATGACAGATGTAATTAACGGAAAGAATAGGAAACGGCGCGCCAGTCTCAAAGTGGTTTTACCCATCTTTACTCAGCAGGTTAGCGCCGGAGCTGGTTATTTATTCTGCAGAAAGACGTTTCATCAGTATGAACAGCGGTTTGGCACAATTAATCAGATCAAGCTCTTATAGGTTACTGAAAAATATTGCCTTATTACCATAAGGCCGCTAAGAGTTATTTCCGGATCGTCACAAAACAGACAATAAGGCGAAGGAAATGAAACCACAAACACGCACTCACTTTACACTCTCTTTACTGGCGGCCGGGATCCTGTGTGCCAGCACGGCAACCTGGGCGGCTAACGTGCCGGCAGGAACGCAGTTGGCCGATAAGCAGGAACTGGTCAGGAATAACGGAAGTGAACCCGCTTCGCTCGACCCGCATAAAGTCGAAAGCGACGTCGAATTCAATATTATCAGCGATTTATTCGACGGGCTGGTCAGTGTCTCCCCGGCGGGTGAAATCCAGCCACGGCTGGCGGAAAAATGGGAGAACAAGGACAACACCGTCTGGACGTTCCATCTGCGCCCGGGCATCACCTGGAGCGACGGTACCGCCATCACCGCGGAAGATATCGTCTGGAGCTGGCAGCGACTGGTTGACCCAAAAACCGCCTCACCGTATGCCAGTTATCCCGGAAGCATGCTTATCGTCAACGGTAATGAAATTGCCGAAGGCAAAAAAGCGCCCGATACGCTGGGCGTGAAAGCCATCAATGACACCACGCTGGAGGTCACGCTTTCTCAGCCTAATGCTGCTTTCCTGGCGATGCTGGCACACCCGTCTCTGGTGCCGATAGATAAAGTCCTGGTGGGGCGTTTCGGCGATAAGTGGACCAAGCCCGAGCACATCGTCAGCAGCGGTGCCTATAAGCTGTCCTCATGGGTAGTTAACGAACGCATTGTGGCGGAGCGTAACCCGCGCTACTGGGATAATGCCCATACTGTGATCAACAAGGTGACATATCTGCCTATCACCTCCGAGGCGGCTGATGTGAACCGCTATAAAGCGGGAGAAATCGATATTGTCTACACGGTGCCAGTCAACCAGTTCGCCCAGCTTAAGAAAACGCTGGGCAGTCAGTTGGATGTCTCTCCGCAGCTTGCCACCTACTATTACGAATTCAACACCGCCCGTCCGCCGTTCAACGATGCGCGCGTGCGTAAGGCGCTCAATATGGCGCTCGATAAAGACATCATCGCAGATAAAGTGATGGGGCAGGGACAGCGTCCGGCGTGGCTTATCAGCCAGCCGGACATTGGTGGCGTTAAGTTACAGAACCCGGATTACGCCAGCTGGCCGCGGGACAAACGAATTGCCGAGGCGAAAAAACTGCTCGAAGAGGCCGGGTATAACGCCAGCCATCCACTGAGTTTTAATCTGCTGTATAACACCTCTGAAACGCACCAGCGTATCGCGATTGCTGCCAGCTCAATGTGGAAGAAAAATCTCGGCGTCGAGGCGAAGCTGCAGAACCAGGAGTGGAAAACCATGCTCGATACCATGCACACCCATAACTTTGACGCGGTGCGCTACGCCTGGATTGCCGATTACGATGACGCCTCCACATTCCTGAATAACTTCCGTACCGGGGATAGCCAAAACACCACGCAGTACAGCAATCCTGAGTACGATCAAGCGCTGGTGAATGCGGCGAAGTCGAAAACGGCACAAGAGCGCGGTAAGTTTTATCAACAGGCAGAGGATTTGCTGGGGCGTGATGTGCCGGCGATCCCTGTCTATCACTACGTTCGTACGCACCTGGTGAAGCCGTGGGTGGGGGGATTCACGCCGGATAAGCTCGGGTACTACTACACGAAAGATATGTACATCAAAAAACACTAAGGCAATCGCTGGATATTATGCTGGCAAAATGGCCAATATGTTGTCTATTCAACCGATTAAACGTAATTTGGCTATTTTTAAAGCGAACGAATGCGCGTGCTCTTTACAGCCTGCGGTGAGGTGTTTATAGTTCGCCTCACTTAGGAAGCGTGGCCGAGCGGTTGAAGGCACCGGTCTTGAAAACCGGCGACCCGAAAGGGTTCTAGAGTTCGAATCTCTACGCTTCCGCCAAATTCGAAAACCCTGCGATAGCAATATCGCAGGGTTTTTTGCTTTGGCTCTACACCTCCGCCATGCCGCCCATGTTGTAGCCGATCGTCATCCCGGCGTCTGCCCTGTAGACGCTCGCTTTGACGCACCAGGTTTGCTCTATATTTTCAGGGGTGAGCACTTCCGCAGGCGCGCCCGTGGCCGCGATACGCCCGGCCTTCAGCAGGATCAGCCGCTGGCAGTAGTTGGCCGCCAGATTGAGATCGTGCAGCGCCACCACCACCGTAAGAGGCAGTTGCGATATAAGCCGCATCAGCTCCAGCTGGTGCTGAATGTCCAGGTGGTTTGTCGGCTCATCAAGCAGCAACACCCGGGGCTGCTGTGCCAGCGCTCGTGCTATCTGGGTTCGCTGACGCTCCCCACCAGACAGTTGCTGCCACCGCCGCTGGCGTAATCCGCATAGCCGCATGAGGCTAATCGCCTCTTCCACCGCCATATCATCATCGCGAGTGCTTCTCTGAAACGCCTTCCGGTAAGGCGTACGTCCCAGCCGCACGATTTCCTCGACGGTCAGTTCTCCCTCAATGTCGGCATGTTGCGGGACGAAGGCTAACTGCCGCGCGCGCGTTTTTAACGGCATCACGCTAAGCGACGTGCCATTAAGCGCGACGCGTTCACTGTGGTGTGGAAACAGCCCGGCAAGACAGCGTAGCAGCGTTGATTTGCCCGAGCCGTTTGGCCCTAACAGGCCGACAATCTGCCCGGATGACAGGTCGAGATCGATATCCTCAAGCACCGTCTGTGCTTGTCGGGTCACACTTAACCCGGAGACGGAAATATTCATGGATGCTCCTTCCGGTTTTGATAAAGCAGCGCCACAAAGACAGGTGCGCCCACCAGTGCCGTCACCACGCCGATGGGAAGCACCTGGTGCACAATCAGCGTGCGTGACACGACATCGGCCAGGATCATAAAGTGCGCGCCGATAAGAAACGTCAGCGGGATCGTGCGGCGATGGCCCGGACCGCTGAGCATGCGCGTCACATGGGGAATGACCAGCCCCACAAATCCCACTGCGCCTATGGCACTGACCAGGGTTGCGGTGACGAACGCGCAGGTCAGCAACAGGATAATTCGTACGGCGGTCACCGGAATCCCGAGGGTGGTAGAGACCTCGTCTCCAAAGGTAAAGGTGTCCAGCGCCCGCGCAAAGAGGCATACCATCAGCAGGCCCGTCAACGTAACGGTCAGCGCCAGCAGCGCGTCTGGCCAGCGCGCACCGCTCAGGCTGCCCATTAACCAGAACATAACGCTACGCGACTGCTCGGCATTGGCGGAGGTGCTGACGATATACGCGGTCATGGCGTTGAAGAGCTGTGTGCCCGCAATGCCTGCCAGCAAAATGCGCGACGGGCTTGCGCTCATGCCGTTTGTAATCAACATGATGAGCGCAAAAGCGGCGCAGGCGCCAACAAACGCACCGCTGCTCACGCCAATCACGCTCCCCCCGATACCGAGCAGCATCACGCAGACGGCCCCCAGCGAAGCGCCTGCGGAGATGCCCAGCAGATAGGGCTCCGCCAGGGGGTTGCGCAGTATTGACTGGAGCACAAGCCCGCACAGCGCCAGGCCGCCGCCGCTGCAAGCAGCCATGAGTGCGCGACTCATGCGGTACTGCCAGACGATGCCTTCCTCGGGTTGCGGCAGACCGTATGCAGTCAGCCCAAGACCATTGAGGATCGCTTTTCCGGTAACGGCATACGATACCGGCATATCGCCGATACTCGCGGCAAAGACCAGCATCAGCGGCAATGCCACGGCGCCTGCCGCCATTAACCCCTGCTGGCGGCGGGGAGAAGATACATGACTCATTATTCGTCCTGGAATGAAGCCAGCCGATCGCTGATAAGCTCAACCGCGTCGACGTTACGCAAAGAAGGGTTTAACGACATTGCGGGCACCACAATAATCTGATTATTCCTGACCGCCGGAATGTTTCTTGTCTCCGGATCGCGTCGTAAAAAGGCCTCTTTTACCGCGGCGTCATCGGCAGGGTAGAGCCTGCGTGACATCTGAGCGATGACGATAACGTCTGGCTGCATTTGGGCAATATGTTCCCAGGTGACAGCGGGCCATTCATCATGCGAGTCAATAACGTTCTTTAACCCCAGCGTGCGGCTTATCCAGCCAGGTGCGCCGTAATTCCCTGCCACCCAGGGATCGCCATTCAGGCGGCTGCTTGAAAACCAGAAGACAGCCTTCAGGGGTTTTGCTGAGATGCGCGCCTGCGCTTTCTGAATCCGTTCTGTCAGGTCACGATTGAGCTGTTCGCCGCGCGTGGGAACATCAAAGATGGCGGCCAGGTCTGTGACTTCGTGTTTTATTTCTGCCAGTGAAAACGGCGTGCTCCGTGCCCCGTCTGCGTTTGAGGTTGCCGTCACCGTTTTGTCCGTGCAGTCGGCAGGGGAGATCCACGTCTTAATCCCCAGTGATGCAAACTGCTCGCGTGTTCCCACCTCGCCCTGCGGGCCAATATGCCAGTGATACTGAGCGAGGACGAGTTCCGGTTTTTGTCCCACCACGGCTTCAAAAGAGGGGGAGTTATCCGCAAGGCGGGGGAGTTTTTTTCCGGCATCAGCCAGCGAATCCGGGAGTTTGCCGAACCAGACTGAGGTTGCGGCGACAGATTTTTCCAGGCCCAGCGCGAGCATCAATTCCGTTTCATGCTGACCCACGGTAACGACGTGCTGTGGCGCTTGCGTAAAGGTCTGCCTGACGCCGCAATTTTCAATCGTCAGCGGGTAAGTTGTTGCTGCAAACGTGGCTGGTGCCATGGCCAGCAGTACTGTCAGTAATAACCCTTTTTTCAGAAGCATAAAAATCAATCCTAAATTGTTATGTTATAACATAATACATATATTGTGATTGAGCGCAACACGCTGCCTGCCGGACATTTGCCGGTGCCTGTAATGAGAGGGAAACTTCACATCCAGATTAACGTCGCCGAAGTGAGTCATGACGCCAGAGGGCGGGGTGATGGTGAGCAAGTGTAACTTTATGCAATTTCACGCTTTACATCATGCTCAGAGATGTTTATAGTGCGCCTCACTTTGGAAGCGTGGCCGAGCGGTTGAAGGCACCGGTCTTGAAAACCGGCGACCCGAAAGGGTTCTAGAGTTCGAATCTCTACGCTTCCGCCAAATTCGAAAACCCTGCGATAGCACTATCGCAGGGTTTTTTCGTTTTACAGCCCAATCACCAGCTCAGCGGAATGACTTCTTGAGCAACACAGCGCCACATGCGGGTTCGGGGCGTTTTTCTCTGCCTCTGACTGTACGCTGTCCCGGTGATCCACCACGCCGTCAATCACCGGTGTCAGACACGCACCGCAGATCCCCATCTCGCAGGAGAGCGGTACGGCCACACCGTTTTCCTGTAGCACCTGGGCAATAGTTTTATCTGCGGGCACAGGCCAGCGCTCTCCGGTGGAGGCCAGTTTAATCGTGAAGATCTCGCCGCTTTCAGCGCCGGTATCAGGCGCAGCGGGTTGAAACGCCTCGCTGTGGATCGTGGCGCCATCCCAGCCTTTCGCCGTCGCCACCTCACGTACCATTTCCATAAACCCGGCCGGGCCACAGACCCAGGCGTGAAGACCCGCCGCGGCCACCGGGATATGCTCTGCCAGCAACGTGCGCGGGCTGGTGGTATGGATAACGCACTTACCATGCTCAAACTGCGCCAGCTCGCGGGCGAAAGCCGCGCTTTCAGCGTGTCTGACATAATAGTGCAGAGTGAACGGGGTTCCGGCTGCTTCCAGCTGCAGGGCCATGGCATACAGTGGCGTAATCCCGATCCCCGCAGCCAGCAGCAACACCCGTTCGGCCTCCTGCAGGGCAAACAGATTGCGCGGCGCGGAGATCAGCAGCGTCTGACCGGGACGCAGCGTCTCATGAATATAGCGCGACCCGCCGCGCGAGGCGGTTTCCCGGCCCACGCAGATCAGATAGCCTTCACTCCCGCATGGGCCGGTCAGGGAATACTGACGTATAACCCCGCAGGGCAGATGCACGTCGATATGCGCACCGGGCTGCCACTCTGGCAGCGCTTCACCGTTTTCCGCCACCAGCCTGACGGCGAGGCTTTTGTTCCCCTGCCGCCACAGCCCGTCGACGATAACGCTTAAAATATCACTCATGACAGCCCTCCATCAGACCAGGAAAAACGCGCCAAAACCCATCTTTTTCAGCCCCCGGCGATAGGCAATCGAGCTTTTATCCGCGGGAATATGGGCTTCAAGGGTCAGATCCAACGGCAAACTTTCCGGGCGCTGGGTCTCGACCATCAGGCGGTCTTCCTCAAAAATCCGCAGGTTAAAGGCATGCACCTCTTCCACCGGGATATGCAGATCAAAGTTGCGCGCAATCGGGGCAGACATGCGGGTGACGCGTGACGAGACCGGCGACGCGGCGTTCATGATCACCAGCCGGGATTCACCCGGAAAATGGATCGTCAGGGTGGCGGTAAAGGGCAGGTGCATTTCAAAATGGCGCAGCCACTGGAAGCCTTCCGGCGCCTGCACGTCAGCGCTGGCGGGATAATTGCTCACCGAACTCCAGTAGTCCGCTACAAAACCAAACGGTGTTTCCTGTGGCTGATAGGTCGGGACGAGCTGGTTATCCGGATCCGCAAAGGTGCTGGTGTGGATCCACGCAAAATGCGCCACATCCAGAAATCCTTCCACCTGGCGGCCAGCGAAGCCATTCACCTCAAACGCCGGACAGTTGATCTGCTGAAAGCCGTCGTCATCCCAGTGCGGCATGGTGGGCAGCGGCATCGGGTTATCCGGGTCAAACGCCAGACACGTCCAGATCAAGCCAAAGCGCTCCTCCACGGCGTAGTTAATCAGGTTCAGCTTCGCCGGTACCGGCTGGTCGGGGCTGGAGGGAATACGGTTGCAGCGGCCATCTTCCCCGAAGCGCAGGCCATGGTAGGGGCAGATAATCCCGTGCTCATCATGAAAGCCCAGCGTCAACGGCACGCCGCGATGTGGACAAACATCGCGGGCGACCACGACCTGGCCTTTCACGCGGTAGATAACCAGCGCTTCGTCCAGCAGGGTCGCCTTAACCGGCGCCGCGCCAATGTCGCAGGCGCGCGCAACCGGATGCCAGCACTTTGCCAGACGCAGCCAGTCCTCTGGCTCAAACGTGCAATGGGCGGGTGGTACAGGTGCTTTATTCATGTGTATTCCTCTTACGTTCAGCCTAATGGTCCGCCCTGAATGGTGTCGCACAGACCGTTGATAATGCGCTCCCCGGTCTCCTCTCTCAGCTCCTGATACCAGGCTCTGGTTAACGCCATATCTTTACCGTGCGTGACGTCACAGCGCTTGCGAGCCTTCAGCACCAGGTCGCGTACCCGATCGCAGCGCAGGGCTTCGTACTGCCGCAGCGCCAGCGTAATGTTGTGGTTTTGGCGCAGACAATCACCCAGCACCACCGCATCCTCCAGCGCCGCGCAGCCGCCCTGGCCGATATCCGGCGTGGTGCTGTGCGCCGCATCGCCGAGCAGCGCCACGTGGCCGCGTACCAGGCTGTCGAACGGCTCAATGTCGTGGATTTCAATGCGGTTGGTGGTATCCGGATCCAGCGCGGCGATCAGCTTCTGCACCGGCGGCGCCCAGCCGCGGAAGTAACCCGTGAGATCGGCTCTGAGGGTGGTGCGATCTTCCGCCAGACCGAGGGGAAGCGGGACATCAAAAAAGAAATAGAAGCGGCCACCGGAGACGGGCATCAGCGACACACGCTTGCCTTCTCCCACGAACGTGGTCCACTGGTGGGCGGGGGCAATCTCTTCATCAATCTTCACCAGCCCGTTCCAGTTAACGTAACCGGCGTAGCGGCGCTCGGGGGTATACCCCAGCACGTACGGGCGCACCGCCGAATGGCTGCCGTCGGCGGCAATCAGAAAATCGCCCGTCGCCGTGCTGCCGTCGGTAAATGTTACGCTGACGACAGCATCATCTTCCCGGACGTGTTCGACGCGCTTGCCGAACTGCACCCGCTCGCGACCCCAGAAGTCCAGCATCTCGCGCTGCAGTTCAGCGCGCGAGACGGGGCAGGGGCGTCCCCCGGTGCGCTCCACCAGCGGGGCCAGGCTAAAGCGGGTCAACGTGTCGCCGCGCCGGTGATCCTTGTAGGCCATAAAACGCATCGGCCCGCCGTATGTCTCAATGATGTCGCCCATGCCGAGGTGCTGCATGCATTTCACCCCGTTGGGCCAGATGGAGATGGCCGCGCCAACGGGTTTGATCTCTTTTACTGCTTCAAACACGGTACAGTCGATGCCCGCCTTTTCCAGCGCGACAGCGGCGCTCAGGCCACCAATGCCCGCACCAATGACGATTGCTTTCATGCTTCTCTCCTTTTGCCGGGTGTCATTAACATCAGCAATTTGCGTACCAGGCTGCAGAGTGGGGTAAAGGGCGTTGTGGGAGGGATTTTTGCACTGCTAAGGTGAGTTATCGCGGTGGGAATGCCTTTTTATGAATCAATAATTTCCGGTTTAGGGATCAGGAATCAACTGTTTCAGGTCTCAGGCAAGAGTGGCGTGTTTTGTGCAATGTTCAGGGACGATGATGACACGGGAGGAACCATGATAACGCTGGACGATTTTAATTACCGGGGTCACGAAGAGGTGCTTACGCTATTACACCCTTGCGTGGCCATTCCCGGCTGGGCCGAGGCGCTGGTCGCCGGGCGGCCTTATCCGAGCCGGGATGCTCTGTTTGATGCGGCCCAGGCGCTGACGAAAAGCTGGGATGAACACGCGCTCACGCGGGCCCTGAGCGCGCATCCGCGCATCGGTGAGAAGCCCATGGGCACGCAGGCGGAGGCGGCGCTGTCGCGTCGGGAGCAGGGAGCGGTGAATCATGATGATGCCCGGCTTGCTGAGGCGTTACGGGCAGGTAATGCCCGCTACGAAAGCCGTTTCGGGCGCGTCTTTCTGATCCGCGCCAAAGGCCGCAGCGGGGAGGAGATCCTCCAGGCCCTGAACGCGCGGCTGGAAAACAGCGATGCGCAGGAGGTGCAGGCCGCACTGGATCAGCTGCGGGAAATTACCTTATTACGACTGGAAGGAGTCATTGGCGCATGAGCACGCTCAGTACACATATTCTGGATATCTCGACGGGCAAACCCGCGCAGGGGGTGACGGTACGTCTTGAACAGGACGCGGAGATCATCGCAACTGGCGTGACCAACGCGCAGGGCCGCATCACCGAATTTGTTCCCGTCCTGCCTGCGGGCCGCTATCGGCTGGTGGCCGAGACTGGCGCCTGGTTTAGCGAAACGGGGCGCGACACGCTCTATCCCTGCGCGCAGATTGATTTTCTTATCGGCGAAACGGCAGATGAGCACTTCCATCTGCCGTTTGTGATTGCTCCTGGCGGCTGGTCAACCTACCGCGGCAGCTGACCACACTGGCTCGCCGTTGACCCAGGTTTGGCTGATATTACGCTCGTCGCCCAGGGTCATCAGCACAAACAGTTGCTCGTAGATATCCTTGCAGCGCCCGCTACGCAGGCGCTGCAGCGGGGTGACGGCCGGGTCGATCACGATAAAATCGGCCTCTTTGCCTGGAGCGAAGTTGCCAATTTTGTCATCCAGACGCAGGGCATGCGCGCCACCCAGCGTGGCATGATAAAAGGCCTCGCTGGCGCGCAGGCGATAGCTCTGCAATTGACCTACCTTGTAAGCTTCCCCCAGCGTGCGCAGCATGCTGAAGGTGGTACCCGCGCCGACGTCGGTGCCGATACCCATCCGCACCTTGTGCTGCCAGCAGGCGGGTAACCGAAACAGCCCGCTGCCAAGAAACAGATTGGAGGTAGGGCAAAACGCCACCGCCGATCCGGTGTCGTGCAGGCACTGCCACTCGCTGTGGTGTAGATGGATCCCGTGAGCAAACACGCTGCGCTCGCCGGTGAGGCCGTAGTGGTGATAGACATCCAGATAACGTTCATGCTCCGGCCACAGGTCATTAACCCAGGCCACTTCGTTCGGGTTTTCGCTCAGATGGGTCTGCAGCCAGGTGTCCGGAAACTCCTCTCTGAGTAAACGCACCGCCGCCAGCAGTTCCGGTGATGAAGTGGGTGCAAAGCGTGGCGTAATGGCATACCCCAGCCGTCCATGGTGGTGCCAGCGCTGGATTAGATCCCGCGTCTGCTGGTAGCTCTGTTGTGCCGTTTCGGTCAGGTAGTCCGGGGTGTGCCGGTCCATCATCACCTTCCCGGCGATAAGGCGCATATTCAGGCGCGATGCTTCGGTAAACAGCGCATCCACCGATTGCGGATGCAGTGTGCAAAACACCAGTGCGGTGGTGGTGCCGTGGCTCACCAGCTGATTTATGAAAAATTCCGCGATCTCTTTTGCGTAGCTCTCGTCGGCAAACTGGCTCTCCACCGGAAACGTATAGGTGGTCAGCCACTCCAGCAGCTGCTCGCCGAAGGCGCCGATCATCTCGGTCTGCGGGTAATGAACGTGGGTATCGATAAAGCCGGGCAGCAGCAGTTTGCCGCGCAGGTCGGTGTAACCCTTGTGCGGGTCAAGATATTGCTCTCCCTCCTGCCAGGCCATGAGCGCCACGATTTTCCCGTGGTAAATAAACAGCAGGCCGTCCTCCTGGTAGCGCGCATGGTCGGCAATCAGGTCTGCGCTGTCGCAGACCCGGGCGATATCGAAAAATGCACCGCGTATCGCAGTCTGGTAATCCATCACGGCTCCTGTCTGATTGTTTGCGTGGCCTCGCGTGCCGTGAAGTGAGCGGCGGACGCCCCTTCGCGCTCTTCGCGAGCCAGCCAGCGGTAGGTTACCCCGCCAAGGAACACGCCAATGAACCAGCTAAAGTTTGCCACCTCATGCAGCGCCGGGATGAAGCTTATCACCAGCCCGACGGCAACCGAGGGGATCAGCGCGCCGATGGCTTTCGGGTTAAAGCCGTTGCGGTACCAGTATTTCCCTTCTGGCGTGTCATCGAACAGGTCGTCCACGGATACCTTGCCACGCTTAATCAGGTAGAAATCGGCAATCAGGATACCGAACAGCGGACCGATAAACGCCCCCAGCACATCCAGGGTGTAATGAATAAGCTCCGGGGAGTTAAACAGATTCCACGGGGTTAACAGGATCGAGCCGACGGCGGCAATCATTCCCCCGGTGCGGAAGCTGATTTTCTGCGGGGAACAGTTAGAGAAATCAAACGCCGGGGAGACGAAGTTGGCCACGATGTTAATCCCGATGGTGGCGGTGATCATGGTCAACAGACCAATCGCCACCGCCAGATCGTTGCCCACGCGGCTGACGGTTTCAATCGGGTCGGTGATCATGCGGCCAAACAGCGACTGGGTACCGGAGACAATCACCACAGTCACGATGGAGAACAGCAGGAAGTTAAACGGCAGGCCCCAGCGGTTGCCGCGGCGGATTTCCCCCATGCTTTTGCCGTAGCGGGAGAAATCACCAAAGTTGAGCAACGGGCCTGAGAAGTAGGAAACCACCAGCGCCGTGGCGGTGATCATCTGCCAGGTCTGCTCGCCCGCGCTCAGGGATTTGCTGGCGAGGGTAAAGGAGATCCCGTCGAATCCGGTCTTGTATACAATCCATCCTGCCAGCGCCAGCATCACCACATACACCGCCGGGCCGGCGATGTCGATAAAGCGCTTGATGGCATTCATGCCGTGCCAGAAGACCATTGCCTGCAATACCCACATAATGGCAAAGCAGACCCAGCCCAGGTGCGACAGCCCGAGGAACGCGCCGGTGGTGAGCGACGAGAGCGACGGCCAGAACTTCAGCGCCACCAGCATCAGGGCGTTAGCGGCCAGATAGGTCTGAATGCCGTACCAGGCAAAGGCGATAAGCCCGCGGATCACCGCCGGAATGTTTGCCCCGAACACGCCAAAGGCCTGACGGCTGATCACCGCATACGGCACGCCCGCCATCTGGCTCGGTTTCGCCACCAGGTTGGCACACAACTGCACAATGCAAATTCCCACCAGCAGGCAGAGCAACACCTGCCAGCTTGCCAGCCCGAGCGTAAAGAAGCTCGCGGCGACCACGTATCCCCCCATGCTGTGGACGTCGGACATCCAGAAAGAAAAGATGTTGTACCAGCTCCAGTTCTGGTCACGCGTCGGTGCCAGATCCTCATTGCAAAGCCGTGGGCTGTATACCGCACCGGAATCAGCGGCCGTACCGTGTTGCGTTTTTTGTCTGTTTGGCATGAAACCTGCTCCTGTGAATGAAAACCCGTTGAGTGGGAGTGCAGACGGTGTTGCAGGATCCAGGCCAAAATAATAAATCTTGTATGCAATATTTTATTTTTATGTATACGATTCGATAGCGAAAAGTAAAAAATGGAGTGGTTAATGAACAACGTGAACAGTCTGCACGCCGCGCCAGACCTGCAAGACAAAGACGAATCCATCTTTCAGGCGCTGATGACCGCGATTGTCGAACATCAACTGCTGCCGGGAAGCAAATTGCCGGAAGAGGCGCTGGCGGAGGTCTTTGGCGTGAGTCGTACGGGCATCCGTAAGGTGCTGCAGCGACTCGCCGCTGTGCAAATGGTCACCTTAACGCCCAAACGTGGTGCACACGTTGCCAGCCCGACGGTCGAAGAGGCCCGGCAGATCTTTCGCACCCGCGCGCTGCTGGAGGTCGCCAATCTACCGGACGTGCTGGCGCACTGTCAGCCGCCGCATCTGGCCGCGCTGGCGTCAATCATCCGTCAGGAGCAGCAGGCGCATGAGGCTTACGACGGCCCGGCGGCGATCCGCCACTCCGCAAATTTCCATATTCAGCTGCAGGCCATCTCCGGCAATCAGGTCCTGACGGAGATGGTGACCCGCCTGAGCCAGCGCTCCTCGCTGGTGATTGCCACCTGGGGCGCGCCGTGGCGTCAGGGGTGTCGCTGCAATGACCACGAACAGCTTGTGGAGCTGCTGCGTCAGAAAGCGCTGCAACCCCTGAGTGATGCCTTAATGCACCATTTTGAACATATCGTCGCCAGCCTCTGTTTTGAACGGGCGGGGGAATGCCTGCCCGATTTTGCCCGGCTGTTCGCCAGCCACAAGGAGTCGTAATGTCGTCTGTCCGTATACAAGTCATTAATCCCAATACCAGCCTCGCGATGACGGAAACCATCGGCGCGGCCGCCCGCGCGGTGGCTGCACCGGGCACGGAGATCCTCGCGGTCTGCCCCAGTGCGGGTGTGCCCTCAATCGAAGGCCATTTTGATGAAGCCATTGCTGCCGTGGGTGTCCTTGAGCAAATCAAAAAAGGCCAAGAGCAGGGGGTGGAAGGGCACGTGATTGCCTGCTTTGGCGACCCAGGGCTGCTGGCCGCGCGCGAGCTGGCGCAAGGGCCGGTTGTCGGCATTGCCGAAGCCGCCATGCACATGGCCACGCTGGTGGCGACGCGCTTTTCCATTGTCACCACGCTGCCGCGCACGCTGATTATCGCCCGTCATCTGCTGCAGCAGTATGGCTTTCAGGATCATTGCGCGGCCCTGCACGCGATTGATCTCCCGGTGCTGGCGCTGGAAGACGGCAGCGGCCTGGCGCAGGAGAAGGTGCGCGCGCGCTGTATACAGGCCCTGAAAGAGGATGGCTGCGGCGCCATCGTGCTGGGCTGTGGCGGGATGGCAACGCTCGCCCAGGAGCTGACGCGCGAGCTGCGCGTGCCGGTGATCGACGGCGTCAGTGCGGCGGTGAAGATGGTGGAATCGCTGGTGGCGCTGGGGCTGTCAACCAGCAAGCACGGGGATCTGGCCTTCCCGGAGAACAAACCGTTAAGCGGACATTTTCAGGCATTGAATCCATTTTAATTTTTGGGGGGGTAGCAATGGGGCTTTTTGAAGAGGGTTATCCGCGGGATCTGCGTGGCTACGCAGGCAACCCGCCGCATGCGCAGTGGCCGAATCAGGCACGCATCGCCGTGCAGTTTGTGCTCAATTATGAAGAGGGGGCAGAAAACCATATCCTGCACGGCGATGCCGGGTCGGAACAGTTTCTCTCGGACATCATTGGAGCGGCCAGCTATCCCGACAAACACATGTCCATGGACTCCCTGTACGAATACGGCAGCCGCGCCGGGTTCTGGCGAATTCATCATGAATTTCAGAAACGCGGCCTGCCGCTGACGGTCTTTGGCGTGGCGATGGCGCTGGCGCGTCACCCGGAGATTGTCGCGGCGATTAAGGCGGCGGATTACGACGTGGTCAGCCACGGCTGGCGCTGGATCCACTATCAGAACATGGATATCAACCAGGAGCGGGAACATCTGCACAAAGCGGTGCACGTGCTGACCGATCTGTTTGGCAAGCCGCCTGCGGGCTGGTACACCGGGCGCGACAGCCCCAACACGCGCCAGCTGGTGGTCGAGCACGGCGGTTTTGACTACGACAGCGACTACTATGGCGACGACTTGCCCTTCTGGACGGAAGTGGCCTGCAGCGATGGCAGCCGTAAACCGCACCTGATCGTGCCCTACACGCTGGACGCGAACGACATGCGCTTCGCCACCGCCCAGGGGTTTAATACCGCCGAGCAGTTTTATACTTATCTGAAAGACAGCTTTGACGTGCTGTATGAAGAGGGTGAAAGCGCGCCGAAGATGATGTCCATCGGCATGCACTGCCGCCTGCTGGGGCGTCCGGGCCGTTTTCGCGCGCTACAGCGGTTCCTGGATTATGTGCAGCAGCACGAGCGGGTGTGGGTTTGTACCCGCCAGCAAATTGCTGACCACTGGCGGGACGTGCATCCGTTTCAGAAATAGTGGTGTCGTATTGTGCCGGGTGGCGGCTGCGCCTTACCGGGCAGGTTTTTCAGCGTCACGACATCACACTCACCTGCGCCGCCACGATCCGCCACCCGTAAGCAAACCGCACCCACGTCTGCTGCTGGCGGCCAATGCGTTCCGTCCCCTCGCGGGTAAATTCGGTGCTGCACACCGCGTAATCTTCTCCGAAGGTGGTGATCACGGTATTGCGCAACGTCCGCTGCAGCCCGGCGGAGGGGCGCGCCGCCCGAAAGGCGCGGATTTCATCAATGCCGTAGAGGTTTTCCCCCGCGCCCAGTCGCACCGTGTTTTTGTCGTGCCAGAACAACTCATCCAGCACCGCAATGTTGTTGCTCACCAGCGCATCTTCATAGCGATAAAACGCGGCCGTGACGTCCGCCATCACCCAGGGAAGGTTAATGTCGTCGTGATTCATCATTGTGCCATCTCCGCAGGACGGGCATCGGTTATCCCGCTCGCTTCCAGGACCCGCGCCACGCGCAGGCAGGCTTGTTCATTAAACGGTGCTGCGATGAGTTGCAGACCAATCGGTGCCCCCTGGGCGGTGCGTAGCGGAACGGTGGTGACGGGCAAACCCAGAAATGAAATCGGCTGCGTCAGCATCCCCATGCTGGCGCGCACCGGCAGTGGCTCGCCGTTAATCTCCATGGTCTGCTCGCCAATCGTCGTGGCGCTGCGCGGCGTTGCCGGGGCGATCAGCACGTCGGCCTGCTCAAACAGCGCTTTACAGGCCTGTCGGGCGTGGGCGCGAAAACGCTGGGCCTGAATATACCAGGCGGAAGGGATCATCGCCCCAGCCAGCAGGCGTTCGCGGGAGTGTGTTTCAAAACGCTCCGGTTCACGGCGAAGTGACGGCAGGTACTGGTTCCCCCCTTCGGAGGCGCTGATGATAAACGCGGCAGAGCGGGACAGCGCGGCTTCAGGAAACTGCAGCTCCTCCTGGACGTCAAGAGCACGTGCCGCGCACGCGACGGCTTCCCGGGCGTCGTCGTTACACCACGTGCTGAAATAGCCCCCGAGGACGGCGCAGCGCAAACCATCCAGACCGCGATCGAGCAAAGGCCGCGTCTGCTCGCGGGAGGACTCTGCCTGAAAAGGGTCGCTGGTGTCTCGTCCCTGTAGCGCATCGTACACGGACGCCAGATCGCACACCCGGCGGGCAAACGGCCCAATATGATCGAGACTGGCGACAAACGGGTGGCTGCCGGAGCGTGACAGGCGGCCAAAGGTCGGTTTTAAACCGTAAATTCCGCACAGGGACGCCGGGACGCGAATCGACCCGTTGGTGTCGGTACCCAGTGAAAAATGGACCAGCCCGGCGGCAACGGCGGCGGCAGAGCCACCGGAGGAGCCGCCTGCAATGCGCGTCAGATCGTGCGGATTACGCGTGGCGCCGTAGTGGCTGTTTTCCGTGGTAAAGCCGTAGGCATAGGCATCCATATTGACCATCCCGGACAACAGTCCTCCCGCGCTGCGTAGCTGGCGAACCGCAAAGCTGTCTGCGCTGGCAGCGGAACGCTTGCTGAACAGCTCAGCTCCGGCGAGGGTGGTGTGCCCGGCCACATCAAACAGGTTTTTTACCGCGTAAGGCACGCCCGCCAGCGGCGGCAGGGGGCGCTTTTCCCGGCGCAGGGTGTCGATATTTTCTGCCTCGGCCAGCATCCGCGCTTCGGTAACCGCCGTCCAGGCGTTGATCTGCGGGTTGATGCGCGCAATATCCTCCAGCGTCTGACGGGCGATTTCGCGGGCGCTTAACTCGCCTGCAGTCAGTGCCTGCTGGATCGCGCTGATACTCATCTCGTGTAGCCTCATGCTTTGTATACTCCTGCGATCTCCAGACGGTCATCAAGCGGCAGCGCCATCAGCGGGGCGGCCATGGCGGCAATGCGGCTAAACTGCTGCTGAAGTTCCGCGCGGCGGGCGTCATCCAGCTCAACGCCCAGCACGGTCTCCATCTGCGCCAGGTAGGCATGCCAGTCAGGTTGTTGTGTTGTCATGGTTTTCTCCTCAGTATCCGGCGGCGGCGCCGTTGCTGCGCGGGTCGAACGCGCCTTCAAACAGCCCGTTCGGGTGGCGGACAATCGCGCCCGCATGGCCCATGGCTTCGCTAAAGTCCGGGAAGATCTCCACCTCGTGACCCAGCGCCTGCAGGCGTGCGATCGTTTCAGGGGAAAACCGGCCTTCCACTTTTAAAGTGTCTGAGCTTTGTCCCCAGGTGCGCCCCAGCAGCCAGCGCGGACGGGAGATGCTCTCCTGCAGTGGCAGACCCTGCACCACATAGCGGGTAAAGAGCGTGGCCTGAGTTTGCGGCTGGCCGTCACCGCCCATGGAGCCGTAGACCATCACCCGTCCGTCGTTCAGACGCGCCGCGGCCGGGTTCAGGGTATGGAACGGCTGTTTGCCCGGCGCGAGCGCCAGAAGATGTGCGGGATCGAGGCTGAACGACGCCCCCCGGTTCTGCCAGACGATACCCGTATCCGGGAGCACCACCCCGCTGCCGAACTCGTGATAAATGCTCTGGATAAACGACACGGCCAGGCCGCTGTTATCCATCACCCCCATCCACACCGTATCGCCAGGGCCTTTGCCGGTGCCCCACGGCGCGGCATGGTTATCGTCAACCCGGTCGGCGAGCGCCTGAAGCGCCGCAGGATCCAACAGGCTCTGGATATCGGTTTTCAGCTCGCGCGGGTCGGTGATGTGGGCATCGCGCAGGCCAAAGGCCAGTTTGGTGGCTTCCACAATGCGGTGCACTGTCCCGGCGTCGTCGGCATCGGCCATCGCCAGACGGTCGGTGATGCCGAGGATCGCCAGCGAGACCAGCCCCTGCGTCGGTGGGGCGAGGTTCCAGACCTCACCCTGCTGATGCGCTAATTTCAGCGGCGTGGTGCGCCGGGCGACATGCGCGTTCAAATCCGCCAGCGTAATGGGCAGGCCGAGCGTCTCCATCCCACGGGCCAGACGCGCCGCCAGCGGACCACGATAAAAACTCTCCAGACCCTCTTCGGCAAGTTGCGTCAGCGTGGAGGCCAGCGCCGGTTGATAAAACCGGCTGCCGACCTCCGGTGGTTTGCCGTCTACCAGCCAGGTTTCTGCGAAGCCGGGCAGGTCTTTCAGTTCGTCGAATTTACTGGCGGTGGCAGTGGCCTGCGAGGCCGTGACCGGCGTGCCATTGCGGGCATAGTCAATGGCATCTGCCAGCAGGCGCGTCAGCGGCAGGGCGTTGCCCGTCAGCGCGTGTGAGACTTTAAGCGCCTCCGCCCAGCCACTGACGGTACCCGCCACGGTCAGCGCCGCACGGGGGCCGCGGTGGGGGATGTGCGCCAGATCGCCATAGGCGGCAAGCGTCGCCAGCGATCCCGCCGCGCCGCTGGCATCGATGGCAATTGGTTCGCCGCCGGGGGGCACGATAAGCCAGAAGCCATCGCCGCCCAGGCCATTCATATGGGGATAGACCACGGCAATGGTGGCCGCTGCCGCGACCATCGCTTCAATCGCGCTACCGCCATCGCGCAGCACAGACAGCGCGCTCTGGCTGGCAAGATGATGGGGGGCAACCGCCATTCCGTGTACGGAGACATTACTTTGCATGAACAGTCCTCATAACCCTGAAAGTCACAAGGCGCTGCAAAAGCTGTTCCAGGTATGAAAGAAAAGTTTCATGTCATCCCGGCTGATAAGCTGGCATGCTTAATGAATAGAGAGCGAGAGATGAAACAAACGTTACAGAGGCGTTATGGAACAGCTTGATGAACGACTGAAAGCACAATACGCGTCACTGTCGCCGCAGGAGCAGCGGGTGGCGGATTTTATTTTCGATCACTTCGACGACCTGATCAGCTACAACAGCGCCGAGCTGGCACAGCTGAGCGGGGTGTCGAAAGCCACGGTGAGCCGCCTGTTTAAGCGTCTGGGCTATGAGAAGTATAAGGACATGCGCGATGAGCTGCGTACCCTGCGCCAGAGCGGTATGCCGCTGACGGACAACCGCGACGCGGTGCAGGGCAATACGCTGCTGGCGCGTCACTATAAGCAGGAGATGGCTAACCTGACCCAGTGGGTGAATGCCCTGGATGCCCGGCAGTTTGCCGACGCGATGGCGTGCATGGTTAAGGCGAAGCGCATCGTCATTATAGGGATGCGTAACGCCTATCCCGCGGCGCTGCACCTGCGTCAGCAGCTGTTGCAGGCGCGCGGGCAGGTGCTGGTGTTGCCGCAGCCCGGGCAGAGCCTGAGCGAAGAGCTGGTGGATCTCACCCCCGACGATCTGGTGGTGATGATGGCCTTTCGTCGCCGACCGCGCATTATCCGCCCGCTGCTGCAGCAGCTTCAGAGCAGTGGTATTCCGGTGCTGCTGATGTGCGAGCCGCAGGCGCACAGCCTGTTTCCGCTGGCGAGCTGGCAGCTCTGCGCTCCGCTGGACAGCGTCTCAGCCTATGACAGCTACGCCTCGGTCAACAGTCTGATCAACCTGCTGGCAAACGCCTTCCTACATGAAATCCTCGATAAAGGCCGTCCGCGCATTCATGAGATCGCCACCCTGTATCAGCACCTGGACGAGCTCGAACAACGATAATGGGGCATCGGTGTGGTGCTTTGCATTGAAATGGTGCAGTGAGGCGGGGCGAAAAAGAGAGAGCTTTTTCGCCCCGCCTTTGTTTTATCAGGCTTTACAACAAAATCCCGCGTTTCGCTTTATCTGGCACATTAGTTGCAAAATCCAATTCAAAGAATCTTTTGTTTCATGTTAACGTTACGGGGAAGCACCATGAAAAAATTGTTGATTGCACTGGCCGGGGCCGTTTGTCTGTTCACTAACCTGTCGGCAAAGGCGGACCAGCTTCAGGATATCGAGAAACGCGGCACCATTCGCATTGCCGTGCCGCAGGATTTCCCGCCGTTTGGCTCGGTCGGAACCGATCTGCAGCCGCAGGGCTATGACATCGATATGGCGCGCTATCTGGCCAAACAGATGAAGGTCAAGCTGCAACTGGTTCCGGTGACCAGCGCCAACCGCGTGCCGTATCTGCAAACCGACAAAGTTGACCTTGTCATTTCAAGCCTCGGTAAGAATGCGGAACGTGAAAAGGTGATCGATTTCAGCCGCGCCTATGCGCCGTTCTTCCTCGGGGTGTTTGGCCCGAAAGGCGCAGAGCTGAAAGATGCCGCCGCCCTGAGCGGTAAAACCATCGGCGTGACGCGTGGCGCGGTCGAGGACATGGTGCTGACCAGCCTGGCGCCGAAAGACGCAGATGTAAAACGCTATGAGGACAACAACACCACGCTGTCGGCGTATCTTTCCGGACAGGTGCAGTATGTGGCCACCGGCAACCTCGTGGTGGCGGCCATCTCACGCCAGAACGCGGAGAAAGCCCCGGTGCCGAGCTTTATGCTGAAAGATTCTCCGTGCTTTATCGGGCTGAAGAAAAATGAACCGGCGCTGAAGGCGAAAGTGGATGCGCTGATTGAACAGGGTATTAAAGACGGCACCCTGAACGGCTTCTCTGAGCAGTGGCTCAAGGCGCCGCTGCCGGCAAGCCTTGGCGTGTAAGGCAATGACAGAGCAACTCCATTTCTCTGAGCTCTGGCCGCACTGGCCGGCGCTGCTGGCCGGGCTGTGGGTCACCATCCAGTTGACGGTGATGGCGACCCTGGGCGGTCTGACGATTGGTATTTTCGGGGCGGCCATTCGCAGCGGGCGGGCGACATGGTTTAGCCGGATCTGGGGCGGTTACGTGGAGATTATCCGTAACACGCCGTTTGTGGTGCAGCTGTTTTTTATCGTCTTTGGCCTGCCCAATATGGGGCTGAAGATGACGGCGGGTGAGGCGGCACTGCTGGCGATGGTGATCAATCTGGGCGCGTACAGCACGGAGATTGTCCGGGCGGGCATTCAGGTAACACCCAAAGGGCAGTGGGAGGCCGGACGCGTGCTGGGGCTGACCCGCACCCAGACCTTCATTCGCGTGGTGTTACCGCCTGCGCTACAGCGTATTTATCCGGCGCTGGTGAGCCAGTGCATTATCGTGATGCTCGGCTCGTCGGTGGTGTCGCAGGTCTCGTATGAAGAGCTGACCTTTGCCGCCAACCTGATCCAGTCCAGAACGTTTCTGAGCTTTGAGGTTTATCTGGTGACAACCGGGATTTACTTAGCGCTGTCGATTACCCTGCGTCAGCTGATGATGGCGGCAGGACGCAAATGGCTGGGGGTGCAGGCATGATGACCACCTTTACCGACTGGAACATTATTCGCAACCTGCTGCTGGCCGGGCGCTGGACGATACTGCTGTCGCTGGTGGCGTTTGTCGGCGGCGCGGTGGTGACCCTGCCGCTGCTGCTGCTGCGTCTCACCGGCGGACGACTGATCATGCGCCTGATCCGCGGCTATATCGAACTGTTTCAGGGTACACCGCTGCTGATGCAGCTATTTCTGGCGTTCTTCGGCGTGGCGCTGTTCGGCATCGATGTCTCGCCATGGACCGCCGCATCGCTGGCCCTCACGTTCTACACCAGCGCGTTTTTGCTTGATATCTGGTTTGGCAGCATTCGCGCGCTGCCCAAAGGGCAGTGGGAAGCGTCGCGCTGTCTGGGGCTGACCTTTGGCCAGACGCTTTATCGGGTGGTCGCGCCGCAGGCGTTGCGGATTGCGATTGCGCCGACGGTCGGTTTTGCCGTCCAGGTGATTAAGGGCACGGCGCTGGCGTCAATCATCGGCTTTATCGAGCTGACCAAAGCCGGGACGATGCTCACCAATGTCACTTATCAACCGTTTAAGGTCTTTGCGCTGGTGGCGCTGGGCTACTTCATTCTGTGTTATCCGCTGTCGCGTTACAGCCGTTATCTGGAGACTAAATTCAATGCCTCTCATCACCATTAATCAGGTACAGAAGTACTACGGCGATAACCATGTCCTGAAGGGGGTCGATCTCGATATCGACATGGGCCAGGTGATTTCGATTATCGGGCGCAGCGGATCCGGCAAAAGCACCCTGCTGCGCTGCATCAACGGTCTGGAAGGGTATCAGGACGGCAGCATCAAGCTTGGCGGCATGACCATTACCGACCGGGATTCCCAGGCGCGTGAAATCAGCCGCTCGGTCGGGATGGTGTTCCAGAACTTTAACCTGTTCCCGCACATGACGGCGCTGGAAAACGTGATGCTCGCCCCGCGTCGGGTGCTGAAGAAAAGCGCCGCCGAATGCCGGGCGCTGGCGCAGCAGATGCTGGAGAAAGTCGGCCTCGGCGATCGTCTGGATTACTACCCGTCGAGTCTCTCCGGCGGCCAGCAGCAGCGCGTGGCAATTGCCCGTGCGCTGGCGATGTCGCCAAAAGTCTTACTTTGTGACGAGATCACCTCCGCGCTCGACCCGGAACTGGTGGGCGAAGTGCTTAAGGTGCTGGAGCAGCTGGCAGCAGAAGGGATGACCCTTATTCTCGTGACCCATGAAATGAATTTTGCCCGCGAAGTGGGCGACCGCGTGGTGTTTATGCACCAGGGGAAAGTCTGGGAGCAGGGCGACAGCAAAACGCTTTTCGCTAACCCGCAGACCACCGAACTGAAGCAGTTCATCTCCTCCGTGCGCGGCCTCAACTGATAAGGACTTAACAATGGATATCGCTCAATTTCCGCAACTTAATCCGCCGCAGCGTCTGCTGATGGGGCCGGGGCCGATCAACGCCGATCCGCGCGTGCTGCGCGCCATGTCGAGCCAGCTGATTGGTCAGTACGACCCGGCGATGACCCACTACATGAACGAAGTAATGGCGCTCTATCGCGGGGTGTTCCGCACCGAAAACCGCTGGACGATGCTGGTGGACGGCACCTCCCGCGCGGGCATTGAGGCGATTCTGGTGTCGGCCATTCGCCCGGGCGATAAAGTGCTGGTGCCAGTGTTTGGCCGCTTCGGCCATCTGCTGTGCGAAATCGCCCGCCGCTGCCGGGCGGAAGTGCATACCATCGAGGTGCCGTGGGGCGAGGTGTTTACCCCGGATCAGGTGGAGGATGCCATCAAACGTATTCGTCCCCGTCTGCTGCTGACCGTGCAGGGGGATACCTCCACCACCATGCTGCAGCCGCTGGCCGAGCTCGGCGCGATTTGCCGCCGTTATGACGTGCTGTTTTACACCGACGCCACCGCGTCGCTGGGGGGGAACGCGCTGGAAACCGATGCCTGGGGGCTGGATGCTGTCTCCGCTGGCATGCAGAAATGCCTTGGCGGTCCGTCCGGCACGTCACCGATCACCCTGAGCCCACGCATGGAAGAGGCGATCCGCCGCCGCAAATGCGTCGAGGAGGGGATCCGCACCGACGCCCATCGCGACGGCGACGAGGAGATGATCTACTCCAACTATTTCGATCTCGGCATGGTGATGGATTACTGGGGGCCGGAGCGGCTGAACCATCACACTGAAGCCACCACCGCGCTGTTTGGCGCCCGCGAATGCGCGCGGCTGATCCTCCAGGAAGGGCTGGACAACGGCATCGCCCGGCACAAGCTGCACGGCGATGCGCTGCTGAAAGGCATTCAGGCGATGGGGCTGGAGACCTTTGGCGATCTGAAGCACAAGATGAACAACGTGCTGGGCGTGGTGATCCCGCAGGGCGTTAACGGCGATCAGGTGCGTAAGCTGATGCTGGAAGATTTCGGTATCGAAATTGGCACCTCGTTTGGCCCGCTGCACGGCAAGGTATGGCGCATTGGCACCATGGGTTATAACGCCCGTAAAGACTGCGTAATGACCACCCTGAGCGCGCTGGAGTCGGTGCTGAACTACCTTAAATTTACCACCCCCCAGGGGGCGGCGATGCAGGCCGCGTGGGATCATTATCGCCGCGAGACGTCACAATGAGCCCGGCGGCAGAGCGGGTGATGGCCCGTGCCGATGCGCTGGCCGCCATCAGCGAAACCCCGGACGGCCTGACGCGGGTTTATCTTTCCACGCAGCATCTGCAGGCCAACCAGCTGGTCGGGCAGTGGATGAGCCAGGCGGGCATGACCGTCTGGCAGGATAGCGTCGGGAATATTTGCGGGCGCTATGAGGCGCAGCTGGAGGGCGCACCGGCGATACTGCTTGGCTCGCATCTGGATACCGTGCGCAATGCCGGGCGCTACGACGGCATGCTCGGCGTGCTCACCGCCATTGAGGTGGTGGACAGCCTGCATCAGCAGGGCGTGCGCCTGGCGCAGGCCATCGAGATTGTTGGCTTCTGCGACGAAGAGGGGACCCGCTTCGGCATCACGCTGTTAGGCAGTCGCGGCCTGACGGGCACCTGGCCGGAGAATTGGCTTGATACCTGTGATGCCAGTGGCATAAGCGTGGCGCAGGCGATGGTGCAGGCGGGGCTGGATCCCGCACGGGTAGCGCTTGCCGCGCGGCATCAGGACGATTTCAGCGCCTGTCTGGAGCTGCATATTGAACAAGGGCCGTGCCTGGAGCAGGAGGGGCTGGCGCTGGGGGTAGTAGAAGCCATTAACGGTGCGCGGCGTCTGAACTGTCTCTTTACCGGCGAAGCCGGGCATGCCGGTACCGTGCCGATGGCTCACCGCAAAGATGCCCTGGCCGCAGCTGCCGAATGGATGGTGCAGGTTGAAAACACCACCCGACAGCGCGGCGGCAATCTGGTTGCCACGGTGGGGGCGTTACGCTGCCTGCCCGGCGCGGTCAATGTGATTCCCGGCGAGGTGGCGCTATCGCTGGATATTCGCGGCCCGCAGGATGCCCCGCTGGACGCACTGCTCACTGAACTGCTCATTCAGGCGGAAGAGATCGCAGCCCGACGTGGGCTCAGTTTCAGCGCCGAGGAGTTTTACCGGATCGCCGCCACGCCCTGCGATGCCAGACTGCAATCGCTGTTAGGGGAGGCTGTGACATCGGTTCAGGGCCGCACGCTATCGCTGCCGAGCGGTGCCGGGCACGACACCATTGCGCTGGCAGAACGCTGGCCGGTGGGGATGTTGTTTGTGCGCTGCAAGGGGGGCATCAGCCACCACCCGGCGGAGTCGGTGATGGCTGAGGATGTTGCGCTGGCGATTGAGGCGTTTGGGCGGGCGGTGAGAGCGCTGGCTGACGGTGGCGCGCGTTAAGCCACCGAACGCACCGCATCTTCGATATCAGCGCTCACCCGTACATCCTGGTCGTCAAAAACCATGCAGTGATGGTCGTCAAACGCCACGTCTATCTTCTGCCAGGGCGCGAACTTTACGTCGCCCGGCAGCAAGATCTTTACGTTGTCATGGCCATAGCATTGCCCAAACAGGTAAGTATTGTTTCCCAGTCGCTCCACTACTTCACAGTTAAATTCCAGCCGCGTGCCGCGGTGAAGGTCGGTGGTTAAATGTTCCGGGCGGATGCCCAGCGTGACCTGACTTCCCGGCTGCAGCGGTGTGGTGGTTATCGCGAGCGTGAGCGACTTCTGTTGCGATAGCCTGACGGTAAGCTTACCTGGCTGCCAGGCTTCAACGGTCGCCGGCAGAAAGTTCATCTTCGGAGAACCGATAAACCCGGCGACAAACTTATTTGCCGGTTTGTAATAGAGATCCATCGGGGCGCCCATCTGCTCAACCTTGCCATAGTTCATGACCACGATCTTGTCGGCCAGGGTCATCGCTTCGATCTGGTCGTGCGTGACATACACCATGGTGGTTTTCAGCTCCTGATGCAGGCGGGCAAGGTGCAGACGCATCTCGACGCGCAGCTCGGCGTCCAGGTTAGAGAGCGGTTCATCAAACATAAAGACGCGCGGGTTACGCACGATGGCGCGGCCTATTGCCACGCGCTGGCGCTGCCCGCCCGAAAGCTGTTTAGGTTTGCGGTCCAGCAGATGGGAGAGCTGCAGCGTTTTTGCTACCATCTCCACCTGGTGACGGATCTGTTCTTTTGGGACCTTATTCACTTTCAGCCCGTAGCCCATGTTTTCGGCGACCGTCATGTGCGGATAGAGCGCGTAGGACTGAAACACCATGGCCACGCCGCGGTGGGAAGGCGCGACGTCATTCATGACCTCATTACCGATTAAGACTTCACCTTCGCTAATCTCCTCCAGACCGGCAATCATGCGCAGCATGGTCGATTTACCACAGCCGGAAGGGCCAACAAAGACGGCGAATTCCCCGTCTTCAATTTCAAGATTCACGTTGTGCAAGGTAACGGTGTCGCCAAAGCGCTTGGTGACATTCCTTAACTGTATGTTTGACATCAGTGTTCCCCGAGTAAACCGCTGTCTATGTTTTACGTATAACAATCAGGTTCAACATAGCTGGACGGTGCAATTTGTCTGTATTGACTATAACTTCCAGTATTCATGCGCCCTATACAGATTTTCCATTAATGTTATGACGATCACACAACTTACAGTTTTTTGTAGAGTTATCATGATGTGAAGGGTAGCGTATACCAAACCAAAGATATTTGACGTCATACTTGCAGCATCTGGTTTTGCTGAATTTTAGATGAGGCAGATAAGGCGTTAAATGTCATAACAACCATAAAATTGTTATACCTTCACATGAGGTTTGTAATGAAAAAGAACCTACTTGCCGCTCTGATCCTCTCTACGCTCTCGGTGCAGGTACATGCCACCACGCAGCTTAACGTCTGGGAAGACATCAAGAAGTCATCCGGTATAAAAGAGGCGGTGGCTGACTTTGAAAAACAGTACGACGTTAAGGTCAACGTCCAGGAAACCCCTTACGCCCAGCAGCTGGAAAAACTGCGTCTGGATGGCCCGGCGGGCATTGGCCCGGACGTGCTGGTGATCCCTAACGATCAGCTGGGCGGCGCCGTAGTGCAAGGGTTGCTGACCCCCCTGAATCTGGAGGCTAAGCAGACCGAACAGTACACCCCGGCCTCAATCAATGCCTTCAAAATGGATAATGCCCTCTACGGCGTACCGAAAGCGGTCGAGACGCTGGTGCTGATCTACAACAAAGACCTTATCGACAAGCCCCTCAATTCGCTGCAGGACTGGTATGACTTTTCGAAACAGCAGCGCGCGAAAAACCAGTACGGCCTGCTCGCCAAGTTCGACCAGATTTACTACAGCTGGGGGGCAATTTCTCCGATGGGCGGCTACATCTTCGGTCATAACGACAAGGGCGGCTATAACGCCAGCGACGTTGGCCTGAACAAGCCGGGCGCGGTAGAGGCCGTGACGTACCTTAAAAAATTCTACGCCGACGGGATCTTCCCGGCCGGGATAGTCGGTGACAACGGTCTGAACGCCATTGACTCCCTGTTCACCGAGAAGAAAGCGGCAGCCGTGATCAATGGGCCGTGGGCATTCCAGCCGTATGAAGCGGCAGGGATCAACTACGGCGTTGCGCCGCTGCCAACGCTGCCCGACGGCAAGCCTATGAGTTCTTTCCTTGGCGTGAAAGGCTACGTTGTCTCCACGTGGAGCAAAGACAAAGCCCTGGCGCAGAAATTTATCGAATTCATCAACCAGCCGCAGTATGTGAAAACGCGCTACATCGCCACGCGTGAAATCCCGCCGCTTACCGCGATGATCGACGATCCGATTATCAAAAACGACGAAAAAGCGAGTGCCGTCGCGGTACAGTCGGCGCGCGCAACTGCCATGCCGGGCATCCCTGAAATGGGTGAAGTCTGGGGGCCAGCCAACGCCGCGCTGGAGTTGAGCCTGACCGGCAAACAGGATCCTAAAGCCGCGCTGGATAGCGCAGAAAAACAGGTCCAGATGCAAATCGAAGCCATGCAGGCCAGCAACCAGTAATTTTCTGCCGTCGCAAAACGGGAGGACTCTCTCCCGTTTTTTTGAAAGGAGTTGTCTGTGAGTATCATCCCGGAAAATTTTGCCAGACCGCACGGGGCCGGGCGCCATGCCTGGACCGGCCTGCTGCTGGCGTTCATCCCCGGCTTCGGCCAGTTCTACCATCGTCAGTGGCTGAAAGGGATCATCTTCCTGGTACTGCTGGTCAGTTTTCTCGGCGTATTTGCCGATTTTCTGCGCGAAGGGCTGTGGGGGCTGGTGACGCTGGGCGAGGAGGTGCCGCGGGACAACTCTATCTTCCTGCTGGCTGAGGGGATCATCAGCGTGCTGATCGCCGCGTTTGGCGTGATGGTCTGGTACCTGTCGATGCGTGATGCGTGGGTGAATGGCAGAAAACGCGATGCGGGACTTGCGCTTAACAGCGTGCGCAAGCAGTACCAGATGCTGCTGAGCGACGGCTTCCCGTATCTGATGATCACGCCCGGCTTTATCCTGCTGGTGTTTGTAGTGGTTTTCCCGATCCTGTTCGGCTTTGCCATTGCCTTTACCAACTACAACCTCTACCACACGCCGCCGGCTAAGCTGGTGGACTGGGTTGGGTTTAAGAACTTCATCAATATCTTCACGCTCTCCATCTGGCGTTCGACCTTCTTCGACGTGCTGCAGTGGACGGTGGTCTGGACCCTGCTCGCTACCACGCTGCAATGTTCGGTAGGCGTGCTGCTGGCCATTCTGGTAAACCAGAAAGATCTGCGCTTTAAACCGCTGATCCGCACCATCTTCATTCTGCCCTGGGCGGTGCCGGGCTTTGTCACCATCCTGGTGTTTGCCGGAATGTTTAACGACTCCTTTGGGGTGATCAACAACGTCATTCTGGCCTTCTTCGGCATCGCGCCAAAAGCGTGGATGACCGATCCGTTCTGGACCAAAACGGCGCTGATTATGATGCAGACCTGGCTCGGCTTCCCGTTTGTTTTCGCCATGACCACCGGCGTGCTGCAGGCCATTCCGGACGATCTGTACGAAGCGGCGACCATGGACGGTGCCAGTAGCGCGACTAAGTTGCGTACCATCACGCTGCCGCTGGTGCTTTACTCGATTGCGCCGATTCTGATCACTCAATACACCTTCAACTTCAATAATTTCAACATCATCTACCTGTTTAATAACGGCGGACCGGCGGTGGTAGGGTCGAATGCGGGTGGGACGGATATCCTGGTGTCGTGGATCTACAAACTGACGATGTCCTCTTCGCAATATGCGATTGCGGCGACCATCACTATCCTGCTGTCGATCTTTGTCGTCGGGCTGGCGCTGTGGCAGTTCCGCGCCACGAAATCGTTCAAAAATGACGACATGGCGTAAGGAACGTAACGATGGCTCAATCACAAAGTATTAAACGTGAGAAGTGGGTTCACCTCTCGCTCTCCTGGCTGGTTATCGTGCTGGTCTCGATAATCATCATTTACCCGCTGGTGTGGACGGTCGGTGCGTCGTTTAACGCGGGTAATAGCCTGCTGAGCTCGTCGATTATTCCAGAGAACTTCTCGGTGCAGCACTATGCCGACCTGTTCAACGGCCAGGTGAACTACATGACCTGGTACTGGAATTCAATGAAAATCAGCTTCCTGACCATGGTACTGACCTTAATCAGCGTCAGCTTTACCGCCTACGCGTTTTCGCGCTTTCGCTTTAAGGGGCGCCAGAACGGTCTGATGCTGTTCCTGCTGCTGCAGATGATCCCCCAGTTCTCGGCGCTGATTGCCATCTTCGTGCTGTCGCAGTTGCTGGGCCTTATCAATAGCCATCTGGCGCTGGTGCTGATCTACGTGGGCGGCATGATCCCGATGAACACTTACCTGATGAAAGGCTACCTCGATGCCATCCCGAAAGATCTGGATGAATCCGCGCGCATGGACGGGGCCAGTAATTTCCGGATTTTCATCGAAATTATCATGCCGCTTTCGAAGCCGATTGTGGCGGTGGTGGCGCTGTTCTCCTTCACCGGGCCGCTGGGGGATTTCATCCTCTCCAGCACCATTTTGCGCACCCCGGACAAATACACCTTACCCATCGGGCTTTATAACCTGGTGGCACAAAAAATGGGGGCCAGCTACACCACCTACGCGGCAGGCGCGGTCCTGATTGCGGTGCCGGTGGCGATCCTCTACCTGGCGTTACAAAAATACTTCGTCTCCGGCCTGACCTCCGGGAGTACCAAAGGATAACCATGAAAAGACTCAAACCCGCTTTGCTCGCCGTTTGCCTCTCATGTGGCCTTGCCGCGAGTGCTTTTGCTGCCGACGCGGTGAAAACGCGTCCGTTTAACGCCATGCCTGCAGATTTTATTAAGGGGGCGGATATTTCGACCCTACTGGAAGCCGAACAACACGGCGCGAAATTCTATAACCAGAACGGCCAGCAGCAGGATGCGATTGCGATCCTGAAGGCCAACGGCGTGAACTATGTACGCCTGCGCCTGTGGGTTGATCCACAGGATGCGAGCGGCAAGACCTATGGCGGCGGCAGTAACAACCTGGAAAACACGATTGCGCTGGCGAAGCGCGTGAAGGCGCAGGGCCTGAAGCTGCTGCTCGATTTCCACTACAGCGATTTCTGGACCGATCCGGGCAAACAGTTCAAGCCGAAAGCCTGGGAGAAGATGGACTACCCGCAGCTTAAAACGGCGATCCATGACTACACCCGCGACACCATCGCCCGCTTTAAGCAAGAGGGCGTACTGCCGGACATGGTGCAAATCGGTAACGAAATCAACGGCGGCATGCTGTGGCCGGAAGGCAAAAGCTGGGGGCAGGGCGGCGGCGAGTTTGACCGTCTGGCCGGACTGCTCAACGCCGCCATTAGCGGGCTAAAAGAGAATCTGACCGGCGGCGAGCAGGTGAAAATCATGCTGCACCTGGCCGAAGGGACTAAAAATGACACCTTCCGCTGGTGGTTTGACGAAATCGCGAAGCGTGGCGTGCCATTCGATATCATCGGCCTGTCAATGTACACCTACTGGAACGGCCCGATTAGCGCGCTGAAGGCCAATATGGATGACATCAGCAAGCGCTATAACAAAGACGTGATTGTGGTGGAAGCGGCATACGGCTATACGCTGGACAACTGCGATAACGCTGAGAACAGCTTCCAGGCGAAAGAAGAAAAAGACGGCGGCTATCCGGGTACCGTTCAGGGCCAGTACGATTATATTCACGATTTAATGCAGTCCGTTATTGATGTTCCGGACCACCGTGGCAAAGGCATTTTTTATTGGGAGCCGACCTGGATTGCCGTACCGGGCACCACGTGGGCGACCAAAGCCGGCATGAAATATATTCATGACGAATGGAAAGAGGGGAATGCCCGCGAGAATCAGGCGTTATTTGATTGCCAGGGAAAAGTGCTGCCATCAATAACGGTATTTAAATAATTTTTATCTTCATTCAGGACGTTTTTAATATGAATAAATTTGCGCCTTTAAGCCCAAAGGTCGCGGCGTTATTGCATGGCGCCGACTATAACCCGGAGCAATGGGAGAATTATCCCGGTATTATTGAAAAAGATATTGCCATGATGCAGCAGGCAAAATGTAATGTGATGTCGGTGGGCATATTTAGCTGGGCAAAGCTGGAGCCGCGTGAAGGGGAATATGATTTTGCGTGGCTGGATAATATTATTGAAAAACTGTATGCGGCAGGTATTCATATTTTCCTTGCTACGCCAAGCGGCGCGCGTCCGGCGTGGATGTCGCAAAAATACCCTGAGGTGCTGCGCGTCGGGCGCAACCGGGTGCCCGCGCTGCACGGAGGCCGACATAACCACTGCATGTCATCGCCAGTGTACCGTGAGAAGACATTCACCATTAACCGCCTGCTGGCGGAGCGTTATTCACACCATCCGGCGGTGCTGGGCTGGCATATCTCTAATGAATACGGCGGCGAATGTCACTGTCACCTGTGTCAGGCACGTTTTCGCGACTGGCTGAAGGCGCGCTATAAAACCCTGGACGAGCTGAACCACGCGTGGTGGAGCACCTTCTGGAGCCACACCTACACCGACTGGTCGCAGATAGAGTCCCCTGCGCCGCAGGGAGAAGTATCGATTCACGGCCTCAACCTCGACTGGCGTCGCTTCAATACCGCACAGGTGACCGATTTCTGCCGCCATGAAGTGGCCCCGCTAAAAGTAGCGAATGCGGAACTGCCGGTAACCACCAATTTTATGGAGTATTTCTACGACTACGACTACTGGCAGCTTGCGAAGGCGATCGACTTTATCTCCTGGGACAGCTATCCGATGTGGCACAAGGAGAAAGACGAAACGGCGCTCGCCTGCTACACCGCCATGTATCACGACATGATGCGTAGCCTGAAGGGCGGTAAGCCCTTCGTGCTGATGGAGTCGACGCCGAGCACCACCAACTGGCAGCCAACCAGCAAGCTGAAAAAGCCGGGGATGCATATTCTCTCGTCGATGCAGGCGGTGGCGCACGGAGCGGATTCGGTGCAGTACTTCCAGTGGCGTAAAAGCCGCGGGTCGGTGGAGAAATTCCACGGCGCGGTTATCGACCACGTGGGTCATCTGGATACCCGCGTCGGGCGTGAAGTGACGCGCCTGGGCGAGATGCTGGCACGCCTGCCGGAGGTCGCAGGTTGCCGTACCGAGGCCCGGGTGGCGATTGTCTTCGACCAGCAAAACCGCTGGGCGCTGGATGATGCCGAAGGTCCGCGCAATATGGGAATGGAGTACGAAAAAACCGTCAACGAGCACTATCGTCCGTTCTGGGAAAAAGGCATCGCGGTGGATGTCATTGACGCTGACGGCGATCTGAGCGACTACGCGCTGGTGGTTGCCCCCATGCTTTATATGGTACGCGAAGGGTTTGCCGAGCGGGCAGAAGCCTTTGTGGCTAATGGCGGGCATCTGGTGACGACCTACTGGACCGGCGTGGTGGATGAGACCGATCTCTGTCATCTGGGCGGTTTCCCTGGCCCGCTGCGCAAGCTTCTGGGCATCTGGGCGGAAGAGATCGAGTGCCTGGGCGAGGGGGAGCGCAACCTGATTCAGGGGCTGGCAGGCAACGCGGCGGGTTTGCAGGGGCCGTATCAGGTGCGGCATTTATGCGAGCTGATCCACGCTGAGTCCGCACAGGTGCTGGCGACCTACCGCGATGATTTCTACGCAGGTCGCCCTGCGGTAACGGTCAACCGCGTCGGTAAAGGCAAGGCGTGGCATGTCGCTTCACGTAACGATCTGCCGTTCCAGCGCGATTTCTTCGCCGGAATTATCAACGAGCTGGCACTACCGCGCGCCATCGAGGGTGAACTCCCGCCGGGCGTGGTTGCCACGGCACGCACGGATGGCGAAACCACCTGGGTGTTTGTGCAGAACTACACGGCACAGCAGCAGTACATCACGCTGCCACAGGGGTATACCGACTGCATGACAGACGCCGCTGCTGCGGGCGATACCGCTCTGCTGCCCTGGGACTGTCGTGTGCTCAGGCGTAAAGCGTAATTGATTTTCTCCCTCTCCCTGTGGGAGAGGGCTGGGGTGAGGGCATCAGACCGCACCGTCCGGGCAAAAAGGCACAGAACGCCTGCTCCACGAGCAGGCATTTTTTTATCTGCATATAATGAGGCGTATTATGGACAGTCAAATTACCCAGCGTTTAATTCCCGCGTTTGGCGGCGACGATAATATCGAACACGTCGAAGCCTGTATTACCCGCCTGCGCGTGACGGTAAAAGATTTAAATAAAGTTGACTCTGAGGCGTTACAGAATGAAGGGGCACTGGGGGTAATTATTATTGGCCAGCAGGTGCATGCCATATTTGGCAGGCAGTCTGATGCCTTACGTCAGTTATTATATGAACATTTTGATCAATAAATAAAAAAAGGGATAGCCAAAATAATGGCTATCCCGAAACAGGCGAATAAACTGCCAGTTGTTGGAGATACAATAACGATTAACGCATTTTAGAAATAAATATTACCACCAGGCTTCAACCTGCACGCCGAAGTTCCAGGTATTACTGGCGGTGCCGTCTTCGAAGGATTTCCCATGTTCGGAATCATTCAGGTAGGAGGCAAACACCCGTAGCTCGGGACGTGACATAAAATCAGGTCCGTCCGCCAGACCTAAGGCGATCGTGTACTTCTCACCGCTCTGCTTGTAGTTTGAACCGTCGGTATAGGTATCTTTCTGGTAGAACCCGCCCACTTCACCAATCAGACGCACATATTCGGTGAACTGATACTGCGCGCGGCCCACCAGCGAAATCAGGCGCGATTTATCGGTATACTGCGTGGTGTCATCCGCCGAACCCCAGGTCAGGACGTGGTTAAAGGAGAGCTTGTCGGTAATGGGAATTAAGCCGGTATTAATCACGCGGTAGCCGCTGGCATCGTTCACATAGTTCCACATGTCGTACCAGCCGCCTCCCTGGGAAACCATATTCTGCGCCAGACCTTTGTTGGCATACTGCAGCACCAGCTTGTTATAGCCGCCCAGCATGTCCTGGCTGATCTCTCCGGTTACCATCACGCCGTTGTCGGCCTCGTACAGCCCGCCATACTCTTTCTGTTTGTTGGTCGGATTTGGCATGGCATAGTCAATACCCACTTCCGTCCACGCGCCTGCCCACGGTTTCCAGCCCGCATAGCGGAGATCGATATAGTTGATGTTTACGTCGTTATCACCGTCAACGCGGTAGTCCACGTCGTTGGCATCGCCGCGGATCCAGGCCACAGAGACCGCGCCAGGGCCGAGCGTATAGTTCTCAATACCTGCACCGGATCCCGAGATGTTCCAGTATTTGGTGTCAATGATGTGCAGATCATGACGCTGGTAATAGCGCTTCCCACCCCAGATAACCGCATTCGGATCGCCCGGGATCAACCCCTTGATCTGCAGGTTAAGCTGGCGCAGGCCAAACTGAGCGTCGTCGCCAAAGGTGGTTTCGTTATCGTTAGAGCCGTCAGACACCATGCTCACCATGCTGTCGAGATAAAAGCTCACGTCGTTCTTTTTGTAGACCTCAGAGCCCAGTTCCAGCTCGCCGTAGGTATCGGCTTCGTTACCCAGACGGCCTATTTTATTCTTCTGCCACTCCTCCATCCCACCATCCCGTGAGACGCCCACGCCGGAGCGAAGATAGCCATGAAAATCAATCGGTACTGAAGACGCAGCAAACAGCGATGGAGACGCTAACGCGGCAGCCAGCGCAACGGATACAGAGCGGATCGTCGTGTTCATTGTTACCCTCTTATTGTTTTGTAATACGTTCACAAATCCGCTGTCATAAAATTCCTAAACCTTCTGGCTGGCAATTGAACGATCCTAAGTGTGTGATTAACTGCAAATAAAATAGACAATTTTGTTACGAGTGATGAGCTGTGCCACAAATTATGGCATTGTGAACGTAATACTTTTTGATGGTGTCATGTCTGCGAAGTGAGGGCGGTGAGCGTTTTTTTACAGCGCCCCTGTTACAATCATCGCATAACAACATAAGGAACCGGACCATGAAGTCGAAAAGCGCAACGTTAGAGGACGTCGCACGCCATGCAGGCGTCTCCTATCAGACCGTGTCCAGGGTACTGAATAAATCTGCCAATGTATCCGAGGCCACGCGCCACAAGGTTGAGAAATCCATAGAGTTATTGCGGTATGTGCCGAATCGCCTGGCCCAGCAACTGGTAGGCAAGCAGAGCCAGACCGTCGGGCTGGTGACCATTTCACTGGCTTTGCACGCGCCTTCTCAGGTGGCGGCAGCGGTAAAACGCTATGCGAACGTGGAGGGATACCAGGTACTGATCTCGATGATAGATGAGAACGTCAATCAAAGTATTCAGGACTCTATCAACGAACTGAAGTCCCAGCTGGTGAGCAAGGTGATCATTAACGTGCCTCTGGAGGCCGAAGAGGCGCAGAAAATCGCTACCGACAACGACGATATCGTCTGTCTTTTCCTGGACGTCGACCCGTACAGTTCTGTGTTTAACGTTTCGTTTAACCCGGCGGATGGGACCCGCGCCAGCGTTAAATACCTTTACGAGCTGGGCCATCGCGACATCGCCCTGCTGGCGGGGCCGGAGTCCTCTGTGTCGGCACAGTTGAGGCTAAAAAGCTGGATCGAAACCCTGAAGGGTTACGGGCTGGAGCCCGCTTCGGTGATCCGCGGCAACTGGGATGCGCAGAGCGGGTATGCCGGTGCGCTGCAGATGTTGCGCGAAACGCCGCAGTTTTCCGCCGTACTGGTGGCCAACGACCAGATGGCGCTGGGCGTACTGAGCGCCTTCCACCAGCAGCAGATTTCCATTCCGGGCGAGAAGTCGGTGATTGGCTACGATGATACCTACGAAAGCTCGTTCTTCTACCCGGCGCTGACGACGGTCTCACTGGATTTAGATCTGCAGGGCAAAGAGGCGGTGCGCCGCATTCTGGACAGCGGCGAAGAGAGTGCCCTGCGCATGTCCTCGATTTTACCTGCCCGTCTGGTGGTGCGACAGTCCACCGGGCCGAAAGGGGAGAAGGGAAAAAACCTCCAGGCGCTGGCCCAGCAGCTGCGCGAGATTGCGCATCAACTGGGTGATGTGTAGCGGAGTGAGCACCTCAATCACAGGAAAGAGGTGCTCGTAAGATTACTCCAGCCCCAGCGTATACTGGGCGATTTTGAAGTAGATAATCAGCCCGGTACCGTCGATAAGCGTCGCGATAAACGGCGCGGAGACGACGGCCGGGTCAATGCCGCAGCGCTTGAGTACCATGGGAATAACGGACGAGACTATGGCGCTCCACAGCGTAATGCACACCAGCGTCAGGCTGACGATAAGGGTGATTTCCAGCCCAATCCCCATCATCCATGCGCGGATGCACCCGGCAATACCGAGCGTGACGGCAATCATCAGTGAGGTGGTCATCTCTTTGCAAAGTACGCGACCGACATCACGCAGATGCACTTCACCCAGCGCCATAGCGCGCACCAGCGTGGAGGTGATCTGCGTTCCGCTGTTCCCGCCGGTGCCAATCAGCAGAGGGATAAAAAACGCCAGCGCAATGGCGGACTCCAGCGCCTCTTCAAAGTGCTGGATCACCGAGCTGGTGTAGGCTTCCGCGACAAACAGCAGCAGCAGCCAGACGGAGCGTTTTTTCCACAGGCTGAAGGCGCTGGTCTCCAGATAGGGCTTTTCCAGCGGCAGCGTGGCCCCCTGGCGCTGGGCATCTTCGGTGACATCGTCTTCCAGCAGGTGAGCCATTTCTCGCTCGGTGAGGCAGCCAACCAGCTTGCCGTGGGTGACAACAGGCACTACATCCGCACCGCTGTGAGCCAGCAGTCCGGCGACATCGGCCCGCTCATCTTCCGGTTTGACCTGCAGAAATTGCGACAGCATCAGCGATTTTACCGGCTGTACGGTATCGGTGGTTTGCAGCAATTTGCGTACCGCAATCATGCCTGCCAGGCGACCCTGATCTTCAATGAAAATATGCGACGGAATATCATCGTCTTTTAATTTTTCGAAAAACTGCTCGCGCGCCAGCGCCACGCATAATGAAATATCGAGGACGATAAAATCGGTATTCATATATTGCGCGATAGCGCTGTCATTGAATACCGGGTTCTGGTTGTGAATAGCGTAAGACATAGTGAATTCCCTTTGAATAAAAAATCTCTCAGGGGCGAGCAAGACAGGGCATGTCGAAGAGGAGATCCCCACGTCCTGGGTTCAGCACTGTACACCGTATCCCGTAAGGGAAGTTATACTGACAAAGCCTTGATTCGACAGTGCCTGTTTTACCCTGTGCGGGTTCTCTCGAACCTGCCAGAGCGATAACGTGTATTTGTACAGGAGCCTCGCCATAACGAGATCGTTGTAAACCAGCGGGATAATACGCTTATTTTATTTTCCCGCTCTGGAATTTAAAAAATGTTTAGGGAATGTTTATGTATTCATTATTCATGACGCGTTGAGCCTTTATTTAAACTTGCTCGACTTTAATGGGAGGGTAAATATTCACGAGGAGAGAAAGGTGGCGTGGTTTGACAATCTGCTCAATCATTTTGCGCATTATCCGACGCATCTCTTTGCGCTGCTCTTCGTGCTGGCTTTGAGTAAATCCACGGTGCTGATCTCCTCCGTGCTGCCGCCCGCCTCGGTGATGTTGCTGACCGGGATCACCGTCAGCCAGGCGAGCCTGCATCCGGCGTTGACGTGGCTGGCGGTGGTGATGGGGGCCACGCTCGGTTCGCTGCTGAACTATCATATCGGTCAGTTGATGGGGCATACGCGGCTGGTGACGCGCATTACCTCAAGACATGCCGATACATTTTTGCGGGTGCGGCATCAGCTACAGAAAAACGGCGTGCTGGTGCTCTTCACCGCCCGTTTTCTGGCGGTACTGCGCTATATCGTGCCGCTGGCGGCGGGCATGCTCAGGCTCAACCGGGTGAAGGTTTACGCGGTCAGCCTGTTTTCTGCCGCCGTCTGGGCGGCGCTGTATGTCGGCATTGTCACCGGCATCAGCGCCTTTTAAGTTACAAACTTCCCATTCCGCCGTCCACCAGCAGTTCCGTTCCTACCGTGTAGCTGGATTCGTCGGAGGCCAGATAGAGCGCGGCTTTTGCCAGCTCCGTCGTCGAGCCCATTCTGCCCAGCGGCACAAGCTTGATGATCTCCGCCATCATCGCGTTAAGCGTTTCTTCGCTTAAGCCCGTTTTCGTAAAGGCCGGAGTTTCTACCGGGCCGGGGCTCAGACCGTTAACGCGAATGCCGCGCGGTAACAGCTCTGCCGACAGTGTGCGTGCCAGCGACAGCAGGGCGGCCTTGCTCGCGGCATACACGCTGCTGGTGGGCAGGCCGATGCGCGCGCTTACGGAGCCGCACAGGATCACCGAGGACGGATTATTCAGCAGCGGCAGCAGCGCCTGAATTAAAAAGAACGGTCCCTTCAGGTTGATGCCCATCAGACGATCCCAGGCCTCTTCCTGCCACGCTTCCAGCGGCGCGTGCGTCACGTCGCCGGCGTTGAGAAACACCGCGTCCAGGCGTGGCCAGCGGGCGGCAAGCGTCTCTGCCAGCGTTTTTTGCGAAGCAATATCTCCCGCATCGGTCGGGATTACCCAGGCCTTATCGCCCAGAATGCGCTCTGCTTCGGCGAGCGTTTCCGGGTTACGACCGGTGACGGCGACATGCGCCCCTTCGGCGAGAAACACCTGCGCAGTGGCAAGGCCAATGCCGCTGGTTCCGCCGGTAATCAGCGTATATTTACCTGCTAAACGACCCATGTTCTTCTCCTGAAATGTCTCTGGAGAAAGCACTATAGAAACGTTAGTATCGAAAGGAAACCAGGTACCAATTGGATACTAATGCGGCAAGAGGTGTGCTATGGCGGAATTGCTCGATATACGTTGTGAAAAAAATTCTGAGGTTTATGTCTGCCCGATGACGCAGTTTGTGAACCTGATTTCCGGGAAGTGGGCGATCCCTGTTCTTTATCGCCTGATTATCCTCAATGCGCCGGTACGCTTTGGCGATCTGCTGCGCGCTACCGCCCCCATCACGCAAAAAGAACTCACGAAGCAGCTCAGGCTGTTCGAACAGCGCGGGCTGGTGTCGCGCACGGTTTACCCGGAGATCCCACCGCGCGTGGAGTACCAGATAACGGGGCTGGGGTTGACCCTGCAAGGGGCGCTCTCGCCGCTGGCCGCCTGGATGAGTGAGTACGGCGACCAGCTTGAGCGTTAGCCTACTGTTTTACATAGCGCGGCGCCGGTATGCCGGTGCGGGCGCTGTTAAACAGTTCCAGACGTGCCGTTTCGTAGCGATCCCACAGGCTGGCATCATGCATTGGCGGAATGGTAATCAGCTCGCCCTGATCCAGACCCGCCAGCGAAGCATCCACCATATCGTCAGTGGTCATCACCGAGCCTTCCGGCAGATCGTTCACCGTCACGCCGGAATGCTGCCAGATTTCTGTTGCCGTTGCGGCGGGTAACACGGCCTGAATACGCAGATTGCTGTCGGCAAACTCCTCCTGTAACCCACGGGTAAAGCTGAGCACCCAGGCTTTGGTGGCGCTGTACAGCGCGCTGCCTGCACGCACGTGCAGGGACAACACCGAGGCGATATTAATAAGCGTACCGTGGTTATTCTGCGCCAGGCGCGGCAGGATCGCATAGGTCAGACGCATCAGCACCGTGGTATTGAGGGTGTTAATGGCCTGATGCTGGGCCACATCGCCCGCAAGGAACGGCGCCATCTGCGCGGTGCCGGCGTTGTTAACCAGCGCATCAATGGCGGTATTGCTACGCAGTTCGTCTTCTACCGCGCGGATCCCGGCTTCATCGGTGAGATCGGCCACCAGAATATCGACGGTCACGCCATAGCGCGCGCGCAGGTCGGCGGCGAGGGTTTGCAGCCGATCCTCGCGGCGGGCGACCAGGACCAGATTAGCGCCGCGCGCGGCAAGGCGATCGGCATAGACGGCACCAATCCCGGAAGAGGCACCCGTAATCAGGGCGGTAGTGATTTGCGTAGTCATCGTATGTTACCTCAAAGCAAAGTGGGTTGTTTGGTTTCAATATGAAACTGAATTCACTGTCTGCTATTTGGTTTTATAATGCAACTATATTGGTGGTCATTTTGTGCTTTTGCCGTCGGGAACGATCAGGAGGGGAGTTTAGCCACGATCTCTTCAGGCTTAAGTTCGCGGCCATCGTCGGCGATAAGCAGCAGTTTACGCAGCGGTTTGCGCTGTTCGCTATCAACGAGAACGGTGCCGCATTCGTTTTCCGCGAACAAAAATTCATTGCCCCACTGGGACAGGGCAACCAGCACCGTCTGGAGTGCGCGTCCCTTGTCGGTCAGAACGTATTCCTGCCAGGCGCTGCCGTCGGAGGCGGGCTGGAGCCGGAGGATGCCTTCATCGACCAGCAGTTTTAGCCGCGCGGTCAGCATGTTTTTCGCGATACCGAGGCTTTTCTGGAACTCGCCGAAGCGTTTAATCCCGCGCAATGCGTCGCGAACAATCAGCAGCGACCACCAGTCGCCGATGATATCCAGCGAACGGGCGACAGGGCAGGTACTCTCTTCAAGACGGGTGCGTTTCACAGGCAAATCTCCGGGCGTATGTAGTTTTATTATAAAACTAATCTGCTCACCGGGTAAGCGTGTTATTCATCAGTTTGAGAAATGCTTCCCGGAAAATTGTCACGGATCTTGTCACACTGAACGCGACATTTTAAAACGAGTGAGGAATTAGGGATGAGAAAAGCACTACTCGCGGTGGCCGTAGCCGGTCTCTTTTCAGCAGCCTCCGGGGTGCAGGCGCAAGAGACGCCGGAAGGGTATCAGCTGGAGCAAGTTTTAATTATGAGCCGTCACAACCTGCGCGCACCGCTCGCCAATAACGGCAGCGTGCTGGAGCAGTCCACGCCAAAGCAATGGCCTGAATGGGAAGTGCCGGGCGGTCAGCTCACCACCAAAGGTGGCGTGCTGGAGGTTTACATGGGGCACTACATGCGCGAGTGGCTGGCCCAGCAGGGGATGGTGAAGACGGGAGAATGTCCACCGGCGGAGAGCGTTTATGCTTACGCCAACAGCCTGCAGCGCACCGTCGCCACCGCGCAGTTCTTCATTACCGGCGCGTTCCCGGGGTGCGATGTTCCTGTGCATCATCAGGACAAAATGGGCACCATGGACCCAACCTTTAATCCGGTAATTACCGATAACTCGCCGGAATTCCGCGAAAAAGCGCTCAAGGCGATGGAGTCCGAGCGGCAGAAAATGCAGCTTGGCGAAAGCTATAAGCTGCTGGAGCAGATGACGAACTACGCCGATTCGCCGTCATGCAAAGAGAAAAAAGTCTGTTCACTGGCAGACGCGAAAGACACCTTCAGCGCCGACTACGAAAAAGAACCGGGCGTTTCCGGGCCGCTGAAAGTGGGCAACTCGCTGGTGGATGCGTTCACGCTGCAGTATTACGAAGGCTTCCCGGCCGACCAGGTGGCTTGGGGAGAGATTAAAACCGACCAGCAGTGGCGCGTATTGTCGAAGCTGAAAAACGGATATCAGGACTCGCTGTTTACCTCAACCGAGGTGGCGCAAAACGTCGCCAAACCGCTGGTGAAGTATATCGATAACGCCCTGGTGACCGATCAGGCAAAAGCGCCGAAAATCACCCTGCTGGTGGGGCATGACTCCAACATTGCCTCTCTGCTGACGGCGCTGGACTTCAAGCCGTACCAGCTGCATGACCAGCAGGAGCGCACCCCAATCGGCGGCAAAATTGTCTTCCAGCGCTGGCACGACAAAAACGCCAACCGCGAGCTGATGAAAATTGAGTATGTGTATCAGAGCTCAGAGCAGCTGCGTAACGCCAGCGTGCTGTCGCTGCAGTCTCCGGCGCAGCGCGTGACGCTGGAACTGAAGGGATGTCCGGTGGATGCGAACGGTTTTTGCCCGATCGATAAATTTAATACGGTGATGAACGACGCGGCGAAATAAGATAATCCCCCCGCTGCGGCGGGGGGAAACGCTCAGACGTTTTTACGTTCGATGGTTTGCTCACCCCAGAAGAGCGAGTCTTTGTCCGTTTTTTCGAAGGCGCGTACCAGCACTTCATCATTGCCTTCTTCCCAAATCTGCTCTGCCAGTTTTTCGTCGTATTTCGCGACTTCAAAAATGGCTTCGGCGATCTCCGGAGAGGTATTGCGTAAACTTGCCCATTCGCCCACGTGGTGAGCTTTGGATTCTTGAGTTGGCATGCTTGTCCTCCTGTTGAGTTAGCCGTTCAGTTTTTTGGCCAGACCCGCGACGTATTCACCCTGATAGCGGGCGATAGCGAGCTCTTCGTTGCTCGGCTGTCGGGATCCATCGCCACCGGCAATGGTGGTTGCACCGTAAGGTGTGCCGCCACGTACCTGAGAGACGTCAAACAGTTCCTGCGCGCCATAGCCAATCGGTACAATCACCATCCCATGATGAGCAAGGGTAGTCCAGGTTGAGGTAATCGTCTGTTCCTGGCCTCCGCCGGTCCCGGTGGAGCTGAACACACTGGCGAGTTTGCCGTACAGCGCGCCAGAGGCCCACAGCCCGCCCGTCTGATCGAGGAAGGTGCGCATCTGGCCTGACATATTGCCAAAACGGGTGGGGGTGCCGAAGATAATGGCGTCGTAATCCGCCAGCTCCTGAGGCGTGGCGACCGGCGCATTCTGGGTTTTTCCTCCGGCTTTGGCGAACGCTTCTGCCTGCATGGTTTCCGGTACGCGTTTTACCACAACCTCCACGCCGTCCACTTTGTTTGCACCTTCTGCTACCGCGTGAGCCATGGTTTCAATGTGTCCATACATGGAATAATAGAGCACCAGAACTTTAGCCATTTTGCATCACTCCTCGTTTGTTTTTTCTGACAGCGAATCGCTGCGTTCATTTAAAGATATGACATCACAGCCAGACTGCAAAAATGAACGGCATTTCTTTGATTTATAACAATATGCTGACCATCGCGGCTTGTAGCAAAATGAAACATTTTTACCGCCGACGATTTTTGAAATGATAAGAAAGGCTTATGAATGGCCGCCGCGTTTTCTCACCCAAAAGACTGAGATCTTGTTGCAGAATATTAACTACAGCTTGCTGGATACCCTCAGTCCACTAAGCTTAGTTTCACGCGGCACAGATAAAGGCGCTGTCCTTTAGCCGCGAGGTGAAAGAATCCTCTTTTACTGAATGCAATATGATGTCTAATGTTTCACATACTGGAGGTTAGAGATGGCAAACCATCGTGGTGGTTCAGGTAATTTCGCCGAAGATCGTGAAAGAGCATCAGAAGCAGGCCGTAAAGGTGGCCAGCATAGCGGGGGTAATTTTAAAAATGACCCTCAGCGCGCATCTGAGGCTGGCAAAAAAGGGGGTAAAAACAGCCATGGCGGCAATAAGTAAGTCGCCGGGTTGAAAGACCTCTGCCGCCGGGATCTCCCGGCGGTTTTTTTATTTCTGTAACATTGAACTGCAATCAAAGGCATCGCACACTAGTCCCTTCATTCTACGTTCTGGTGCCTCATGTCTGTTTCTCGTTTTACCTTCTCCGTCAAACCTCAGGAAGCGATCCTCATTCTGATCACCATGTTCTGGGGCGGAACCTTTCTCGCCGTCCAGTATGCGGTCACCCTGAGCGATCCGTTCTTCTTTGTCGGCCTGCGCTTTGCGACGGCAGCGATTGCCGTGGGGTTGATCTCGTTGAAAACCCTGCGCGGACTGACCCTTCAGGAGCTCAAGGCCGGGGTGGCGATTGGCGTGGCGATTGCCATGGGGTATAGCCTGCAGACGTGGGGGTTACAGTCAATCTCCAGCAGTAAATCGGCCTTTATCACCGCCATGTATGTGCCGCTGGTGCCGTTATTGCAATGGCTGTGTCTGGGACGCCTGCCGGGTGTGATGTCCTGCATTGGTATTGTGCTGGCGTTTATCGGCCTGATTTTGCTGGCCGGGCCGGAAAATAACCTGCTGGCACTGGGGCCGGGCGAGATCATTACCCTGGTGGGAGCCATTGCGATTGCCGCGGAAATTATCCTCATTAGCGCCTGGGCCGGGAAGGTCGACGTTAAGCGCGTCACGGTGGTACAGCTTGCCACGGCGTCGCTGGTGGCGTTCGCGACGATGGTTCCGGCAGGGGAGTCGGTTCCGCCGATGTCTGCCGGGCTGGTGGTGGTGGCACTGGGGCTGGGTATTTTCAGCGCCATTATTCAGGTGACCATGAATTGGGCACAGCGCAGCGTGTCGCCGACGCGGGCGACGGTGATCTACACCGGTGAACCGGTATGGGCGGGGATTTTTGGACGCATTGCCGGAGAACGCTTACCGCTGCTGGCGCTGGTCGGCGCGGCGTTTATCGTTGTTGGGGTGCTGGTGAGTGAGCTAAAGCTCAAAAAACGACGTAAGGCGATTGCCGGGTAAGCGCAGCGTCACCCGGCAAGAAAGGGGCATTTATATCAGGTGGAGGGGGTGATGACTTCCCCTTGCGCTTCATCCCCTTTCCGGCGGCTCAGCAGGGCATTAAGCAGGATCGCCCCAAAGGTCGCCGTACCAATCCCGCCAACCGTAAATCCGCCCAGCGTCAGGGCAAAATCACCTGCACCCAGCACCAGCGTGACCGCCACCATAATCAGGTTACTGTTCTGGCTGAGATCGACGCGATGCTGTACCCAGATGCGCGCTCCCGCCACGGCAATCAACCCGAACACCACAATTGATGCGCCGCCGATGACCGGCGAGGGAATGGTGTGGATCAGCGCACCAAATTTTGGTGAGAAGCCGAGCAGCATCGCCATGACCGCCGCCGCCACGAACACCAGCGTGGAGTAGACTTTCGTTACCGCCATCACGCCAATGTTCTCGGCGTAGGTGGTGACACCGCTGCCGCCCACCGACCCGGAGAGCATCGTCGCCAGGCCATCCCCGACAAACGCGCGTCCCATATACGGATCCATACTGCGCCCGGTCATGCCCGCCACGGCCTTCAGGTGCCCTAAGTTCTCCGCCACCAGGATCACCGCGACAGGGGCGATAAGCATCATCGCCTGCGTGTTAAAGGTTGGCGACGTGATCTGCGGCAGACCGAACCAGGCAGCCTGATGGAGCAGGGTAAAGTCGACAGGCTTGCCGAAACCAAAGACATTGGCCAGCAGGGCGTAGATCAGACAGGCCACAATCAGCCCGACCAGAATCAGCAGACGCTGGACCATGCCGCGGGTGAATACCGCCACCAGACCGATACACAGCACGGTGATCACCGCCATCCAGCTCTCAAACGGCGAGCCGGAGACACTCTTCACGGCAATTGGCGCCAGGTTCAGGCCAATCGCCATCACCACCGCACCGGTAACCACTGGCGGCATCATTCGCTCGATCCAGCGGGTTCCGATCTTCATCACCACGACGCCAATCAGGGTATAGACAAGACCACAGGCGATAATGCCGCCGAGGGCGACGCTGAGGTTGGGGTTGATCCCCTGACCGTTAAACCCGGTGGTGGCGATGACCACGCCGACAAAGGCGGCGCTGGAGCCCAGATAGCTGGGCACGCGCCCGCCGGTGACAAAAAAGAACAGCAGGGTGCCAATACCCGACATCAGAATGGAGAGATTGGGATCAAGGCCCATCAGCATCGGCATCAGCACCGTTGCACCAAACATGGCGACCGCGTGCTGGACGCCCATCACCAGGGTTTGCCCGAGCGGGAGCCGTTCATCCGGCGCGACCACGCCAGGTTCTGTAGAGGTCGATTTCAACTGCCAGTGGGGAAATCCGAACATTGCCATGGGCTGCTTCCTTAAGAAGGGTTAACAGGCGGGTCGCATAAGCGCGTGGTAGCCGCGGTCAAACCACACCAGCCCCTGCGGGGCGGGGTGGCGGATAATGGACACGATGTCGCAAAACAGAATGTCGTGGGTGCCGACGCTGACCACCTGGCTGATACGGCAATCAAACGAGGCCAGCGCCTCCTCCAGACGCGGGCAGCCCGTCTCGCCTGTCTGCCAGCGGGCAGCGGCGAAGCGATCTTCCATCGGCGTTTTGCCGCCAAACAGGTTGGAGAGTGGCTCCTGTCCGGCGCTCAGGGTGTTGACGCACAGGGTGCGGTTTTCGCTAAACGTCGGCCAGACGGACGCGCCGCGGTTAAGACATACCAATAGCGTCGGGGGCGAGTCGGTGACGCTGCATACGGCGCTGGCGGTGAAGCCCGCTCTGCCAGCAGGGCCGTCGGTGGTGATGATATTGACCGCCGCGCCTACACAGGCCATGGCATCGCGAAAGGTTTGTTTATCGGGTGTCGTCATGATGGCTCCTTACGCCAGCCCGCAGGCGTCTTCAAAGGCCAGGCGCGGCAGACGGCCGTAGAGTTTGCCCACATCGCCATAGCCGATATTGATCAGCAGATTGCTTTTCAGCAGCGTGCCGGTGAAAAAGGCCTCGTCGACTTTTTGCCGGTCAAAACCGGACATCGGGCCGGTGTCCAGCCCCAGGGCGCGACAGGCAAAGATGAGATAAGCGGCCTGCATGGAGCTGTTGCGAAAGGCGGTCTCTTCAGCGTGCGCGGGGCTGGTGGTAAACCAGCTCTTCGCATCCCCGTGCGGGAACAGTTCAGGCAGACGCTCATAAAATTCCGTGTCCCACGCCACAATCGCGGTGACCGGTGCGGTGAGGGTTTTCTCCAGGTTGCCGCTGGAGAGTGCGGGGCGCAGCTTCTCTTTACCCTCTGCGCTGCGCACAAACACAATACGGGCCGGGGAACAGTTAGCGGAGGTAGGCCCCCATTTCATCAGGTCGTAGATCTCGCGCAGCGTCTCGTCGCTGACCGGTATGTCCAGCCAGCCGTTGTGGGTGCGTGCGCCGGTGAACAGTGAATCCAGCGCGGCAGAGGTAATGGCTTCGCTCATCGAAACTCCTTATAAAGCGGGTTCATGGCTGTGCAGCAGGCTGGCAAGCCCGTTCAGCAACAGGGTATTAAACGTTTCCGGCTCGGTGACGTTGCAGGCATGGCCGCCCTGGCGCATCACCACGCTGTGGCTGTGCGGGAGCGCCGCCTGCAGCTCAGACGAGCAGACAGAGGGCACCAGCAGGTCATCGGCGGAACAGATAAGGTGCACCGGGCAGGCGATGCGGGCGGCATGGCGACTAAAATCGGCCTTTTTCAGCGCGTTCAGCCTGCGCAGCAGATTGTTTTTGCCCTGAAAGTGCGCCAGCGCCAGTGCCTCTTCTGCTTCCAGACGCGGTGCGCGGGCGGCCATCCAGTCTGCCGGATAGAGAAACAGCGGCTGCGCCTCTACCCACGCCTGCGCGCCACCGGCATGCAGCAGCCGTTCGCGGATCTGAAAGCAGCGTCGGGTATGGGCATTCAGCGTCAGCCAGCCGTTGACGCACACCAGCGCTTTGAGCGCATCGGGGGTGTCGAGCGCCAGTTGCAGGCCGATCAGCGCCCCCAGCGCATGGCCGACCACACAGTAGCGGGTGATGCCGACCGCGGTCAGCGCCTGTGCCAGCTCACCGGCCATCTGCCCCAGGGTGTACTCTTCCGGCAGGGTGTCAGGGTTATTGCCGGTGCCACGCTGGTCGTAACAGACCACCTGATACTCCTGTTCCAGCGCGGCTAGCTGGGGTAACCAGTAGCTGCCGCCCCCGCCGAGTCCGGCAATCAGCACCACGACGGGCGCGCCGTCAAACGGGGGCGGTGAGACGGAGAGCTTCATGGCAGCCTCACTTTCCAATGTGCGCAACGGTGGCGATTTCAACCAGCGCGTCCGGCTTTACCAGCCCGCACTGAATGCAGAAGCGGGCCGGCTTATCGCCGGGGAAGAACTCCGCATAGATCTCGTTAATCGCGGCGTAGTTTTTCCAGTCGGTGATAAAGATGCTGTTGAACGTCACATCCTCCATCGTGCCACCTGCGGTTTCGATCACGGTCTTGATCGTCTCCAGCACGTGGCGCGTTTGCGCCTTTGGGTCGTTGATAAACACCACGTTGTTGTCTTTATCAAACGGCAGGGTGCCAGAGACGTACACCACGCCATCGGCGAGCGTGCCGGGGACAAACGGCGCAATCGGCGTGCTGGTGCCCGGTGGAATAATCACGGATTTCGGCATCGTATGTCTCCTCAGGCGATACGGGCGAGCGGCGGATTCAGGGCGTCGCAAAAATCTGCGACGTTACTGACCCAGCCAAAAAAGGTTTCGATATTGAACAGCGCCGCTTTCTGGGCAAATTCCGGCCCCGCCTGATGAGTGGCGTCTTCCAGTACCACGCCGAAATACTCGAGGAAGAAGCCGTCGCGCAGGGTCGACTCCACGCAGACATTGGTAGCAATGCCGGTAAAGACCAGATGACGAATGCCCCGGCTGCGCAGCAGGCTGTCGAGCGGCGTGTTGAAAAAGCCGCTGTAGCGCGGTTTGGGCAGCACGATATCGCCTGCTTCCGGCACCAGTTCATCCACCAGCTGATAATCCCAGCCACCTTTAGCCAGCAGCTTGCCCTGCAGTTCGGGCCGTTTGCGCATGGTTTTCAGGGCGTTCGATTTGTGAAAATTGGGCGAGCCGGGGCCACCGGCTTCCACGTATTGATCGTCCCAGCCGTTCTGAAACCAGATGATGAGCATCCCGGCGGCGCGTGCGGCGGCGACGGCGGTTTTGATGTTCTCAATCACCGGCCGGGTGGCGGAGACGTCAAACCCCGCCAGATCCAGATAACCGCCGGGGCTGGCGTAGGCGTTTTGCATATCCACCACAATCAGCGCGCTCTGCGGTGCAGAAAAGGTGATGGCTTCCGGACGGGCATTAAGGGTTGTCATTACGCCACCTCCTTGGTGATGGCGGTAATGTGGGCGCGGCACTGCATCAGCGGCTGAATGCGCTCGCCGAAGGTCTCCACACCGGTGAGGAAATCGTCGAAGGTCAGCAGAACGCCTTCCGCGCCGGGAACGGCGGCCACTTCGTCGAGCATTCTGGCAACGCTGGCATACGAGCCGACGAGCGTGCCCATGTTGATATTGACGGCAGAGGTCGGGTCGGCCATCTGGCGCACGTTGGTGTCCGCGCCGGAACGGGTATCTTTCTGGCTCTGTTCGGTGAGCCAGCTCAGGGCCTCGTCGTCGGCCCCGTCCTTATAACGCTCCCATTTGGCGCGCGCGGCCTCATCGGTTTCGTCGGCAATGACCATAAACAGCACGTAAGAGCCCACATCACGGCCGGTTTTGTCGGCGGCCTCTTTCATGCGTGCGGCGGTTGGGGCGAAGGCGGCGGGGGTGTTGACGCCTTTACCGAAACAGAAATTGAAGTCGGCGTATTTTGCCGAGAACGCCATTCCCGCGTCGCTCTGCCCGGCGCAGATCACCTTCATTGGCGCAGAAGGCTGCGGGCTGACGCGACAGTCATTCATGGTGAAGTAGTCACCTTTGAAATCGCTCTTGCCGGTACCCCACAGATCGCGCAGCACCTGCACGTATTCGGTAAGGTACTCATAGCGGCGCGAGAAGTACTCATCTCCCGGCCAGAGCCCCATCTGGTCGTACTCCGGCTTTTGCCAGCCGGTGACCAGATTGACGCCAAAGCGTCCCCCGGAGATGGAGTCGATAGTGGAGGCCATCCGCGCGACAATGGCTGGCGGCAGGGTGAGCGTGGCGGCGGTGGCGTAGATCTGAATCCGTGACGTCACCGCCGCCAGGCCCGCCATCAGGGTGAAGGATTCCAGATTGTGATCCCAGAATTCGGTTTTGCCGCCAAAGCCGCGCAGCTTGATCATCGAAAGTGCAAAGTCGAAATGGTAGTGCTCCGCTTTTTGCACGATGGCTTTGTTCAGCTCAAAGGTCGGCATGTATTGCGGAGCAGTGGTCGAGATAAGCCAGCCGTTGTTGCCAATGGGTACAAATACGCCAATTTTCATCACGAACCTCTCTTCACTACGTTGCAGGTGAACAGGGTTTTGCAAAGGGAGTGCCAGTTTTCAAAATGGCTTTGTTATTAATGTGTTAATCAATGGTTGATGAATTGAATGTGACAAAAGTGGACTAAATGGTCAAAAACATTGCACACAAAACAGGCATTCATGCGCGATGGGAGTGCAGAATGTCGTGGCGAGGCGGGGGTTTTGCTATGCTGTTGGCAACGCAGAATAAGGAGAGCGGGATGACACAAGGCGCAGTGAAAACAGCAGGTAAACGTTCGCAGGCGGTGAGCGCCAAAAAGCACGCCATCCTCAGTGCGGCGCTGGAGACCTTTTCACAGTTCGGCATTCACGGCACGCGCCTGGAACAGGTGGCGGAGCAGGCCGGGGTGTCCAAAACCAATCTGCTCTACTATTACCCGTCGAAAGAGGCGCTGTATGTGGCAGTAATGCAGCAGATCCTGGATATCTGGCTGGCGCCGCTAAAGGCCTTTCGTCAGGAGTTCGCCCCGCTGGTGGCGATCAAAGAGTACATCCGCCTGAAGCTGGAGGTGTCCCGTGATTATCCGCAGGCATCCCGGCTGTTCTGTCTGGAGATGCTGCAGGGCGCGCCGCTGCTGAAGGCAGAGCTGACGGGGGATTTAAAACAGCTGGTGGACGATAAATCCGCGATCATCGCCGGGTGGGTCGCCAGCGGCAAACTGGCACCTGTCGATCCGCAGCATCTGATCTTTATGATTTGGGCCGCCACCCAGCACTACGCTGACTTTGCGGCCCAGGTTGAAGCGGTAACCGGAAAGACGCTGCAGGACGAAGCGTTTTTCCAGAGCACCCTCGAAAACGTGCAGCGGATGATTATTGAAGGGATCCGCGTGCGCTAGTTTCCCTCACCCTAACCCTCTCCCACGGGGAGAGGGGACTGTTCTGTGCTGTCTTTTATCCCTCGCCCCTATGGGGTGAGGGGACAGCTTAAGTCGCCCTCTTCACACTGCATCAGCGAGGCCAGAAACGCCTCGCGTTCCACGGTTTTCTCCGTCAGGCACTGACTCATGATCATAGGCTGCACGCTGCCTCCCTCGGTACCAGAACCGATAAAATTGCAATCCGCATCGCGCAGGGCGATCCACGCCTGCTGCGCCTTTTTCAGCAGGTCACGCTGTGGGGCCGCCGCACGCTTAATGGCGGACTGATAAGTCTGGTTGAGCTTTTTATCAGCGGCCTGGTACTGCTGCGCGCTACAGGTATTCAGTTCAAGCTGCGTAGTGGCGTTGTCGCACTCGTCGGCCAGCGCGCTGGCGCTCAGCAGCAGGGCGGCGCCTGCGAGAAATACTCTTTTCATCATCCCCTCCGTGTAAAAAAGCCGGATGCGCTGTGCTTATCCGGCCTAAGGTGAAGTTGTAGCCCCGGTTAGCGTAGCGTCACCGGGGAGAGTGTACACGATTACCCGATTGTCATCAGGCTGGCGTTACCGCCCGCTGCCGCGGTGTTGACGCTGAGCGAACGCTCCACGTACAGGCGCTCCAGCAGCAGGTTGGTTTCACCGCGGGCGAAGCCCTGCACCGAAACAATCGCCCCGCTGCGGGCCGCAACCTGCTCGCACAGTTCGCGCAGCTGATCGGAATCACCGTGGTAGATAACCGCGTCAAACGGCTGCGCAAGCAGGGCATCAGGTTTCGCAAAGTGAATGCGGGCAGACACCGCTTTCGGCAGTTGCTTCGCCAGATCGCGGTGCAGACCGTCTTCCGGCCACAGCACTTCACAACCTGTTGCCATCGCGGCGGCCAGCTGAACCAGCGCATCCTGTTCGTTATCCGCCACGCACAGCACGCGTTCACGCGGCATCAGCGTCCAGGTGTTGCGTTCGCCGGTAGGACCCGGCAGCAGACGCTGCGTGCCAGCCTGCGCCAGCTCGCCGTACTGCTGTGCGACAGCGCGCAGCTCAGGACGTTTTTCCGCCCAGGTGATGAGTGCTTCCAGCGGCTGCGTCAGCACGGTTTTCAGCTGGACATCCACCGGATAGTCCGCGTCCTGGCGTGCCAGCGTCACGCCCAGCGCGCGCTCAGGACGGTTCGCCAGCAGACGGTACAGATAGAGCGGGCCACCCGCTTTAGGACCGGTGCCGGAGAGCCCCTCGCCGCCGAACGGCTGCACGCCCACGACCGCGCCAACCATGTTGCGGTTGACGTACAGGTTGCCCACTTTGGCGCTGCCGGTGACCTGGGCGATGGTTTCGTCGATACGGGTATGCACGCCGAGCGTCAGGCCATAGCCGGAGGCGTTGATCTGCTCAATCAATGCATTCAGGTTGTTACGGTTGTAACGCACCACGTGCAGGACCGGGCCGAAGACCTCTTTTTTCAGCTCGTCGAAGCTTGCCAGTTCGATAAGCGTAGGCGGCACAAAGGTGCCGGTCTGCCACTCGCGGGCATCTTCGCTGTTCTCGCGCACGGCCTGGAACACTGGACGGCCTTTGGCACGCATGGCCTGAATGTGGTTTTCAATATTCGCTTTGGCTTCCGCGTCGATCACCGGCCCGATATCGGTGGTGAGGCGGCCCGGGTTGCCCATGCGGCACTCGGCCATGGCACCACGCAGCATCTTCAGCGTGTGGTCGGCCACGTCGTCCTGCAGGCACAACACGCGCAGGGCGGAGCAGCGCTGACCCGCGCTGTCAAAGGCGGAGGCCAGCACGTCTACCACTACCTGCTCGGTGAGAGCAGAGGAGTCGACAATCATGGCGTTCATGCCGCCGGTTTCCGCGATGAGCGGCGTTGGGCGGCCCTGGGCATCCAGACGGGTGGCGATGTTACGCTGCAGCAGGGAGGCCACTTCGGTCGAGCCGGTAAACATCACGCCGCGCACGCGGTTATCCGCAGTGAGCTTCGCACCCACTGTTTCACCCCGCCCAGGCAGCAGCTGCACCACGCCCGCCGGTACGCCCGCTTCCAGCAGGATGTTAATCCCCTGAGCGGCAATCAGCGGGGTTTGCTCCGCCGGTTTGGCCAGCACGCTGTTGCCTGCGGCAAGCGCGGCGGCAATCTGGCCGGTGAAGATCGCCAGCGGGAAGTTCCACGGGCTGATACAGACCACAGGACCAAGCGGGCGGTGCGTTTCGTTATCGAAATCATCGCGCACCTGGCCTGCATAGTAGTGCAGGAAGTCGACGGCTTCACGGACTTCGGCGATGGCGTTGCTGAAGGTTTTCCCCGCTTCGCGCACCAGGATACCGATGAGCGACTGCATCTGATCTTCCATCAGCACTGCGGCGCGTTCCAGAATGGCGGCACGTTCTTGCGGCGGGGTGGCGAACCAGATTGGCGCGTTGTTTACCGCGCTCTCCAGCGCCTGCTCCACTTCCGCTTCCGTGGCTTCACGCACGTAGCCGACAATATCTTTTGGCTCTGCCGGGTTGATCACCGGCTGCATCTCGCCGTCTGCGACCGGCTGTTCCAGCATCGGTTTGGCCTGCCATTTCTGCAGTGCGCTGTTGAGCAGGGCAGAGGAGAGGGACGCCAGACGGTGTTCGTTGGCGAGATCCAGACCCGCCGAGTTGATGCGGCCTTTGCCGTACAGCTCGCGCGGCAGGGCAATCTTCGGATGCGGCAGACCAATCTGGCCTTCCTGAGCCGCCATTTTCTCAACGGCCTGCACCGGATCGGCAACCAGTTCGTCCAGCGGCAGGGTGGTATCGGCAATGCGGTTAACGAAGGAGGTGTTCGCCCCGTTCTCCAGCAGACGACGCACCAGGTACGCCAGCAGGGTTTCATGGGTACCGACCGGAGCATAAATACGGCACGGACGGTTCAGCTTGCCCTCTGCCACTTTACCGGTGACCTGCTCGTAGAGCGGTTCACCCATGCCGTGCAGGCACTGGAATTCGTACTGGCCCGGATAGTAGTTCTGCCCGGCCAGGGTATAGATCGCCGCCAGGGTATGAGCGTTGTGGGTAGCGAACTGCGGGTAGATCAGGTTTGGTACGCCGAGCAGCTTTTTCGCACAGGCGAGGTAAGAGACGTCGGTGTAAACCTTGCGGGTGTAAACCGGGTAGCCTTCCAGACCTTCCATCTGGGCGCGTTTGATCTCGCTGTCCCAGTAAGCGCCTTTTACCAGTCGGATCATCAGGCGACGACGGCTGCGGCTGGCCAGGTCAATCAGGTAATCAATAACGAACGGGCAGCGTTTCTGGTAGGCCTGAATAACAAAGCCAATTCCGTTCCAGCCTGCCAGTTCTGGCTCAAAGCATAGTTTTTCCAGCAGATCGAGCGAGATCTCCAGACGGTCTGCCTCTTCGGCGTCGATGTTGATGCCAATGTCATACTGGCGCGCCAGCAGGGTCAGGGATTTCAGGCGCGGGTAGAGCTCTTCCATCACCCGGTCGTACTGCGCGCGGCTGTAGCGTGGGTGCAGGGCGGAGAGCTTGATTGAGATGCCCGGACCTTCATAAATACCGCGGCCGTTGGACGCTTTACCGATGGCGTGGATCGCCTGCTGGTAAGAGACCATGTAGGCCTGCGCGTCGGCAGCGGTCAGGGCCGCTTCACCCAGCATGTCGTAAGAGTAGCGGAACCCTTTATCTTCCAGCTTGCGGGCGTTGGCCAGCGCTTCGGCGATGGTTTCACCGGTAACAAACTGCTCGCCCATCAGGCGCATCGCCATATCCACGCCTTTGCGGATCAGCGGCTCGCCGCTCTTGCCGATAATACGGTTCAGGGAGCGGGAGAGGTTCGCTTCGTTGTGGGTCGAGACCAGCTTGCCGGTAAACAGCAGACCCCAGGTGGCGGCGTTAACGAACAGCGACGGGCTGCGGCCAATGTGTGACTGCCAGTTGCCGTTGCTGATTTTGTCGCGGATCAGCGCATCGCGGGTGGCTTTGTCAGGGATACGCAGCAGTGCTTCTGCCAGACACATCAGCGCCACGCCTTCCTGGGAGGAGAGGGAAAACTCCTGCAGCAGGCTCTGCACCATACCGGCACGGCCGCTGGCGGTTTTCTGGTTACGCAGTTTGTCGGCCAGCTGATACGCCAGGCTGTGCGCCTGCGCGGCGACGGCTTCCGGCAGGCGAGCCTGCTCCAGCAGCATTGGCACGGCGTCCGTTTCAGCACGGCGGTACGCACCGGTAATGGCGGCGCGGCTGACTGACTGCGGCAGGATCTGCTCCGCGAACTCCAGGAACGGCTGATGATTCTCGTCGCCAGCAACCGGCGCGTCTTCGCTCTCATTGGCGGCACCTGCCAGCAGGGCGGGCAGCTCGGGCAGACCTTCGTCGCTCTCAAGCCGTTCGAGATAGTTAAAAATTGCCTGCTTGATTAGCCAGTGCGGCGTGCGGTCAATGCGGGTTGCTGCGGTCTTAATCCGTTCGCGGGTTGCGTCATCCAGCTTAACCCCCATGGTGGTCATGCCCATGCCAAAACTCCTGTTGTTCTTTGATCGTGTTCGGTGGTTAGCCTGAAATATCCACCATGTTGCAACTTTGTGCAACCGTGTTAAATGTGACCCGGCTAGCAAGCTGAAAAATGAATGGATTGTTAACGAATGGTTAGCTGGAAAAAAGCGCTGGCTTCTGCATACGAAGCCTGTTTTTATGCGGTACTTAACACTTTTAAAAGGTGCAACCCGTATAAATGTGAGCAAGTGCAACCTATAGGAAAGACATATAAAACCGGGGATGAATTTGATGTAAATGCAGTGTTAAATCGTTTGTGTGCGAGCACTGCTTACGGCAGGATACGCGCGGCCAACAGAAACACAGATACCCATCACCCCGTTCCGGTGATGACATAACAAGGCAACCCGGACGGTTGTCGCTCGACTTTTGGAGAATTTGAATGGCAATGAGCACACCGATGCTGGTGACATTTCTCGTTTATATTTTTGGCATGATCCTGATAGGGTTTTTGGCATGGCGTTCTACAAAGAACTTTGACGACTACATTCTGGGTGGCCGCAGTTTAGGCCCAATGGTGACTGCGCTTTCTGCGGGGGCATCGGACATGAGTGGCTGGCTGCTGATGGGGCTGCCGGGGGCGATTTTCATCTCCGGCATCTCTGAAAGCTGGATCGCCATTGGCCTGACTCTCGGGGCGTGGATTAACTGGAAGCTGGTAGCAGGCCGTCTGCGCGTGCATACCGAAGTGAACAACAACGCCCTGACGCTGCCGGATTATTTCACCGGCCGTTTCGAAGATAACAGCCGCATTCTGCGCATTATCTCGGCGGTGGTGATCCTGCTGTTCTTCACTATCTATTGTGCCTCCGGCATTGTGGCCGGTGCGCGTCTGTTCGAAAGCACCTTCGGCATGAGCTACGAAACCGCCCTGTGGGCCGGTGCGGCGGCTACCATCCTCTACACCTTCGTGGGTGGGTTCCTGGCGGTAAGCTGGACCGACACCGTGCAGGCGAGCCTGATGATTTTCGCCCTGATCCTGACCCCGGTGATTGTGATCTTCACCGTTGGTGGTTTTGGCGAGTCGCTGGAAGTGATCAAGCAGAAGAGCATTGAAAACGTCGATATGCTCAAAGGGCTGAACTTTGTCGCCATCGTCTCCCTGATGGGCTGGGGTCTGGGCTATTTCGGTCAGCCGCATATCCTGGCGCGCTTTATGGCGGCCGACTCTCACCACACCATCGTTCATGCGCGTCGCATCAGTATGACGTGGATGATCCTCTGCCTGGCAGGGGCGTGCGCGGTGGGCTTCTTTGGCATTGCATACTTCAACAACAACCCGGCGCAGGCGGGAGCGGTAAACCAGAACGCCGAGCGTGTGTTTATCGAGCTGGCGCAGGTGCTGTTTAACCCATGGATTGCCGGTATTCTGCTCTCCGCTATTCTGGCGGCGGTGATGTCCACCCTGAGCTGCCAGCTGCTGGTCTGCTCCAGTGCGATCACCGAAGACCTCTACAAGGCATTCCTGCGTAAAGGCGCAAGCCAGAAAGAGCTGGTGTGGGTAGGGCGCTTCATGGTGCTGGTGGTGGCGCTGGTGGCCATTGCGCTGGCGTCGAACCCGGAAAACCGCGTGCTGGGTCTGGTGAGCTACGCGTGGGCGGGCTTTGGTGCGGCGTTTGGTCCGGTGGTGCTGTTCTCCGTGATGTGGTCGCGTATGACCCGTAACGGCGCGCTGGCGGGGATGATTATTGGTGCGGTCACGGTTATCGTCTGGAAACAGTTCGCGTGGCTGGGTCTGTACGAAATTATCCCGGGCTTCATCTTCGGCAGTCTCGGTATTGTGGTCTTTAGCCTGCTGGGTAAAGCGCCGTCTGCCTCCATGCAGAAACGCTTTGCGGAAGCGGATGCCCATTACCACACTGCGCCGCCGACGAAGCTCCAGGCTGAGTAATTTTTCTTCCTGCACACTGTAAGCCGGGTGAGCGTCAGCGCCACCCGGCTTTTTTCTTGCCAAAATCCGTAATTTACGGTGATATCGCTGCACTTATAACAATGAGGATAGCGAAGCATGACAATCAAAACAGGGTTACTGGCAGCGGCATTCCTGCTGCTGGCTGGCTGTACGGCACCGTCGCAGCATACGGCGACTGACACCTGCAAAGTGGATAACCAGATGCTGCAGACCACGCTTTATTTCGGCTTAAATCGTCCGGCCGGGGCGCAGATCACCCCCGACGAGTGGCAGCAGTTTGTTGACCGGGACGTGACGCCGCGTTTTCGTGATGGCTTAACGGTGTTTGATGCGCGCGGACAGTGGCTGGGCAACGACGGTAAAGTGGCGCGTGAGCCGAGCAAGGCGTTGATGCTGATCCACGGAAAAGATGCGCAGAGCGAGAAGAACATTGAGGCGTTACGCGGTATCTATAAATCCCGCTTTGCGCAGGAGTCGGTGATGCGGGTCGATCAGCCGGTGTGTGTGCAGTTTTAAAGAAAACGGCGGGATAACCCGCCGTTGTTGCATCGTAGGCCGGGATCGCTGCGCGCCACCCGGCATCACATCACAATACCAGGCCCGCAAAGCTCGCCGACAGCAAACTCACCAGCGTCGCGCCATACACCAGACGCAGACCAAACCGCGACACCACGTTGCCCTGCTGCTCGTTCAGGCCCTTGATTGCACCTGCGACAATACCGATGGAGGCGAAGTTGGCGAACGACACCAGGAACACGGATAAAATCCCCAGCCCGCGCGGTGACATCTGATGCGCAATTTTTTGCAGCTCAATCATCGCCACAAATTCATTCGCTACCAGCTTAGTTGCCATAATACTGCCGGCATTTAAGGCATCGCTCAGCGGAATACCCACCAGCCACGCCAGCGGATAAAACACATAGCCGAGGATCTGCTGAAAGCTCATGCCAAATACGCTGGAGAAGAGGGCGTTAATGGCGCTAATAAGCGCAATAAAGCCAATCAGCATCGCCAGAATAATCATCGCCACTTTAAAACCGGCCAGAATATACTCGCCCAGCATTTCGAAGAAGCTCTGGGACTCATGCAGTTTTTTGAGCTTAATATCCGGCTCCGCTTCCGGGCGTGCCGGGTTGATGACGGAGAGAATAATAAAGGTGCTGAACATGTTCAGAATGAGCGCCGCCACCACAAATTTAGCGTCGAGCATGGTCATATAGGCACCGACAATCGACAGGGAGACGGTCGACATGGCCGTGGCCGCCATGGTGAACAGACGACGTGACGAGAGATCGCCCAGTACGCCCTTGTAGGCAATAAAGTTTTCAGACTGTCCGAGGATCAGCGAACTCACCGCGTTAAAGGATTCCAGCTTGCCCATGCCGTTCAGTTTTGACAGCAGCGTGCCAATCAGCCGAATAAAAATCGGCAGAATGCGCCAGTGCTGAAGAATACCAATGAGTGCGGAGATAAAAATAATCGGGCAAAGCACGCCGAGGAAAATGAACGCCAGCCCTTTTTCACCCATTCCGCCAAAGACGAAATTGGTCCCTTCGCCGGCAAATTTCAGCAGTGATTCAAAGAAACCGGAGACGTATTTAATCAGGAATAACCCGCTTTCGGCGTGCAGGAAAAAGAACGCCAGCGCAATTTCAATAACGATCAGCTGTAAAACAAAGCGAATGCGAATTTTTCGGCGGTCAAAACTTACCAGCCAGGCAAGCGCAAGAATAATCACCAGCGCCAGCAGGAAATGGACAATCTTAAACATGGTTTATTTTCGGTTAGTTTGCGAGGCGGATATTTAGCCACAGCGCTGATTAACCGTAAATGGGCATTTTCGTTATACCTTATAAACCGGAACGTCACGAGCGCAACTATTACCCCGCGATGCGTTTACAACTCGTCATCAAAAACCACACATTTCGCTTGTTTTTCTTATCGCCGTAATGATAATCACTATCACAAGAATTTACCTTTCTTTGCATCAGTTGACCGCGATAAACATTTAAGGTGTCGGCATGTTTGTTCCATTTCTCATTATGTTACGCGAAGGCCTGGAAGCGGCCCTCATTGTTAGCCTCATCGCCAGTTATCTGAAGCGAACCCAGCGCGGACGCTGGATTGGGGTGATGTGGATAGGGGTTTTCCTCGCCGCTGCGCTCTGTCTGGGCCTGGGCATTCTGATCAATGAAACCACCGGTGAATTCCCGCAGAAAGAGCAGGAGCTGTTCGAAGGTATCGTTGCGGTGATAGCGGTGGTGATCCTCACCTGGATGGTGTTCTGGATGCGTAAAGTCTCGCGTAACGTGAAGGTGCAGCTGGAGCAGGCGGTAGATAATGCCCTGCAGAAGGGAAATCATCACGGCTGGGCGCTGATCATGATGGTTTTTTTCGCCGTGGCGCGTGAAGGTCTGGAATCCGTATTCTTCCTGCTGGCTGCCTTTCAGCAGGATGTGGGGATCTGGCCACCGCTGGGGGCGATGCTGGGGCTGGCAACGGCCGTGGTGCTGGGTTTCCTGCTCTACTGGGGCGGCATTCGCCTGAACCTGGGGGCCTTCTTTAAATGGACCAGCCTGTTCATTTTGCTGGTGGCCGCAGGGCTGGCGGCAGGGGCGATCCGCGCTTTCCATGAGGCGGGTCTGTGGAACCACTTCCAGGATGTGGCGTTCGATCTTAGCAATGTTCTTTCTACCCATTCACTGACCGGCACGCTGCTCGAAGGGATCTTCGGCTATCAGGAAACGCCAAGCGTCAGTGAAGTGGCGATGTACTTTATCTATCTTATTCCGGCGCTGGCGCTGTTCTTTATGCCATCGCGCCCCAGTGCTCAGCCGTCGCGTACTGCGCCCTGATGTGCTTACTGTAGTTACAACATACTTTTAAAAGGGAAGGGTCATGGCAATTCAATTTCGTCGTAGTGCGTTACAGGTTGGTGTGGCAGCGCTTGTTGCTTCTGCCTTCGCCGCTCAGGCTGCTGATATTCCACAGGTCAAGGTGACGGTGAATGATAAGCAGTGTGAGCCGATGACCATTACGGTCAACAGCGGTAAGACACAATTTATTATTCAGAACCACAGCCAGAAAGCGCTGGAGTGGGAAATTCTCAAAGGCGTGATGGTCGTGGAAGAGCGCGAAAATATCGCGCCGGGCTTTAGCCAGAAAATGACGGCTAACCTGCAGCCGGGTGAATATGACATGACCTGCGGTCTGCTGACCAACCCGAAAGGTAAGCTCATCGTTAAGGGGAATGCCACAGCGGATGCCGCGAAAGGCACGGCCCTGCTGAGCCTGGGCGATGCCATCACCGCTTATAAAGCGTATGTCATCAAAGAGACGGCAGACCTGGCGGCGGGAACCAAAGCCTTTACGGATGCGGTGAAAGCGGGCGATATCGACAAAGCGAAATCCCTGTATGCGCCCACCCGTCAGCACTACGAGCGCATTGAGCCGATTGCGGAGCTGTTCTCCGATCTTGATGGCAGTATTGATGCCCGTGAAGACGATTACGAGCAGAAAGCGGCCGATCCAAAATTCACCGGCTTCCACCGTCTGGAGAAAGCCCTGTTTGGCGATAACTCCACCAAAGGGATGGAGAAGTATGCCGATCAGCTCAACAGCGACGTGCTGGAGCTGCAAAAGCGCATCAGCGAGCTGGCCTTCCCGCCATCTAAAGTGGTGGGCGGTGCGGCCGGACTGATTGAAGAAGTGGCCGCCAGCAAAATCAGCGGTGAAGAAGATCGCTACAGCCACACTGATCTGTGGGATTTCAAGGCGAACGTCGATGGCGCGCAGAAAATTGTTAACCTGCTGCGCCCACAGCTGCAGAAAGAGAATAGCGAGCTGCTGGCAAAAGTGGATGCCAACTTTAAGAAAGTCGACACCATTCTGGCGAAGTACCGCACCAAAGACGGGTTTGAAACCTACGACAAACTGACCGACGCCGACCGTAACGCGCTGAAAGGCCCGATTACCACCCTGGCGGAAGATCTCTCCCTGCTGCGTGGCGTACTGGGTCTGGACTAAGCACGATGAACAAGCATGACGAATACGACGTGGCAGAACCGTCACGTCGTCGGTTGTTGAAAGGGGTAGGGGCGCTGGGGGGCGCATTTGCCCTGGCCGGAGGGTGTCCTGTGGCGCATGCGGCAAAACCGCAAAGTGCGCCCGGTACGCTGTCACCGGACGCCCGTATGGAGACGCAGCCTTTCTATGGCGAGCATCAGGCGGGCATTCTGACACCACAGCAGGCCTCCATGATGCTGGTGGCCTTTGATTCGCTGGCAAGTGATAAAGCTGACCTGGAGCGCCTGTTTCGCCTGCTCACCACCCGCATCGCGTTTCTGACTGCAGGGGGACCGGCGCCAGAAACGCCAAATCCCCGACTGCCGCCTATGGACTCGGGGATCTTAGGGTCGTTCATCGCCCCGGATAATCTGACCATTACGGTGTCGCTGGGCGAATCGCTGTTTGATGAACGTTACGGGCTGGCAAAACAGAAGCCGAAAGCGCTGCAAAAAATGACGCGTTTCCCGAATGATTCTCTGGATGCTGCTCTCTGCCACGGCGATCTGCTCCTGCAGATTTGCGCTAACACGCAGGACACGGTGATCCACGCTCTGCGGGATATCATCAAACACACGCCTGATCTGTTGAGCGTGCGCTGGAAGCGGGAAGGGTTTATCTCTGACCATGCTGCCCGCAGCAAAGGCAAAGAGACGCCGGTGAACCTGCTGGGCTTTAAGGATGGCACCGCCAACCCGGACAGCAGCAACGGCGCGCTAATGAAAGAGGTCGTCTGGGTCACAGCCGATCAGGGTGAGCCTGCCTGGGCCGTCGGCGGGAGCTATCAGGCGGTGCGGGTGATTCAGTTCCATGTGGAATTCTGGGATCGCACGCCACTTAAAGAGCAGCAGACGATCTTTGGCCGTGACAAGCAGAGCGGGGCGCCGCTTGGCATGAAGCACGAGCATGATGTGCCGGATTACGCCAGCGATCCTAATGGCGATACCATTGCGCTGGACAGCCATATCCGGCTGGCGAATCCGCGCACCAAAGAGACGCAGTCAAGCCTGATGATGCGCCGGGGCTATAGCTACTCGCTGGGGGTGACCAATTCCGGTCAGCTGGATATGGGGCTGCTGTTTGTCTGCTATCAGCACGATCTGGAGAAGGGTTTCCTCACCGTGCAGAAGCGGTTAAACGGCGAAGCGCTGGAAGAGTACGTTAAACCTATCGGCGGCGGCTATTTCTTCGCGCTGCCCGGCGTGCGCGATTCGAACGCCTGGCTCGCGCAAGGGCTGATAGAAGCCTGATAATTGTCCCTGCGATAGTTCGCGGGGACATTATTTTTTCATATGACTATCCCTCTGTTATATTTCTGTAATATTCCTGTATGAGACTGTTTTCAACTGCAGGAGCAGTCTTAAAAGTTGCATTCAGGTAAAATAAATGTTGCATTTATGATAATCCCTGATGTACTTAAGATAAGACAGCGGTAGTTCCCGGCAGTGATGCTGAATCACTATGGAGATCGCGAATGGTATCGTCCTGTACTGGACAATGTAAACACAACAACCGCAGTACCCGGCGCGGAGGCTCAGACTCCGGCAGCGATTTCCTCACCACTAAATTCTCCCCTTCTATTCAGAAACCAGATTCTACCGACGTGCAGAATGGTGCGCGTAGCTATTCTGTATCGTCATCCGGCAAGGCAAGCAATGGCTTACAAGGAAGCCAACCCTCTGATGTTCGTGCGCATAATCGTGCCGAAACTGGCGCGTGTGATGAATACCAACAACTCAAGGTGCTATCCATGGGAAGACAAAAAGCAGTGATCAAAGCTCGTCGCGAAGCAAAACGTGTGCTGAGACGGGATTCACGTAGTCATAAACAGCGTGAAGAAGAATCGGTCACCTCGCTTGTGCAGATGAGTGGCGTAGAAGCAATTGGCATGGCGCGGGACAGCCGTGATAATTCCCCAATTGTGGCGCGCAATGAGGCTCAGGCGCACTACCTGAATGCTATCGAGAGTAAACAGCTCATCTTTGCAACCGGTGAAGCCGGATGCGGGAAAACCTGGATCAGTGCAGCCAAAGCAGCGGAGGCCCTGATCCATAAGGACGTGGAGAGAATTATTGTTACCCGTCCGGTACTGCAAGCTGATGAAGATCTCGGCTTCTTGCCCGGTGACATATCGGAGAAGTTTGCCCCTTACTTCAGGCCCGTTTATGACGTGCTGGTGAAGCGACTGGGTGCATCCTTTATGCAGTACTGCCTGCGACCAGAGATTGGCAAGGTGGAAATCGCGCCGTTCGCCTATATGCGCGGACGTACATTTGAAAATGCGGTCGTCATTCTTGACGAGGCTCAGAACGTGACCGCTGCGCAAATGAAGATGTTCTTAACGCGCCTCGGGGAGAACGTGACGGTTATCGTCAATGGCGATATTACCCAGTGTGACCTGCCATCCGGCGTGAAATCCGGCTTGAGCGACGCCATGTCACGTTTTGAGGAAGACGACATGATTGGGGTAGTACGCTTTACCAAAGAAGATTGTGTGCGGTCGGCGCTGTGCCAGCGCACGCTGGAAGTCTATTCCGACTGACGGTAAAACATCGCCGTTTTACCGCTCACCTGTCATCCCTTCCCGGCGTAATGCCGGGAAGCTTCTTTTATTTCTTCTCACGACTCGCGTCTGGTTGTCTTTTAAAAGATTGCCTGTCTTGCGGAATTCATCATGTCGGTTATTCATTTTTGACGCTGGTTTTTTATCACGCTCAGCGAAATGTGATGTGTATTTATAATATCCACAAAGTACCCATGAATATCATGATCGCGCTAATTGTTCGCTCAAATTTAAACGTGAATGTTGTCACATAATGTTACTAAGATGTGAAAATTAAGTTGGTGTATTGTGTCTAATTCTCTATGTTTCGTACTGATTCAAACAACATTCTAACAAGAAAATCCCATGGGGAACCGTTTCCCTGGAACATCACGTTGAGGGTCATACATGAACGAACTGGTTGGTGCAATTAACGGTGTTATCTGGAGCCCGGCGTTAATATTTTTATGTCTGGGTGTCGGCCTCTATTTCTCATTACGTAGTCGTTTTTTGCAGTTACGTCATATAAAACATATGATTACCTTGATGTTTCAGGGGCGTCCTACCGATGCTGGCGTATCGTCGTTCCAGGCACTGACGATGACGCTGGCAGGGCGTGTAGGGACCGGGAACATTGCTGGCGTCGCCACCGCTATTACCTTCGGTGGACCGGGCGCACTTTTCTGGATGTGGATTGTGGCGTTTTTGGGGGCCAGCTCTGCGTTTGTGGAATCTACGTTGGGCCAGGTTTATAAAGAAAAAATCAACGGTGAATATCGTGGCGGTCCTGCCTTTTATATTGAAAAAGGATTAGGCGTTAAATGGTATGCATGGTTATTTGCCGTCGTCACCATTTTCTCCTGCGGTTTATTACTGCCAGGGGTACAAGCAAACTCGATTGGTGCCAGCCTGGATATTGCATTTGGGCTTGATCCAAATGTCACGGCAGCATTACTTGCCGTACTGTTAAGTTTTATTATTTTCGGTGGTGTGAAAAGGATCGCCAGTTTTAGCAGTATGGTCGTTCCGTTTATGGCGCTCGGCTATATTATTGTGGCATGCGTTATTATCGCGATTAATATTACTGAGCTTCCTGGTGTGATTCTGTTGATCTGGAAAAGCGCTTTTGGTCTGGAAGCTGGTTTTGGTGCCATTCTTGGTCAGGCTATCATGTGGGGCGTTAAGCGCGGAGTCTATTCCAACGAGGCGGCGCAAGGTACCGGGCCGCATGCGTCATCTGCGGCGGCAGTGAGCCATCCGGTGAAGCAGGGGCTGGTTCAGGCTTTCTCGGTCTATATCGACACGCTGTTTGTCTGCTCGGCGACCGGGTTTATGCTGTTGATCACCGGTCTGTATAACGTGCAGGGCATTGACGGTGCTGCACTCTACACCGGTATTTCCGGCGTGGCAGCAGGGCCTGGCTATGTGCAGACGGCAATGGAAAGTATGATGCCAGGCTTTGGTAATTACTTTGTTGCTGTTGCGCTGTTCTTCTTTGCCTTCACGACCATTATTGCTTACTACTATATTGCTGAAACCAATATCGCCTTCATCAACCGTAAAATTCACCGTCCATGGCTGACATTCGTGCTCAAATTATGCCTGATGGCTTCAACGGTATATGGCACAGTCCGTACGGCGGATCTGGCATGGGGGCTGGGGGATATTGGGGTAGGGCTGATGGCATGGCTCAACATTATTGCCATTGTGCTTTTACATAAAAAAGCGTTTGCCAGCCTTAAGGATTATGAAATTCAGAATGCGCAGGGGGTAGATCCGCATTTTGACCCGATTCGACTGGGGATTAAAAATGCGGACTACTGGCTGGAAGAGCGTAAAGATGAACCTGCTGCAAATCCAGAACAGACGACTTCTGTCGTGAGAGAGCAGAACGCAGGGAAACTGAACAATTAATCGTGGTAGCCCGTATTAATTTACGGGCCCATGGGTCTTGTAGGCCGGGTAAGCGTTAGCGCCACCCGGCGAATAAGGCGACTACGTTGCTGAACTGTCTTTGTCGAACCCCGGTCGGGGATTCTCATCCCCCCCTTCGGAGACTATAAAAGAAAAAAGCCCGTACTTTCGTACGAGCTCTTGTCTTGAATATGGCGGTGAGGGGGGGATTCGAACCCCCGATACGTTGCCGTATACACACTTTCCAGGCGTGCTCCTTCAGCCACTCGGACACCTCACCATATTGTTTTGCTGCCTGACCGCTTGGGGGGCAACGGGGCGCTACTATAGGGAGTTGCGCTAAAACGGTCAAGCAGATTTTCAGCTTTAGTGCGTGTTCGGTTAAGCCTTAATCAGCTTTGGTCACAGCACGGGCGCTTAACGCTGTGAATCGAGCGCTTCGCTGTTTTTCACCACTTCCTGCGCCTTGCCGTAGCTCTCGATCAGCAGCTGATACGCCGGGAAAATGTGTGTGTAGACTTCTGCCCACTCGGCCGCATCTTCACGGTTCCATGTCCGCTGGATCTCAGAGGCAACAGCCGCCGTATCCATTGGCACCACGCCCGCCTGCACCACACGGGCCAGGGTGATCTCCTGCGCCATTTTGCTGTAAGTACCGGACGCATCAATCACCGCAAAGACTTTATAGCCATCCGCCACTGCGCTAATCGACGGAAACGCCATGCAGACGCTGGTGATGGTACCGGCGATAATCAACGTCTTACGTCCGGTGGCTTTAACCGCGGCCACAAATTCCGGGTTATCCCAGGCGTTGATCTCCCCTTTACGTGCCACATACTGTGCATGCGGCGCGTTGGCATGAATTTCCGGGATGAGCGGACCGTTCGGGCCCTGCGGGACGGAAGCGGTGGTGATCACCGGGATGTTCGCAAGCGTCGCGATTTTCGCCAGAGCCGCCGCACGGGCACGCAGCTCAGGCATCGGCATATCGCCGACGGTCTGGAACAGGCCACTCTGGTGGTCGATAAGCAACATCACCGCATCGTTCACATCAATGACCGGACGTGCTCCATTAAAGTTGGCAGGTGTAGACATGTTCATCTCCTTTATTACGGTTAGATCTGGCCGAAACGGCCGGAGTTGAAATCACGAATGGCTTCATTGATTTCGGTTTTACTGTTCATCACGAACGGGCCGTAGCCCACAATCGGTTCATTCAGCGGCGCACCGGCCATCAGCAGTACTTTGGCATCGCTGCTGGCTTCCAGGTGTAACCTGTCACCTTCCTGACTCATGACCACCAGCTGTGCTTCTCCCGCGTGAGCCGTACCGTTCACCGTGACATGGCCTTCCAGCACCACCAGCGCGGTGCTCCAGCCCTCTGGCTGACTGAGTGTGACGTGGCTGCCCTGGTTGAGGGCAATGTCCCACACGTTCAGCGGCGAGAAGGTATGCGCCGGGCCGCTAACATCGTCGTAGTGACCAGCGATAACCCGCAGCGAGCCGCTGTTGTCGGGCAGCGTCACCACCGGGATATCGGCTTTGGTAATGCTCTGATAGCCCGGCGTGGCCATTTTGTCTTTCGCCGGCAGGTTGACCCAAAGCTGCATCATCTTGAGTTCTCCGCCTTTGTGCGCGAACGCGCTGGAGTGGAACTCTTCATGCAGAATGCCTGCACCGGCTGTCATCCACTGCACGTCGCCCGGACCAATGACGCCGCCTCTGCCGGTGGAGTCGCGATGCTCCACTTCGCCGGAATAGACAATGGTGACCGTTTCAAAACCACGATGCGGATGCTCGCCCACCCCGCGTTTTGTGCCGTCCGCCGGGAAGGTATGTGGGCCTGCGTAGTCCAGCAGTAAGAACGGGCTCAGCGACTCGCCGTGTGTCTGATAAGAAAACATCGAACGCACCGGGAAACCATTGCCAACCCAGTGTTGACGGGGGGCGGTATAGACGCCTGTTACGTTTTTCATGATGAACTCCTGATGTTCTGTTGATGTAATTAGCTTATATTCAGAGTTAATGTTCCGGTAGAGAGTGAAAATGGCATTCACTGTTCTGGAAATAGAACGATGAGGATTTATGCAGGATCTCAATGACTTTGTGTGGTTTGTGAAAGTGGTCGACTACGGTGGTTTTGCAGCAGCAGGGCGGGCACTCGATCTGCCTAAGTCCAGGCTGAGCCGCCGTATTGCGCAGCTTGAAGAGCGGCTCGGCGTGCGGTTAATTCAACGTACAACGCGACAATTTACGGTAACGGAGGTCGGGCAGACGTTCTATCAACACTGCAAAGCCATGATGGTTGAAGCGGAAGCGGCGGAAGAAGCCGTGGCCGCGCTGCAGGCGGAACCGCGCGGTATCGTCAGGCTTACCTGTCCTGTCACGTTGTTGCATGTGCATGTTGGCCCGATGCTGGCGCGGTTTATGGTGCGCTATCCCGGGATCAACCTTCAGCTGGAAGCAACGAACCGGCGGGTGGATCTGGTGGGGGAGGGTGTGGATGTGGCGATCCGCGTGCGTCCCCGTCCGTTTGATGACAGCGATCTGGTATTACGGGTGCTTGCCGACCGGGGACATTGCCTGGTCGCGGGCCCGGCCTTGATTGAACGCCTGGGAAAACCGTCGATGCCGTCAGAACTCAGCGCCTGGCCCGGGTTGAGTATGGGCGAGGGTAAGCATATCCATAAATGGCAATTATGCGGCCCGGAAGGCGCGAAAGCAGAAATCCATTTTTCCCCGCGCCTGATTACCACCGACATGCTGGCGCTGCGTGAAGCGGCCATGGCGGGCATCGGTGTGGTGCAACTGCCGATATTGATGGTGAAAGATCAGCTGGCATCAGGAGAGCTGATTCGGGTGCTGGAGGCGTGGGAGCCAAAAAGAGAAGTGATTCATGCGGTTTATCCATCAAGACGCGGATTACTGCCGTCCGTCAGGGCGCTGGTGGATTTTCTTACAGAAGAGTATGCACGGATGGTTGAAGAGTAGTTTTTTGTAGGTCGGGTAAGCGCAGCGCCACCCGACATAAAGAGCGCAGGGGGCTCAAGGTTCTCATCCCCCTTTTCGGAGACTATAAAAGAAAAAAGCCCGTACTTTCGTACGAGCTCTTGTCTTGAATATGGCGGTGAGGGGGGATTGACTCGCTTCGCTCGCCCTTCGGGCAGTCTGTTCGCTGCGCTCGCAGTCTGTCCAACTGGCTGTCGCCAGTTGTCGAACCCCGGTCGGGGATTCTCATCCCCCCCTTTCGGAGACTATAAAAGAAAAAAGCCCGTACTTTCGTACGAGCTCTTGCCTTGAATATGGCGGTGAGGGGGGGATTCGAACCCCCGATACGTTGCCGTATACACACTTTCCAGGCGTGCTCCTTCAGCCACTCGGACACCTCACCATATTGTCATCCCGTTGTTGTCGGGACGGGCGCTAATGTAAGGAAAAGCCGAACAGCCGTCAACACACTTTTTCAGTAAATTAGCGCATTTAGACAAACTTCAAACAACATGATTCTTAAATGTGCTGAAAGCGCCTTTTTTATCGGCAACGCGGTCCGGCGATAAATTTGTTATGCTGGCAATCCAGTTGAAAATGAAAATAAAACAGCGCAAAAAAGGCAGGAATGAGTATGGATATTATCTTCTATCACCCCACTTTTGATACGGCTTACTGGATTAAGGCACTTTCGGCAGCGTTACCGGGGGCGCGCGTGCGTGAATGGAAGCGCGGTGATAACGAACATGCAGACTACGCGCTGGTGTGGCATCCCCCGGTCGAGATGCTCCAGGGGCGCAAGCTGAAGGCCGTTTTTGCCCTCGGCGCCGGTGTGGATTCCATTCTGAGCAAACTGAAAGCGCACCCTGAAATGCTGCCGGAGGAAATCCCCCTGTTCCGCCTGGAAGATACCGGCATGGGCCAGCAAATGCAGGAATATGCCGTGAGTCAGGTGCTGCACTGGTTCCGACGTTTTGACGATTATCAGGCCTTAAAACTGCAATCCCGTTGGGAGCCGCTGCCAGAATATCAACGTGAAGAGTTTACTATCGGTATTCTCGGGGCGGGCGTGCTCGGCTCAAAAGTGGCCGAAGCGCTGGCACCGTGGGGCTTCCCGCTGCGCTGCTGGAGCCGCAGCCGCAAGAACTATCCTGGCGTTGAGAGTTTTGCCGGAACAGATGAACTCCCGGCGTTTCTGAAGGGGACGCGCGTACTGATCAATCTGCTGCCGAATACGGCGGAAACGGTCGGCATTATTAATAGCGCGCTTATGAATCAGCTGGCGGATCAGAGTTACGTGATGAATCTGGCGCGCGGGGTTCATCTGGTGGAAGCCGATCTCCTCAAAGCTCTTGATGGTGGCAAGGTGAAAGGCGCGATGCTGGATGTGTACAGCCGCGAGCCGTTGCCGGCAGAGAGCCCGCTGTGGGCACATCCGCGCGTGGCGATGACCCCACACGTCGCCGCCGTGACGCGTCCGGCAGAGGCGGTGGCCTATATTACGCACACCATCAGTGAGATAGAGCAGGGCAACGCGGTGACCGGGCAGGTCGACAGAACGCGCGGCTACTGAGTGAAACCCGGCGTTAGCCGGGTTTTTGCTAATAATCGCAGCAGATAACTGCTATCCTTTGGAAAAACCGCAGAGGAGAGAGAGATGTATCCCGTTGACCTGCATATGCACACCGTCGCCAGCACCCACGCGTATAGCAACCTCCATGATTACATTGCACAAGCGAAGCTCAAGGGCATCAGGCTTTTTGCGATCACCGATCATGGCCCGGATATGGCGGATGCGCCGCACTACTGGCATTTTGTGAATATGCGGATCTGGCCACGCCTGGTGGACGGTATTGGGATACTGCGTGGCATTGAGGCGAACATTAAAAATACCGACGGTGAGATCGACTGCACCGGCCCGATGCTGACATCTCTTGACCTTATTCTCGCCGGTTTCCATGAACCTGTCTTTGCGCCTCAGGATAAAGAAACCAATACCGCAGCGATGATTGCCACCATTGCCAGCGGCAACGTGCATATTATTAGCCACCCTGGCAACCCGAAGTACCCAATTGATATTCAGGCTGTCGCGCAGGCGGCAGCGAAGCATCGCGTGGCGCTGGAGATTAACAACTCCTCCTTCGTGCACTCGCGTAAGGGCAGTGAAGCGAACTGCCGCGAAGTGGCGGCCGCAGTGCGTGACGCCGGAGGCATGGTGGCGCTGGGTTCAGATTCCCATACTGCGTTCACACTGGGTGATTTCAGCGAGTGCCTGAAAGTGCTGAATGATGTTAACTTCCCGGAAGCGCAAATCCTGAACGTGACCCCTCGTCGCATGCTCGATTTCCTTGAGTCGCGCGGAATGGAACCGATTGCCGAATTTGCCGATCTTTAATTGTGTAATGGAATAAAAAAATGAATGAGTTTTCCATCCTTTGCCGCGTGCTGGGTACGCTGTACTACCGCCAGCCTCAAGACCCGCTGCTGGTCCCGCTCTTTACATTAATTCGTGAAGGGAAACTGGCGCAGAACTGGCCGCTGGAACAGGATGATTTACTGGAGCGCCTGCAGAAAAGCTGCGACATGCAGCAAATCTCCACAGATTACAACGCGCTGTTTGTGGGGGAAGAGTGCCGTGTTTCACCTTACCGCTCTGCCTGGCAGGAAGGGGCAACGGAAGCGGAAGTGCGCGCTTTTCTTTCAGAGCGCGGCATGCCGCTGACCGACACGCCTGCCGATCATATCGGTACGCTGCTGCTGGCCGCATCCTGGATTGAGGACCACGCCGGTGACGATGAGAACGAAGCCATCGAAACCTTGTTCGAAATGTACCTGCTGCCGTGGGTCGGGACATTCCTTGGGAAAGTTGAAGCGCATGCCACCTCGCCATTCTGGAGAACGCTGGCTCCCCTGACGCGTGACGCCATCGCTGCAATGTGGGATGAGCTGGAAGAAGAGAATGAAGAGTGATCATGATCACATTAGTTCTGCAACGCAACGCATCATCTTGCATATAATGTGCTTCTGATCTCATTTCCATGGCGCGCTTCTGCTAAGATGCGCGCCATGAACATATTACTTTGTATCGCACTCACAACAGGTATCCTCTCCGGGCTTTGGGGATGGGTAGCCGTCTCTCTCGGACTGCTCAGCTGGGCTGGATTTCTCGGCTGCACGGCCTACTTCGCCTGCCCGCAGGGTGGGATCAAAGGGCTTTTTATCTCAGGCTGCACTCTGATGAGCGGCGTTATCTGGGCGCTGGTTATCATGAAGGGCAGTGCGCTCGCCCCGCATCTGGAGATCCTCGGCTATATCATGACGGGTGTGGTCGCCTTTTTGATGTGCGTTCAGGCAAAGCATCTGTTGCTGTCGTTTGTACCCGGCACGTTTATGGGGGCGTGTGCCACCTTTGCGGGGCAGGGTGACTGGAAGCTGGTGGTCCCCTCGCTGGCGCTGGGGTTGCTGTTTGGCTATGCCATGAAGAACAGTGGTCTGTGGCTGGCGGCACGACGAGAAAAAGCGCAAAACGTGCCAGCGGTGAGTGAATAAAAAAAGGCGAGATAACTATCTCGCCTTTTTTATGCGCGTCCTGTCAGGATTCCGGAGGAACCGACATATCGCGGTATTTCACCAGTACCGGGTTTTGCACGTCTGCTTTGTTTTGCAGATCCCACAGCCCGCGGTCGATACCATCATTTATCAGGAAGATAACTCCGGTTTCAATGGCTGACATCAGGCACATCATCACCGGCTCGTTAGAGGTATAACCGATTTCACCCTCCAGCAGACGCTGATAGTCAATGAAGCGGAACACCCCGGCCTGCACTTCATAAGAGAGTATGGTTTTGCTGGTGGTTACCGAAGAGAGCACTTCCCCGGTACTGACGTTAACGACACGCAGGTTAACGGCAATTTGGTCGAGCTGATACTGCGTATCTGCACCGATACCGAAATAACGTGCGCCAGCACCGCCAGATTTCACGTTACTTTCGTAACCGATAATCGACCCTTCAATCATAACATTCGCCGCAGCCAGAGATTGCAGCGGCATGCGGTTATTATCTGCAACGGTACCATTCTCCTGCGCCGCACGAATAATTTTTCGTTCATTTAACAGGTTTTGCAGCCCCTGGCGTTCCAGTGGAATAAACCAGCGCGAATCTTTCAGCGCGGTCACCAGCATGGCGGTGGCGCTTTGCGGTACGGCCGTAGAGAAGTTACTTGCCGGGTAAGGTTTAAATTGCCCGGTTTCATCCTGAATGTTGTAGACGGAGACAAATATTTTACCTGTCGGGGCAGGCAAATGGGTTAAATCACGATAACTTTGAGCCCGAGGCATTAATGTCGGTTTTGCAGCTTCTTTAGGTGGAGCAGTTAAACAACCGCTCAATAAGCACACTGCAACAAGTATCAGGAAGCGCTGCATGATCGTTGTCCTTATTTTGGGGTTGTTCAAAAGTCAGTCGAGTTATTTTGTAAACCGGAAACCTGAATGGTTGAGGTTTTTCCGGTTTTACGATCGGTAACGTTCAACTGGAGCTGCCCGTCCCTGTTGGCGATATCGACAATGAAGTCATTGGTCACCATGCGGCCGGGTTTGCCGGTGTTGATATTGGTCAGCAAACCGCCCAAAATTTGCGACTGGATCGCCTGGGTGAAGTTGTCCAGTGCAGATGGCGTATCCACGCTAAAATCCTTGAAGCTGGGATCTTTATAAGAATTTTGCGCCTGGGCTTCATTCAACATGAACGCCCCATTATTCGGGTTACCACCAAAGTTGGGATTACGGAACTGGAATGTCATATTCCCGGCCCAGCTTAATGGGGTGATGAGCATTATCGAAACAACTGCATATGCAATACGCATGACAGCCTCCGGATATAGGTTCGCTAGAACTCGTCTTTTGCTAAATCTCTTGTGCTTAATAGCGCTTTGTCTATTTGCATGCGATTAATAGCGTCTTCTGATTGCGCCAGCGCCAAGGCTACGTTTTTATCGAAGTCTATTTTGGTGGGAAATAAAAATGTTTGATAAATAACGAACTGATTAGCCGTTATTGTTATCCAACTTCCCCATCGTGCACTGGGCCGCTCGTTGATTGTTATATTTCCAGGATACGTACTGTCCCATTTATCACTGAAGGCACGATAAAAATTGTGTCCGACAGAAGAGACGGTATGGTCCGTTAACAATCCGGGAACTTCGACCTCGACGGCCTTCAGGTTCCCGGCAGCGAGCAGAAAGCCCGCTGCGGCAATCCAACTCATGGTGCGTTTCATGTGATTAACGCCTGAGGTTATCGTTTGCCCATGAAACCGCCTGAGTTCGGTTTTTAACAGCTATCTTCTTGAAAAGATTATAAAGGTGCGTCTTTACCGTATTTTCGCTGATAAATAACGAACGGGCGATTTCAATATTTGAAGCACCAATGCGCAATTTGTTCAGGATCTCTTTCTCGCGGTGCGTTAGCAGTGCTGACTCTGAACTGTTGTAGCGGTAATTTCCGGAGTGCGTGATAAGGTAGCTGGCCAGCTTTTGCGAAAAATAACACTCTCCTCGCAAGATACCTTGCAGGCCTTCTACCACCCGATTCTCTTCTTCAGTGACGTAGAACACGCCATTGATATGCGGCCAACTTTCAATGTCCCGGAAAGGATACTCGTCAGGCGTATTCAATAATAACACGCGGATGTTATTGTTTTTCCTGCTCAAAGTATCTTGCCAGTAATGGATGAGCTTTTTATCCGCTTCCATCATATCGAAAAGAATAATGCAGCCAGGTGCAATATCATCGAAAGAACGTTGAATATTATGCAATTTCCCGTTCAGTGATAAAGATTGCTTTAAATGTTGTAATAAAGCGGTCGCCTGCAAAGAAGGTTTTGTGATCAACAGTAATGTATGACCATGTAAACTATGGACTTCATTATACATGATGAAACCCCACTTTTTTATGACACCTGGCAGTTGTCCTCCTGCGAAAAGAGGACACCAGAAGTACTGACAGATGTTGCGCTGCTGTGTGTAGAATCAAACCATAACCTCCACAAGGGAGGAAAATATAAAACGAATTTCGTACATCTAATTTCAATCTAGCTTTTACGAAGTTTAAAGCAAGTGTAAACGTGTAACAAGATGTAAAAATCAATATTAATTTATGAATGTGTACCTTCTTGAAAGCCTTTAATTGATGAAAAAGTTGTACAGCTAAATAAAGATGCACAGATTTTAAAAATCATACAAATATTTATATGTGACTGATTTTAATGTTTTTATGCTATTCTTTTTCAGGAATTTTAAAGTATGAGTTTCAAAAAAAATCTAACCTACGGAATGCATGCCGCTTCGCCTTAAGAAATCGCGTCTTGTGTCACACGTTAACGTTAATGTCATCCTGTCGTTACGTTTAACCCTTCCTCTCTCGCGTCGGAACAGCCGCTGCGATGTTTCACTCATTTGCGATGGATAAGGCTTTATAGAAATTAAATGGATTCGCTTATCGCTATTTTGGTTCAGGAATTACTACTTTGAGGTGACCTGAAAAATAAAAATAAGCCGCGCGGGTGAGATATTTAACGTGTTTCGGCAGACATACTCTTCACCGTAACGACGCGTTAACAAAATATGCGTTGTTCTAACCTGAAGTCTTTTAAAACAGCCAGGTCCAGGGTGGCAACATGAAAAACACATCGTTATTTATGATGTTTACATTACTGGGAGCGCCTGGGGTTGTCACCGCGGCGAATTCAGATTTGGCTACCTCTGAATATAACTTTGCGGTAAATGAATTAAGCCGTACATCATTAAATCAGGCAGCCATTATTGGTCAACAGGGTGTACTTAATGACGCTCAGGTGCGCCAGGACGGTTCAAAATTATTGTCCATCGTTTCCCAGGATGGGTCAGGTAACAGGGCGCGGGTTGATCAATCAGGGACTTATAATATTGCGTATATTGCTCAGAGCGGCTTTGCGAATGATGCAGATATTACGCAGGACGGATTTGGTAATAGTGCGAAAATTATCCAGAAAGGGTCGGGTAATAGGGCAAGCATCACGCAGTACGGTACACAGAAAAACGCAGTTGTAGTGCAAAAACAGTCGCAAATGGCAATTCGCGTTATTCAACGTTAGTTATTCGCGGCGACTTTAATCAATCCGATGGGGGTTTTACCATGAAATTTATCAAAGTGGCAGCTCTTGCAGCAATCGTCGTTTCTGGTAGTGCTATGGCCGGTCTCATTGATCAAGGTGGCTGGGGCCATGGACACGGTCATGGCCATGGTCAAGGCGGTAATGGCCCAAATTCAACCCTGAATATTTACCAGAACGGTGGCGGTAACTCAGCTGTCGCCTTGCAGACCAATGCCAGAGATTCAACGCTGTCTATTAGCCAGAGCGGTGGCGGTAATGGCGCAGATGTTGGACAAGGTTCTGACGACAGCACCATCTCTCTGACTCAGAATGGTTTTGCCAACAGCGCAACGCTTGATCAATGGAACAGTCACGACTCCACAATGAATGTGAGCCAGTACGGTGGATTTAACGGCGCAATGGTTGATCAGACTGCGTCTAATTCTACGGTCAATGTTACCCAGATTGGTTTTGGTAACCACGCTGCAGCTTATCAGTATTAATACTGAAATCTGTGCTACAAAAAAACAGGGCCTCAGCCCTGTTTTTTTTCGGGAGTGCATCATGAATACCTTAATTCTCCTTGCCGCGCTTTCCAGTCAAATAACGTTTAACACATCGCAGCAGGGCGATATGACCACCATTATTCCCCAGGTTACGCTGACAACGCCGTGTGATTGTCTGGTACAAATCGTGGCTGAACGGGAAGGGCAGAGTGGTCAAAGTACATCACGCCAGCAAAACAGGCTTTTTATCCCCGCTAATCAGACGATCGATTTAATGCGGCTGAGTTTAAATATTGGTACGGGGGATACGGTGAACATTATTGTCACCGTCTCTGATGGTAAATCGCTTCATTTATCACAGCAGTGGTCACCGCCGGAGAAGAGGCTTTAATCATTCATAAAATCAATGATTTGCCAATGTGGCATGCCTTCACCGTTGAGCTATGCTGATAACAGGAACTGAGCAACTAAGTTCCGGAACGTGAAACTACGTTTGCTTTAATGGAGCGCTTTTACCCCTCAAGGACGATTTTCATTGAGGAGTACATACACGTGACCAAATATATCGCTCAACTCGCTTCTGGTTTTAGTCTGCTCGTTTCTCTTTTTGTAACCCCGGTTTTTGCGGCGACGGTTGTTGAGGGTGGGGTCATTCATTTTCGCGGCGCGATTGTCGCCGACCCCTGTGAAGTGACTGCACAAACGCGGCAGTTTGCGTTGTCATGCCCGGAAAATAACCGGATTCATACGCGCATAGTCAGTTATGAAGATGCACTTAATGGCCATGTGACCGATACCAGCCTTGCCACCCTCAGCATGAAGTACCTCAATCCTGAAAAAACGCTCGCGGTGGTACAAATTCAGTACCGCTGATGTGTGCTCTTCCGCTTTACGGCGGAAGAGGTTTTTCCCGATAGTTTTTTCTCTCGGGTACCTCTGCGATACACTTAAGAAAATGGCGGGAAGCAGAGGGTATTTATGAAACCGCAAATTGATGTTATTCATGGCGATATTACGACGATGCACGTTGATGTGATCGTCAATGCAGCCAATCCGTCACTGATGGGCGGAGGTGGCGTGGATGGCGCTATCCACCGGGCTGCCGGACCGCAACTGCTGGAAGCCTGCAAGACTGTGCGTCAGCAACAGGGGGAGTGCCCACCGGGTCATGCCGTTATTACGCTTGCGGGCGATCTTCCCGCGAAAGCGGTGATTCATGCCGTGGGGCCAATATGGCATGGCGGCGATCGGCATGAGGCGAGTATCCTCGAAGAGGCCTACCGAAACTGCCTGCGTCTGGCCGCTGATAATGGCTATAAAACCATGGCGTTTCCGGCCATCAGCACCGGAGTCTATGGCTATCCGAAAGCTGCCGCAGCGACGATTGCGGTAGACACCGTGTATCGTTACCTGTCGCTTAAACCGATGCCCGAAAAAGTGACATTTGTCTGTTTCGATGAGGAGACACTGCATCTTTATCAGCGGCTGTTGACCCAGCGCGGACAGGAATTAGAGACCTGAAACACACGCGGCGCACTGAGTGCGCCGCGTTTTTTTATGATGCTCTTACCTGCGGTTTTCCGGAGAAAAGGAAACGCAGAAGCGGTATCCGCAGATGGATTTCGTAAAGCACGATGGCGATTCCAATCACAAAGACCAGCCCGGTAAAGAAGCCCAGCGTGTTGGAGGCGATATGCGGTGTGATATAGGCCCCGAAGAACAACGTCAGGGGATGGTGCACCAGATAGATAAACAGCGAAGCATTGACGAAATAGGTCACGCGGCTGGACTTAAAATTAAGCAGCCGGTGGCCCAGCGCAAAGACCACATTCACCATCCACAGGCCCAGCAGCATGGTAATGACGCTCTCGGTTTCATACATCCACGCATCGCCGCTGCCGTAGCGCTGATTTAACAGATAGGCCGCAAACGCGATGGCGGCACCAAAAGCACACCACGGTGAGGGCGTCGTAAACAGCGACTTAAGCTTCGGATAAATAAAGGCCAGCGCCCCGATTAAAAAGAAGGGGATGTAGAACAGCGACTGCATCACCACAAAATTGAATAATCCGTCGCTCAGAATCGGCGGATAGACAATAAACAGCGTCCGTCGCACTGCCGCATAGGCGATGCCCAGCAGCAAAAAGAGCAGCGACAGTTTTCCCAGGGTGATACTGGCGAAAAAGGCGTTAGCTTTGTCGCTTAAATGGCGGCGAAAGCGGCTAAAAATCAACACGCTGACCGTGGTAAGGACCACCAGCACCAGCAGGAACCAGAGGTGGGACACCAGCTCCCAAACCAGGGTGTTGTATTTTTCGTACAGCGACAGGTTAGGCCAGTTCTCCGCCTTACCCTTTACGTACTGCAACATGATGAACTGCGGCAGCGTCAGCAGAGGAATGGCGGTGAGCATCGGAATGCCGACGCGCTCCACGCGCACTTTCCACCAGCGCTTGATGGGGTAGCGCAGAAACAGCATATAAGAGAAATAACCTGAAATGACAAAAAACACCTGCATGCGGAAGGCGTGAATAAAGTCATTAAACAGCGTCAGCCACCAGGAGGGCATTTGACTATTAACATGCCAGGTGTGGCTGGAGTAAATCAGTGAAATGTGGAAGGGGATCCCCAATAGCATCAGCCATGCCCGGATCGAGTCGAGGAAGTATTCACGTTCTACAGGTGTTGTGCTCATATAACTTTGTGCATTCTCAGACTTTTCGCCTTATCCCTAAGACTCATAATGGTTACATTCGAAGCCAACCCTACACCAAGACCGACACCCTGTCTCCAGGATAAGCACGCAAAGTGAAAAGAGGGTTCTTTCATTTGCTTAATCCCTGAGCCAGCGAGCTGAACAAAGCGGTGATAATGTTGTCGGATTGCCTGAGTTTCCATTAAAATGGATCGGATCGATATAAGCACACAAAGGGGGAAGTGCTTACTTATTATGAAACATAAACCACAGATGATGAAAATGCGTTGGTTGGGTGCTGCAGTGGTGTTATCCCTGTATACCTCATCGGCACTGGCCTTTAACATCGACGATGTCGCAAAACAGGCAAAATCGATGGCAGGCAAGAGCTACGAAGCGCCGAAAAGTAACTTGCCCTCCGTTTTCCGCGACATGAAATATGCGGACTATCAGCAGATCCAGTTCAATCACGATAAAGCGTACTGGAACAATATTAAGACCCCGTTCAAGCTTGAGTTTTATCATCAGGGTATGTACTTCGACACCCCTGTTGCCATCAATGAAGTGACGGCAACGGCGGTACGTAAAATCAAATACAGCCCGGATTACTTCAATTTTGGCGATGTGCAGCACGACAAAGATACGGTTAAAGATCTGGGCTTTGCAGGCTTCAAGGTGCTTTACCCGATCAACAGCAAAGATAAAAACGACGAAATCGTCAGCATGCTCGGCGCCAGCTACTTCCGCGTTATTGGCGCGGGACAGGTGTACGGGCTTTCTGCGCGCGGCTTGGCTATTGATACCGCGCTGCCATCAGGTGAAGAATTCCCACGTTTCCGCGAGTTCTGGATCGAACGTCCAAAACCAACGGATAAACGTCTGACTATCTACGCACTGCTGGATTCCCCGCGTGCAACGGGCGCGTACCGCTTTGTGATCATGCCTGGGCGTGACACGGTGGTTGACGTGCAATCTAAAGTCTACCTGCGCGACAAAGTGGGTAAACTGGGCGTTGCGCCGCTGACCAGTATGTTCCTGTTTGGGCCGAACCAGCCGTCACCGGCGACCAACTTCCGTCCTGAACTGCACGATTCCAACGGCCTGTCTATTCATGCCGGTAACGGTGAGTGGATCTGGCGTCCGCTGAACAACCCGAAACATCTGGCTGTCAGCAGCTTTGCGATGGAAAACCCGCAAGGTTTCGGCCTTCTGCAGCGTGGCCGTCAGTTCTCTCGCTTTGAAGATCTGGATGACCGCTACGACCTGCGTCCAAGCGCGTGGGTGACCCCGAAAGGTGACTGGGGCAAAGGGAAGGTTGAACTGGTTGAAATCCCAACCAATGATGAAACCAACGATAACATCGTCGCTTACTGGACGCCGGATCAGCTGCCGGAAGCCGGGAAAGAGATGAACTTCAAATACACGATCACCTTTAGCCGTGACGAAGACAAACTGCATGCGCCGGATAACGCGTATGTCATGCAGACTCGCCGTTCAACGGGTGACGTGAAACAGTCTAATCTTATCCGTCAGCCTGACGGTACCGTCGCTTTCGTGGTGGACTTCACCGGCCAGGACATGAAGAAACTGGCGCCGGATACTGCCGTGACCGCCCAGGCCAGCATCGGTGATAACGGTGAGATTGTTGAGAACACCGTACGTTACAACCCGGTAACGAAAGGGTGGCGTCTGACCCTGCGCGTGAAAGTGAAAGATCCGAAACAGACCACTGAAATGCGCGCTGCGCTGGTCAGTAACGATCAGCCGCTGAGTGAAACCTGGAGCTATCAGCTACCTGCCAATGAATAATACATCTGAATATATTGATGCCATGCCGCTGACGGATATCGCAAAAGCGGCACTGCCTGAGAGCGACATCCGCGCGGTACATGCCGCGCTGGATGGGGAACATCGTCAGTTTTCACGTGATGACGATTCTCCGCTGGGGTCAGTGAAGGCACGTCTGGAGCAGGCATGGCCGGACTCGCTGGCAGAAGGGCAGTTGATTAAAGACGACGAAGGACGCGATCAGCTTCAGGCGATGCCGAAAGCAACGCGTTCTTCCATGTTCCCCGACCCCTGGCGTACCAACCCGGTTGGCCGCTTCTGGGATCGCCTGCGCGGGCGTGACGTGACGCCACGCTATCTGTCGCGTCTGACAAAAGAAGAGCAGGCCTCCGAACAGAAATGGCGTACCGTGGGGACGATCCGTCGCTACATTCTTCTGCTGCTGACGCTGGCGCAGACGGTTGTCGCAACCTGGTACATGAAGACGATTCTGCCTTACCAGGGCTGGGCGCTGATCAACCCGGCAGACATGATGGGCCAGGATATCTGGGTCTCTTTCATGCAACTGCTGCCGTATATCCTGCAAAGTGGCATTCTTCTGCTGTTCGCCGTTCTCTTCTGCTGGGTTTCGGCCGGTTTCTGGACCGCGCTGATGGGCTTCCTGCAGCTGCTGATGGGACGAGACAAATACAGCATTTCGGCGTCTACGGTCGGGGATGAACCCCTGAATCCTGAGCACCGTACGGCACTGATTATGCCTATCTGTAACGAAGACGTTGACCGCGTATTCGCGGGGCTGCGCGCAACCTGGGAGTCCGTTAAGGCGACCGGTAACGCCGCCCATTTCGACGTCTATATCCTGAGCGACAGCTACAATCCGGACATCTGCGTTGCCGAGCAAAAAGCCTGGATGGAGCTGATTGCAGAAGTACAGGGCGAAGGTCAGATCTTCTACCGTCGCCGTCGTCGTCGTGTGAAGCGTAAAAGCGGCAACATCGATGACTTCTGCCGTCGCTGGGGTAACCAGTACAGCTACATGGTGGTGCTGGACGCCGACTCGGTGATGAGCGGTGACTGTCTGAGCGGTCTGGTGCGTCTGATGGAAGCTAACCCGAACGCGGGTATCATCCAGTCTTCGCCAAAAGCGTCAGGCATGGACACGCTATACGCGCGTTGCCAGCAGTTTGCCACCCGTGTTTACGGGCCGCTGTTTACTGCCGGTCTGCACTTCTGGCAGTTGGGTGAGTCCCACTACTGGGGTCACAACGCCATTATCCGCGTGAAGCCGTTTATTGAGCACTGTGCACTGGCACCGCTGCCGGGCGAAGGTTCGTTTGCCGGCTCGATTCTGTCGCACGACTTCGTGGAAGCGGCGCTGATGCGTCGTGCAGGGTGGGGCGTCTGGATTGCCTACGATCTGCCTGGATCCTATGAAGAACTGCCGCCGAACCTGCTGGACGAACTTAAGCGTGACCGCCGCTGGTGTCACGGGAACCTGATGAACTTCCGTCTGTTCCTCGTGAAAGGGATGCACCCGGTTCACCGTGCGGTGTTCCTGACCGGCGTGATGTCTTATCTCTCCGCGCCGCTGTGGTTTATGTTCCTGGCGCTGTCCACGGCTCTGCAGGTGGTGCATGCGCTGACGGAGCCGCAGTACTTCCTGCAACCGCGTCAGCTGTTCCCGGTGTGGCCACAGTGGCGTCCGGAGCTGGCGATAGCGCTGTTTGCCTCCACCATGGTGCTGCTGTTCCTGCCGAAGCTGCTCAGTATCATTCTGATCTGGTGCAAAGGCTCGAAGGAGTATGGCGGTTTCTGGCGGGTAACGGTTTCACTGCTGCTGGAAGTGCTGTTCTCCGTGCTGCTGGCACCGGTACGTATGCTGTTCCATACCGTGTTTGTGGTCAGCGCGTTCCTGGGCTGGGAAGTGGTCTGGAACTCACCGCAGCGTGATGATGACTCCACGCCTTGGGGTGAAGCCTTTATGCGTCACGGCTCGCAGCTGCTGCTGGGGCTGGTGTGGGCTGCTGGGATGGCATGGCTGGATCTGCGCTTCCTGTTCTGGCTGGCGCCGATCGTCTTCTCGCTGATCCTGTCGCCGTTTGTGTCGGTTATTTCAAGCCGCTCAACGGTTGGCCTGCGTACCAAACGCTGGAAGCTGTTCCTGATCCCGGAAGAGTATTCGCCGCCGCAGGTGCTGGTGGATACTGACACCTATCTGGAGCAGAACCGCCGTCGTACGCTGGATGATGGCTTTATGCACGCGGTGTTTAACCCGTCGTTTAACGCCCTGGCAACGGCAATGGCTACCGCGCGTCACCGTGCCAGTAAGGTGCTGGAGATTGCCCGCGATCGTCACGTTGAACAGGCGCTGAACGAGACGCCAGAGAAACTTAACCGCGACCGCCGTCTGGTGCTGTTAAGCGATCCGGTGACTATGTCGCGTCTGCACTACCGTGTGTGGTCTTCCCCGGAGCGCTACTCCTCGTGGGTGAACTACTACAACGATCTGAAGCTTAACCCGCTGGCGCTGAAGGCGAAGTAAGTGGCAACGTAGGGCGGGTAAGCAATGTGCCACCCGCCAGATAAAATACCGGCTTAAACGCCGGTATTTTTTTAGAGGTAACGGATGAAAATAATCATCGTCGTCATGATGGCATGTCTGCTGAGCGGCTGCGGCAGCATCATCAGTCGCACCATTCCGGGGCAGGGCCACGGGAATCAGTACTATCCGGGCGTGAAATGGGATGTCCGGGATTCCGCATGGCGCTACCTGACGGTACTCGATCTGCCGTTCTCGCTGATTTTCGATACGCTGTTGTTGCCCATCGATGCCAGCCACGGCCCTTATGAGTAGCGGGAATTAACGCTCGTCCCATTCGTCAGCTGCGGTTTGACCTTCTTCCGTATCTAGCGGTGGCTCGAGCTGAAATTCACCCTCATCCCACTCGTGCAGGGTGTTCTCTTCCAGCCACTCCTGACGCAACTCAATTTCGTCATAGTCACCATCAAAGACGGCCTGAGCTCCTTCACCGCTCAGGATCGGCAAACATTCGCCTTCTTCACCTTCGTCAGCAAAGAATTCGGCCTGCCACATAATATCTCCGTCCTGAAGGACATACTTTTGGATGTTGAGTTGTTGCACGTCCGCATCTTCTTCATCAACGCCGGGGTTATCGGCGAGGAACTCTTCACGAGCGGCATCAATAGCTTCTTCCAGCGTGGCGTACATGGTCATTGGTGTCTCCCTGTTTTCCAGAAGGTTTCAGGGAAAGAATAGCTGAATATCTGATTCTGCAAGTATGAATGCGAAAATAAGCCGTCACGTATTTGTCTTATTCCGCCACCGGCCGTAATGTCCGGGATAAACTGAACCACGAGTAAACCGCATTAAACAGTACTACGCCCGCCGTGACGATAAACACGGCGCGAAAACCGAAGCTGGCGGAGATCCCGGCCCCCACCAGCGGGCCGGTAACGTTGCCGATGTCGCGAAATGACTGGTTGTAGCTGAAGATACGCCCGGCGATCTGGTTCGTAGAGTTGTAAACCAGCAGGGTCTGAACGGCGGGCAGTAACGCCCCGTCGGCGGCACCCAGCAAAAAGCGCAGAACGCCCAGCTGCCAGGGTGATTGCACCATCGACATGGGAATGAGCAGCAGCACGGAGATCACCAGCGCACAAATCAGGATCTTTTCCGGGCCGACGCGGTCTCCCAGTTTCCCTAACCTCGGGGCGCTAAGCAGCGCCGCCACGCCGGGTACGGATGCAATCAACCCGCTGATAAACGCAATGTTGCTCACGTTACCTGCCAGATCGCGAACGTACAGCGTCAGAATAGGGGCAATCGAACCGGTCGCGACCTGAATAATCAGGGTCGTCACGAACAGGCTCAGTACCAGTCTGGGGTTTTTGAGTGAAGCCAGCACATCCCGTGCGTGGAGCATCTCTTTTTTGGCGACGGGGGTGAAGTTTTCACGAATGCAGATCAGCGTAACGATAAAGCAGAGGAACAACACGCTGGCAGTAATGAAAAACACCGGCCGCAGGCCATAGCTGTCCGCCAGCAAGCCGCCCGCCAGAGGCCCCAGCAAGGCGCCGCTGACGCCTCCGGTTGAGAGCGTCCCTAGCGCCCAGCCGCTTTTATGACGCGGGATCTGAGTGGCGATCAGCGCATTCGCGTTGGGAATAAATCCTCCCAGCAGGCCAAGTAGCGCGCGCAAAATCAGAAACTGCCAGACGTTCTGCGCCACACCCATTAACGCCATGATGATGGCCATTCCCAGCGCCGAGCGCAGCAGCATGATTTTACGCCCTTTACGGTCGGCAAGGCCGCCCCAGAACGGCGAAGCAATGGCGGAGAAGAGGAAAGTGATGCTGAACACCAGACCAGACCACATATTGAGCGCACTGTGGCCCGTCACGCCCAGTTGTTCAACGTACAGGGGCAGAAAGGGCATCACGAGGCTAAACGCCGCGCCGGTAAGAAAACAGCCAAGCCAGGCAACCGTAAGGTTACGTTTCCAGTTTATGGGGGCATCTGAGGGTGACATAACAATCCGCATAATGAGGTGCAGCGCACCGTAAGGCATGAAGTAATAAGCCTGCTAATTATGCGCCTGGGTTATGATTGCCGCAATGAGGGAGAGCTTTTAAAGCTAAAACAGGGAGCGGCCCAAAGGGCCGCAGGGGGAATTAATAGCGGGACGGCGTACCTTCTGGCCGCGTTTTAAAGCGGCGGTGCAGCCACATGTACTGCTCCGGTGCGAGCATAATGCATTTCTCGACAATGCCGTTCATCCAGCGTGCGGTGGTTTCAGCATCATCCAGTGGAGGCGCCAGTTCGGGCTCCAGCATAATCAATTCGTAACCCGAACCATCCGGTTTGCGGCGCGGAACAAAAGGGACGATGGCGGCTTTGGACATGCGTGCCAGCATCCAGGTGCCCGTGGTGGTGGCCGCCTCTTCAACGGCAAAGAACGGAACAAATACGCTGGATTGCGGGCCGTAGTCGTGATCGGGGGCATACCAGACTACTTCACCTGATTTGAGGGCGCGGATCATACCCTTCAGATCCTTACGGTCGATCATGCTTTTGTTGGACCGCATACGGCCATTGGTCTGGATCAGATCAATAACCGGGTTGTCGTTTGGACGATAAACCCCAATGCCGGGCGCCTGCATACCGAACATACGGGCGCCGATTTCCAGGGTCAGAAAGTGTACGCCAATCAGCAGCACGCCCGTCTGATTCGCCTGCAGCGAATGTACCGGCTCCATCCCCGTACCGGCAACGACGCTCCAGCGTGCCATGCGTTTGTCCGGCCAGAACCACGCCATTCCTGTTTCCATCAGCCCCATGCCGACAGACTCGAAATTCCTGGTCACCATGTCATGACGTTCAGCCTCGCTCATGTCCGGGAAGCACAGTTCAAGGTTGCGGTAGGCGATTCTGGCGCGACGCTTCATAAACATTTGCGCAAGACGACCCAGGTTTTTTCCCAGACGGAAAATAACCGGGTAGGGGAGTTGGACCAGAAGCCATAAAAAGCCAATGCCAAGCCAGGTCAACCAATAGCGAGGATGCAAAAGGGTGACGGTAAATTTCGGTAATTGGGTCATGTCGGTCCTGTTTTCTAACGTCCTGAAGGTCTTAGTGTCTCATTTTTTACTACATAGCCAAAATGTCTGATGTCGAAACGCGCGCTAATGCAGCAAATGTTATGACGCATAGTTCAGGCTGACAGAAATGTAGCGTAAATTGTGTGGATGTAAATTGTTATTGTTTGCTATATGATGCCGACCGATTTTCCTTTCTCAATAACGATTGCAGGACTTGTACACCATGCCAGTGTTACACAACCGCGTATCGAATGAGATGTTGAAAGCGCGTATGTTGGCTGAAACCGAACCGCGCACGACCATCTCATTCTATAAATACTTCACGATCAACGATCCGCAAGCGACCCGCGATGAGCTCTATAAAGCCTTCACCGCGCTGAACGTCTTTGGGCGCGTCTATCTGGCGCGTGAAGGTATCAACGCCCAGATCAGCATCCCGGAAAGCAACGTAAGCGCCTTCCGCGATTTTCTTTACGGCTTCGATCCGGCGCTGAACGGCTTACGCCTGAACATCGCCCTGGACGATGACGGTAAATCATTCTGGGTGCTGCGTATGAAAGTGCGTGAGCGTATCGTGGCAGACGGCATTGACGACCCGGCCTTCAACCCGGCCGACGTGGGGGAATACCTGAAGGCGGCGGAAGTCAATGCGATGCTTGATGACCCGGACGCGGTATTCATCGATATGCGTAACCACTACGAATATGAAGTGGGCCATTTCGAGAACGCAATGGAAATCCCGGCCGACACCTTCCGCGAGCAACTGCCGAAAGCGGTTGAGATGATGCAGGAACATAAAGATAAGAAAATCGTTATGTACTGCACCGGCGGTATTCGCTGCGAAAAAGCCAGCGCGTGGATGAAACATAACGGATTTAATAAGGTCTGGCATATCGAAGGCGGTATCATCGAGTATGCCCGCCGTGCCCGTGAGCAGGGGTTACCGGTGCGTTTTATCGGTAAAAACTTTGTCTTTGACGAGCGAATGGGTGAGCGTATTTCAGAAGACGTTATTGCCCATTGCCACCAGTGCGGCGCACCGTGCGATACTCACACCAACTGCAAAAATGACGGTTGTCATCTGCTGTTTATTCAGTGCCCGGCGTGCGCAGAGAAATTTAACGGCTGCTGTAGCGAACTGTGCAGTGAAGAGAGCATGCTGCCGGAAGAGGAGCAGCGCCGCCGTCGTGCGGGACGTGAAAACGGCAATAAGATTTTTAATAAATCCCGTGGCCGCCTGAATACCAAACTGGGTATTCCTGACCCGGAATGATAATGACGCCCGGCAACGTCAAACCCTGCCGGGCGTGTTTATTATGCCTTCTGCTGAACACCTTCAACGGAAATTATCAGCTCTACGTCCTGAGACGCCGGACCCAAATCCGTGGTGATATTAAAATCTTTCAGATGAATTTTTCCTGCGGCTTCAAAACCTGCACGTTTGCCACCCCACGGATCGTCACCCTGGCCGAGTAATTTGGCTTCCAGGGTCACCGGTTTCGTGACGCCATTGAGCGTCAGATTACCGGTAATATTCAGCTTCTCACCTTCTTTCTTCACCTCGGTCGACGTAAAGGTCGCCTGTGGGAATTTTGATACATTCAGGAATTCCGCACTACGCAAATGTTTATCGCGCTCTGCATGGTTGGTGTCGACGCTATTCGTATTAATGGTCACATTGACCTTATCGGCGGCAGGATTTTTATCGTCAAAGGTGAATGTGCCGTCAAAATCTTTAAAGGTACCGTACAGCCAGCTATAACCGAGGTGCTGAATACGGAAATTGACGAAAGCATGCTGGCCTTCTTTATCAATTTTATAATCAGCCGCCACGGCAGAACCGGTGGTGAATAACAGAGAACCTAATGCGATACCCAGCAGGTGTTTTTTCATTTTATGCTCCAGAGTCAACTGACGAACGGCCAAGCATGCGCTTTAACGTATCGTCTTTATCGATGAAATGGTGTTTAAGGGCGGCAAGCCCGTGCAGGACAGACAGGATCACCACGCTCCACGCGAGCCAGAGATGCACCACGCCTGCGGTGTCGGCCTGAACCCCTGCGTCAGAGAGCGTGGCCGGAACCTCAAACAGGCCAAAGACGTTAATCGGCTTGCCGTCTGCAGTGGAAATGAGATACCCGCTAATCAGAATGGCGAACAGCAGGATATAGAGCGTAACGTGCGCGGCAACCGCGCTGACACGCGTTAATTTACTGTGGGTTTTGGGCGCGGCGGGCGGCGGGGAAATGTGACGCCAGATCACGCGAATAACCAACGTCATCATCAGCAGGATGCCGATGCTTTTATGCAGTTCTGGTGCCTGGTGATACCAGCCGTCGTAATAACTGAGCGTCACCATCCACAGACCCAGTCCGAACATTGCATAAACGGTAAGAGCAACTATCCAGTGTAAACACATGGATATTATTCCGTAGCGCTGAGAGGAGTTACGCAATTGCATCAGAATGACCATTCGAAGAAAAACAGAATAGTAAAAATGAACGGGAATAAATGATATTGCAACTGAAATAATTGAATATAGATTTTTATTTTATTTATTTCAGCAGTTTTGAAAATGATCCGCAAATGTAATTCAATCGCTTCGTCCAAGGCGGAATAAGCAGCAAGCAAAAGATTAAGCTAATCTAAAGTAATGTCAGTAATTGTCAGCTTCACTTTTCAGTAAAATACAATGTAAATAATATCGATGAGTGCCAGCAGCACCCATAATAAAATATAGAGCATAAAATGCTCACGAATGTTATTGATAAGAAAGCCAACGATCCTGCGCATAATGTCCCGTTTTCTGTCTGGAAAACGGGTTCCGGACGTCCGAAACCCGCGGCGGATTATCTGCTAAAACGCGAAAGTGAGAAGGGGGTGAGATCAAACTGCGGTGCGATCCCCTGGGCAAACTGCGCAGCGATTTCGCCCAGCACGGAGGCGAACTTAAAGCCATGACCGCTGAGGCCGGTGATGAGTAGCGTGTTGTCATGCCCCGGCAGGGTGTCAATGATGAAGTCTTCGTCCGGCGTGTTGTCGTAGGTGCAGGCAGCACCATACAGTAAGCCGCCTACGCCCGGCAGGATATTGCGCAGGAAGGTAAACGCTTCGGAGCCATCCTGTGGGTATGCGCCGAACGGTTTACGCTCTTCAGGGGAGGAGATCGCCTGCCCGCCATTGTGTTTTCCGATTTTGAGCGCGTCTTTCTCAGACGGGAAGCCGTAAAACTGATCGCCGTTCGGTAACTCCCCGGTAAATGCCGGGAATTTATTCTGTGCACTGTAACGGCCATCCGACTGGAACCAGGAGAAGACCTTGCGCACCGGCTGAACAGGCAGATCGGGCAGCAGACGGGTGACCCAGGTGCCTGCGCTAATCAGCAGACGGGACGCTGAATATTCTCCGTCCGCAGTGGTGACCGTAACGCCGTCAGCGTGATGAGTGAGGGATTCCACCGGACAGTTGAAGAGCTGAGCGCAGCCCGCTTTTTCCGCAAGATCGATCCAGGTTTTGATGGCCGTTTCACTGTGTAAGACCCCGGAGTTGGCTTCAAACAGGCCGATATAATCGTCCGGGACGGCAATCTCTGGCCAACGGGCCATGATGCCTGCCGCGTCCAGCTTCTCCACATCAAGATTAAACGCTTTCGCACTCTGCTCAACGTTGGCCAGAAAATCAGAGCGGGCAGGGCCCAGGTTGATGATGCCCGTGCGTTCGAAAATGCGTTCTTCCGTCAGCTTCGCCAGTTCATCCCATAGCGTCTGGGCGCGAAGCACCAGCGGAACATAGCGCTCGCCTTCACCATAGGCGTGGCGAATAAGCCGGGTGTCGCCATGATGGCTGCCCTCTGCATGGGGAGGACGATGGGCATCGATCATCAGGACCTTCAGACCCGCTTGCGTTGCGTAATAACCGGCGGCAGACCCCACGGATCCGCTACCAATAATGATTAAGTCGTATCTCATATCCATCTCTCGAACTCACGCTTTGTTAGCAGAGTAATTAACTATGCGGGCTGACACAAGGGAGAAATAAATAAGGCACCCGGAGGGTGCCTGTTGAGCGAAGAATAGGTATAAACCTAGTGCCGTTTATACTCATTTTCCTGATAGTCGCCAGATTCTATTTTGGCAATACCTGCCTCTAAAATAGAAATAAACTGACGGGCGACGTCTGTTGTAAGCCACAGCGTCTGTCCAACTTCCGCTTCTTCACGGTTGAGTTGATTCGGGGTCTGGTAGTGCAAACGCAGCATCAGCGCATCGTAGCTATCTACGGTACTGATATCCCAGCCAACAAGCGGATGGGTCTGGATGACTTCGCTATTCTTTTCCATTATAACCCCCTTAATGCGTGTTAGAAGACAACGGCTCCGAGGTTCAATGCATGTTTTTCTGAAAGCATCTTCAGTATACAAGTAATAAGGGTTCGCAAGGGAAAAATAAACAGTTGGCAACACATTTTTCTGCTTTTTAGGATTGTTCGAACAATAAAACACCACCTTGTTCACGATTTTTAAATTTGTTGCCGAATTAATTTGAACGAACCGGATTTCAGACGAAAAAAAGCCGGGGCGACCCGGCAAAAAAGAACAATGAGGGAGCAAGATTAATCTGTGATGAACCAGTCGTCGGCGCTTTCCCAGGTTTCCTGCAGGATTTCGCTGATACGGTCTTTATCTTCTTTCGCGCCGCCAATGACGGAGAGGTTGTTTGCCGCCGCATAACGAACCGTTACGGCACCAGCGTTGTCAGGGAAAGTACTGTTAATACGGCGGGATAATTCACCGGCCAGCGCATCAAGCGCGCCAGCAGGCAGAACGGTTGTTTTGGCTATGGTGACTTCAATACGCATAAATGCCCCCTGTGTAATATACTGTTTATTTATACAGGTATATTGTAGGTTTGACAACAAGGGGCACTGTTTTTTTAGCGTTTTACCGTCCAGTTGACGGTTTCACCGGCAAGGAATGGGATGAGCGTGTCATCCGTCAGCGGAATGGCCTCGTCTACGCGGCTCTCTTTACGCTCCAGTTCAATGAACGTTTCGTTGACCGGCAGCCCGTAGAAGCGTGGTCCATTGAGCGAGCAGAACGCTTCGAAATGTTGCAGGGCATTCATCTCTTCAAACACGGTGGCGTAGCTGGCGAGTGCGGTAGGGGCATTAAAGCAGCCTGCGCAACCGCAGCTGGCCTCTTTGCGGTGGCGTGCATGAGGCGCGGAGTCCGTGCCGAGGAAGGCGCGGGAGAAACCGCTGGCAACGAGTTCACGCAGCGCCTGCTGATGAACGTTACGCTTCAGAATGGGCAGGCAATAGAGATGCGGACGAACGCCGCCAACCAGCATGTGGTTGCGGTTAAACATCAGATGCTGCGGCGTGATGGTGGCGGCAATCAGTTCATTGCCATCGCGGACATACTCTGCGGCATCTTTGGTGGTGATGTGTTCAAACACCACTTTAAGCGCAGGAAGACGCTGGCGTAGCGGCTCCATTACGGTTTCGATAAAGCGGGCTTCACGGTCGAAGATATCAATGTCGGCGTGGGTCACTTCACCGTGTACCAGCAGCGGCATGCCCAGTTTTTGCATGCGCTCCAGAACCGGCATGATGGCGTCAATACTGGTGACACCGTGGCTGGAGTTGGTGGTAGCGTTAGCCGGGTAGAGTTTCGCCGCGGTGAACACGCCTTCGTTAAAGCCGCGTTCCACTTCATTCGGATCGAGGGTGTCGGTCAGATAGCAGGTCATCAGCGGAGTGAAATCATGTCCTGCCGGCACGGCATCAAGAATTCGCTGGCGATAAGCCATAGCGGCATCAACGGTGGTGACTGGTGGAACCAGGTTAGGCATGACAATCGCGCGGCCATAAATTTCGCTGGTATACGGTACGACGGTTTTCAGCATATCGCCATCACGCAGATGGATATGCCAGTCGTCAGGGCGGCGGATTTTAAGAACCTGGGGTTGTGCAGTCATGGAAGCTCCGGCTTGTCAGGAATCAGTCATTAGGATGGCTGTTTTTGCCGGACACAAATCATAAGCGGAAACGTTTTCGTTTGCACACTTTTCCGTAAAAAAAAGGGCGCTTTTGCGCCCCTTCAGGTTAATCGGTGAATGGAATAACGATCTCTCCCGGTTTCACCTCGATGCCTTTGGCATATTTTTTCGCCAGCGCCTCACCCTTGCTCTTGTCTTCACTTAAGACATAGGCCGGCTGCTGGTTAAAGTAGTTGCGCAGGGACTGGTTCAGGTAGGGCATCAGGGTCTGCATCACCGGTTTCATCTTGTCCGGCGTGACGTCCGCATCTACCACTTCCATCTCCTGCAGGAAAATGGCCCCTTTCTCTTTGTTAAAGACCGGCAGCGCCTTGAGCTTCAGCTTAATGTTGGCTTTCTGGTTACCGAAGAGAGAGGTCATATCGAGATTGGCATCCCCGGCGAGAGTGACTTTATTCGGCTCTTCGCGCCCAATCTGGCTGGTGAGGTTGCTGAGGACGATATGCGCATCGGCAAGCCCCGGCACACCAATGTCTTTTGAAAAGTTATTATGTTTTTCCAGCGCCTGATTAATTTCCTGCTCACTGACGGTGTATTGCGTAAGCTGGTTACAACCTACCAGCAGGCCGCTGACAATGAATGCGGCGGCAATGACAATTTTTTTCATAGTGTTCCTCAACGAAAAATCGGCGCTACTGTCCTGTTACGCCAGTATGTCAGGGTGAAATAGCGGAAACCAGCAGAAAAAACTGATAATGGCGGCGGGAGAGGCCCCGCCGCAGGGAATATTATGCCCCAGGTTCGAGCATGCCGCTCGCGCTGCGCTTCTGGCTGAATTGCCACCACAGCGCAAGGAGCGTCATAAAGCCGACCACGCCGAGCATGACCCAGGGCAGTTCCGGCTGGCTTAGGGCTTTTCCGGCATCGAACAGCCAGCCGCCGCCGGCGTAACCCAATGCACCGCCAAAGGCCAGCCCCAGGCGGCTGAACCCCATATAGCTGCCGCGAGCGCGCGCGTCGGCAAGCGAGGCGCTCAGCGTTTCACGAGCCGGTTCGGCAATAATGGAGCCGATATAGAAGGTGCAAATCAGCGTAAACAGCTGCTGGAGCGAGTTCACCAGCCCGATGGGCATCATGCTGAGCGTCATCAATAACAGCCCTGCCATCAGGCGATGCTCCAGGCGAAAACGCCGTTCGCTCCAGCGGGCGATCGGGTAGAGCAGGGTCAGAGAGAGGCAGGCTTCTATGGCGTACATCCATTTTACGGCGGCCGGGGTGCCCGCAATGTCGTTTACCATGATCGGCAGCATCAGCATGACCTGAACGGCCAGCATGTAATACCCCGTCAGGGTCAGCACGTACGTAACAAAGCGTTTGTCTCGCAGCACGCGGCCAAGACCTTCACGTACCGGGGCTTTGACCGTCGACAGTTTCCATGCCGGCAGAAACAGGGCATTAAAGAGCGCACACAGAATAAAGAGCAGCGCACCCGCCGCGCAGACCAGACGAAAGTCGTACTGCAACAGCCAGCTTCCCAGCAGGGCGCCAATTACCGCCCCGGCACTGTCCTGCATCATCAGAATTGAGAAGAAGCGTCCCCGGTGATGCGGACGAATGAGTTTAACCACCAGCGCGGTGCGCGGCGGGTCAAACAGGGTGCCACCGATACCGGAGAGGAAGCAGGAAAACCACAGCAGCCACGGCTCCTGGGCAATTGCCATGGTGGCGAAGCCTGCCGCGCGTAGCAGCATGCCCGTCACGATCATCGGTTTGGCACCAAAGCGGTCAGCGATGGCGCCACCAAACACGCCCAGACCCTGCTGGACAAACTGGCGTAACCCGAGCGCGATACCGACCATCAGTGCCGCCCAGCCCATTTGATCGACAAAGCGGATCGAGATGAGGGGAAACACAACAAAAAAGCCGAGCACGACCAGCATGTTATCGACTAGCAGGAAATATTTACCCAGGCTCCTGGCCTGTGATACGCGGGACATTTTCCCTCCAGGGAAAACAGGATGGTGAGCACGCTAACATTCTGCGGTGTCGCCACGTTTTTTCCCACCCCCGCGCGTGACAATATTTTTTTATCAAAAGAGCGCTTTGATAGAGAGTTCTCATCGAAAAATGTGAAAAGAGGTCAAAATGGTATGTCACTGTTTTCACAGACGGCACAGGCGCAGGTATAGTAAAGCTAATGGGTAAGCAGAAGTGACGGGAAGGAGTGGTATCGATGTTTGGCTATCGCAGTAATGTGCCAAAAGTGCGTCTGACAACGGACAGGCTGGTTGTTCGTCTGGTGCACGAGCGTGATGCCTGGCGTCTGGCGGATTATTACGCCGAGAATCGCCAGTTTTTAAAACCCTGGGAACCCGTTCGGGATGAGAGCCACTGCTACCCTTCCGGCTGGCAGGCGCGCCTCAGCATGATTGCAGAATTCCACAAGCAGGGAAGCGCGTTCTATTTCGCGCTGCTGGATCCGGAGGAAAAAGAGATCATCGGTATTGCCAACTTTTCCAACGTGGTGCGCGGATCGTTTCACGCCTGCTACCTCGGCTACTCCATCGGCCAGAAATGGCAAGGGCAGGGGCTGATGTATGAGGCGCTAACGGTGGCGATCCGTTATATGCAGCGCACTCAACATATCCATCGCATTATGGCGAACTACATGCCACACAATCAGCGCAGCGGTAATTTGCTCGCGCGGTTGGGGTTTGAGAAAGAGGGGTACGCCAAAGATTATCTGCTGATAGACGGAGAGTGGCGCGACCACGTACTGACAGCATTAACCACCCGGGACTGGACGGCAGGCCGCTAAGGAGAAGAGATGAAATATCAGTTAAGCGCAACAGAAGCGCGTGTGATTGGCTGCCTGCTGGAAAAACAGGTCACCACGCCGGAACAGTATCCGCTCTCCGTCAATGCCGTGACGATGGCGTGTAACCAGAAAACCAACCGTGAGCCGGTGATGAATCTCGGCGAACATGAGGTGCAGGATATTCTCGATGAGCTGGTTAAACGCCATTACCTGCGCACGGTCAGCGGTTTCGGTAACCGCGTGACCAAGTACGAGCAGCGGTTTTGCAATTCTGAGTTCGGCGATCTGAAGCTGAGTGCCGCCGAGGTGGCGGTGATCACCACGCTGTTACTGCGCGGCGCGCAAACACCCGGTGAACTGCGCACCCGGGCCTCCCGCATGCATGAGTTCGCCGATATGCAGGAGGTTGAGCAGACCCTGGATGGGCTTGCCACCCGCGAGGATGGCCCTTATGTGGTACGTCTGGCGCGCGAGCCGGGGAAACGTGAAAGCCGCTATATGCACCTGTTTAGCGGTGAGGTTGATACGTCAACGGTGTTAGCAGATTCGGCTGCCCCCGCCGCGCATGACAGCCTCGCAGCACGCGTAGAGGCGCTGGAGGAAGAGGTGGCCGGGCTGAAACAACGCCTGGATGCATTGCTGGCACATTTAGGAGACTGACGGTGAAAAAATTACGCGTTGGCGTGGTAGGGCTGGGCGGTATTGCGCAAAAGGCCTGGCTGCCTGTTCTGGGGGCCGCGACGGACTGGACGCTGCAAGGGGCGTGGTCACCTACCCGCGAGAAGGCCGAGCGGATCTGCGAAACCTGGCGCATGCCGTATGCGGCATCGCTTCAGGATCTGGCGCGCGACTGCGATGCGGTCTTTGTGCACACCTCTACCGCCACCCATTATCAGGTGGTCAGCGAATTACTGAATGCCGGGGTCCACGTTTGTGTGGATAAACCCCTGGCGGAAAACATTCAGGATGCCGAACGGCTGATTGAACTCGCTGCACGCAAAAAACTGACGCTGATGGTGGGTTTCAACCGCCGTTTTGCGCCGCTTTACCAGCAGTTGAAGGCCCGGTCTGGTGGGCTCGCGTCCCTGAGAATGGACAAGCATCGTACCGACAGCGTTGGACCGAACGATCTGCGCTTTACCCTTCTGGATGATTACCTGCACGTAGTAGATACGGCGCTCTGGCTAACCAACGGGCAAGCCCAGCTTAAAAGCGGCACCCTGTTGACCAACGATCAGGGCCAGATGGTTTACGCTGAGCACCATTTTGCTCTTGAGCATCTGCAGGTCACCACCAGCATGCATCGCCGGGCCGGCAGTCAGCGGGAGTCTGTGCAGGCGGTCACGGATGGTGCCCTGTATGACATTACCGACATGCGCGAATGGCGCGAAGAGAAAGGCAGCGGCGTGGTCACGCTACCGGCGCCTGGCTGGCAAAGCACCCTCGAGCAGCGCGGCTTTGACGGATGCGCCCGCCACTTTATCACCTGTGTGCAAAATCAGACGGTTCCGGAAACATCCGGTGAGCAGGCCATCATGGCACAACGCATTGTTGAGCGGCTCTGGCGAGAGGCCATGAGCGAATAATTCTCTGTAACATCTGCCGATAGTAATTCCCTTAAATCCGGGTAGACTAAGCGCCGTTTGTTGGTTTCAATGGGTGGCGCTTTCGCTTACCCGTCCTGGAAATCCGTAGGGTTGTGGGAATTCTCATTAATGAACTTATTAAAATCGCTGGCGGCAGTCAGCTCGATGACCATGTTTTCCCGCGTGCTGGGTTTTGCGCGCGATGCGATTGTGGCAAGAGTATTTGGTGCAGGGATGGCAACGGACGCCTTTTTCGTCGCGTTCAAATTGCCGAATTTATTGCGTCGCATTTTTGCCGAGGGGGCATTTTCCCAGGCATTCGTTCCTATCCTGGCGGAATATAAAAGCAAGCAGGGTGAAGACGCCACGCGCGTGTTTGTCGCTTACGTTTCAGGCCTCCTGACGCTGGCCCTGGCGATCGTAACGGTACTCGGGATGCTGGCTGCGCCCTGGGTGATTATGGTGACGGCACCCGGCTTTGCGGACTCGGCAGATAAATTTGCCCTGACCACTCAACTGCTGCGTATTACCTTTCCTTATATCCTGCTGATCTCCCTGGCCTCGCTGGTGGGGGCAATCCTCAATACCTGGAACCGTTTTTCCGTTCCGGCCTTTGCGCCAACCTTCCTTAACATCAGCATGATTGGCTTTGCGCTATTCGCCGCGCCCCATTTCAACCCGCCGGTGCTGGCGCTGGCCTGGGCGGTGACGGCAGGTGGCGTGCTGCAACTGGCGTATCAGCTGCCGCATCTGAAGAAAATCGGCATGCTGGTTCTGCCGCGAATTAATTTCCGTGACGCCGGTGCGATGCGCGTGATTAAGCAGATGGGGCCTGCCATTCTCGGGGTTTCGGTTAGCCAGATCTCGCTTATCATCAACACTATCTTCGCCTCTTTCCTCAAATCCGGTTCCGTTTCGTGGATGTACTACGCGGACCGTTTGATGGAGTTTCCCTCCGGGGTGTTGGGGGTGGCGCTGGGGACCATTCTCCTGCCGTCGCTGTCGAAAAGTTTTGCCAGCGGAAACCATGACGAATATTGCCGTCTGATGGACTGGGGGCTGCGTCTCTGCTTCCTGCTGGCGCTGCCGAGTGCGGTAGCGCTGGGGATCCTCGCGCAGCCGCTGACCGTTTCCCTGTTCCAGTACGGCAAATTCACCGCTTTTGACGCGTCAATGACGCAGCAGGCGCTGATTGCCTATTCGGTGGGGCTGATGGGGCTGATCGTCGTTAAAGTGCTGGCACCAGGGTTCTACTCGCGCCAGGACATCAAAACGCCGGTGAAAATTGCCATTGTGACGCTGATTATGACTCAGCTGATGAACCTGGCCTTTATTGGCCCGCTGAAGCACGCCGGTCTGGCCTTGTCTATTGGTCTTGCGGCCTGTCTCAACGCCGGGCTGTTGTACTGGCAGTTGCGTAAGCAGGATATCTTCACGCCGCAACCGGGCTGGAAAAGCTTCTTTGTGCGTCTGATCGTTGCGGTGCTGGTTATGGCTGCGGCGTTGCTTGGCATGCTGCATGTCATGCCGGAATGGTCGCAGGGCACCATGCTTTACCGTCTGATGCGGCTGATGGCCGTTGTGGGGGTTGGGGTTGTGGCCTACTTTGCGACGCTCGCGGTGCTGGGCTTCAAAGTGAAAGAGTTTGCCCGCCGTACCGCATAAACGCCAAAAGGGGAGTTCACCTTAGGGTGCTCCCCGCTGCCTGATTTGTCGCCTGGGCTTCAAATCGAAATCTTTTTCCCGCCCGTGACACGTGCCGTTGATGTTTGACCATCCGCACCGTACAGCCCGGGCTCTTTATGCGGCTTTAACACCTCAAGCGCTTGCTGATTACGCTCAATCTGGCCTTCCAGCAGCCAACCGTTGTGCTGATTAAGATGGCGCAGATGCTGGGTTTTTTCTGTAATGGTCTGCCAGCGTTCTACAATATCGTCATTCGCACTGCGCTTAGGATCTTGCTCAGCGCGACGCTGTTGTTCCAGATAATCCAGCGTCGCCAGAAGCGAACTTTTATCTTCCGTAATACGCTGCAACGCGCTGCCGTTGATCTGACCGGAAGAGAGGTGCTGTTGCTCCGCGTCCATGACCGTTTTCAGGTCGTTCAGGACAACCGTCATTTGATCCAGTATTTCTGACAGTCGACTCATACGGTTAGTTACTCTGTAAGAAACTCTGTGCTTCCTGAATCAGGGCGTCAGCAATTTTGCTGGTATCCATCTTCAGCTCACCATTACGAATAGCCGTTTTCAGCGCTTCCACGCGTTCCATATTGATATCGCTGCTGCCTGGCTGCATCAGTTTTGCCTGAGCATCGCTCAGGGTGACGCTGGTGCTGTTGGACGTTGACGGTTTTTCCACACGCGTTTTCTGCGGCGTGGCGTCATTCGTTTCGCGAGGCTGTACAGCGCTTACCGGCTTCAGGGCTGATGTACGATCAATGCTCATAGTGTTGTCCTCATCGAGGGTTCGCGGCGTTGGCGCCTGACATCATCATTAGTTGATTATTTATCGGCAGTCGCAGCGATTTCTTTAAAAAGATTATAGGTTAATCAGAATATTCCCATCAGAATCGACGGTTCCGCTAACCACCTGGCCTGAGGACATCCTGACGCGGGCATTTTGCGCCACCGCGGCATTGTTTAATGCCTTCCCTTCACTGTTTATCTGAAAACCATCGCCGTTGGCCACCACCATCACCTGCTGACCCGCTTTAACCCGCCATGCCTGACGCAGCATGGAGAGCTGTATCGGCTGGCCTGGCGCGACATCACGCAGGCTGACGGCATCCTGTGCCTGGTTAATGTCAAGCATGGTGCGCGGCGGAAGCTGATCCAGACGACCGCGTTTCAGAGTCACACTGCTGGCGTGCAACATGCTGCCGCGAGCAATGGGAACGGCGGCCACAACATAATTGCCCGTCGCCTGTACCGCAACCTGTAAATAGCGTTTTTCACCCGGACAGCGCGCCAGCACGTTCACGTTCCCCCACAGTTTTGTGGTGCCCGTTACGCTGAACGACGGCTGCTCACAGGAGGGATAGAGATTAGGTGGCGTGCGCACGGTGACGTTGACTTCATCGCTAAAGCCCGCCAGTTGCTGAGCAAAGAAAGCCGTCAGTTGATCCTGTACTTCAGCCTGTACCAGGGGGCTGAAAAGCAGGGCCGTAGCCACCAGGCCGCGTTTTAACGTTTGCATTGCACATTCCACCGTTACCCGAATTGAGAGGATTCTACCTGCAGTGGTTTTGCATCAACGGAATAAATAGCGACGCATTTTGCGCTTATTCCGTCGATAGGGGTGACGGGGTGAGATTTAAGCTGTGAACTGAAATTTTGCCATCAGCGGAGGAGACATGCTCGATAAACTCGACGCCGCGTTACGTTTTCAGCAGGAAGCGCTCAATTTACGCGCCCAGCGGCAGGAGATTTTAGCCGCCAATATTGCCAACGCCGATACGCCAGGGTATCAGGCGCGCGATATTGATTTTTCCAGTGAGCTTAAAAAAGTGATGGAGCGTGGACGTGCAGAAGGGAGCGGTGTCGCGCTCGCTCTGACCTCCTCACGCCATATTCCTGCTCAGGCGATGACGGCGCCCACGACCGATTTACTTTATCGCATTCCCGACCAGCCTTCACTCGACGGTAACACCGTGGATATGGACCGGGAGCGTACGCAGTTTGCCGATAACAGCCTGAAATACCAGATGGGCCTGACCGTACTCGGCGGACAGATCAAAGGCATGATGAACGTCCTGCAGGGGGGCAACGGATAAATGGCCTTGCTGAATATTTTCGATATCGCCGGCTCGGCGTTAACCGCGCAGTCCAAGCGCCTGAACGTGGCTGCCAGTAACCTGGCGAACGCCGACAGCGTGACCGGACCTGACGGACAGCCTTATCGTGCAAAGCAGGTGGTGTTCCAGGTGGATGCTGCACCAGGCGCGGCGACGGGCGGGGTGAAAGTCTCTGACGTGGTGGAAAGCCAGGCACCGGACAAGCTGGTATATGAGCCCGGCAACCCGCTGGCGGATGCGAATGGCTACGTGAAAATGCCAAACGTGGATGTGGTGGGGGAGATGGTGAACTCCATGTCCGCCTCACGTAGCTACCAGGCAAACGTCGAAGTGCTTAATACCGTGAAGAGCATGATGCTCAAAACCCTCACTCTCGGCCAGTAAAGGAGACATGCATGTCCATCGCCGTTAATGTGAATGATCCAACGAACTCGGGCGTCAGTGGCGCCAAAAGTTCGACGGGTTCCAGCTCCCTGACGGGAAGTAACGCCTCCGATCTGCAAAGCAGCTTTCTGACGCTGCTGGTGGCACAGCTGAAGAACCAGGATCCCACCAACCCCATGCAGAACAACGAACTGACCACGCAGCTTGCGCAGATCAGTACCGTCAGCGGCATTGAGAAACTCAATACCACCCTCGGCTCTGTTTCCGGGCAAATTGATAACAGCCAGTCCCTGCAGGCTGCGAGCCTGATTGGTCACGGGGTGATGATCCCGGGCACCACGATCCTGGCGGGCACCAGCACCACCGAAGGCAACACGACCACCACCACCACGCCGTTTGGCGTTGAGCTGCAGCAGGCGGCCGACAAAGTCACCGCGACGATCACCGACGCTACCGGCGCCGTGGTTCGCACGATTGATATCGGCGAACTGAAGGCGGGCGTTCATACCTTTACCTGGGATGGCAGCCTGGCCGACGGCACCAAAGCGCCAAACGGTTCTTACAAAGTGGCAATCAGTGCCAGCAATGGCTCTACCCAGCTGGTGGCTCAGCCGCTGCAGTTTGCGCTGGTCCAGGGCGTCATTAAAGGTAGCGATGGCAACAAACTGGATTTGGGTACTTCTGGTACCACCACACTCGACGAAGTTCGGCAGATTATCTAAGCCTTAACACTTATCAGGAGTAAGTCATGGCCTTTTCTCAAGCGGTCAGCGGCCTGAATGCTGCGGCCACCAACCTGGACGTCATTGGCAACAACATCGCCAACTCCGCGACCTATGGTTTTAAATCCGGTTCTGCTTCATTTGCAGATATGTTTGCCGGTTCCAAAGTGGGTCTGGGCGTAAAAGTTGCAGGCATTACCCAGGACTTTACCGACGGCACCACCACCAATACCGGTCGTGGCCTGGACGTTGCCATCAGCCAGAACGGTTTCTTCCGTATGGTCGATGCTAACGGCTCGGTGTTCTACAGCCGTAACGGCCAGTTCAAGCTGGACGAAAACCGTAACCTGGTGAACATGCAGGGGATGCAATTAACCGGTTATCCGGTTGCCGGGACGCCATCAACGGTTCAGACCGGTGCGAACCCACAGCCTATCAATATCCCGACCACGCTGATGGCCGCGAAGGCCACCACCACGGCTTCCCAGCAGATTAACCTCAACTCCACCGATACCGCACCGACCACCGCCTTTGATCCGGCCAACCCGGATACCTACAACAAAAAAGGTACGGTCACCGTCTTTGACAGCCAGGGTAATGCGCACAACATGAACCTGTTTTACGTTAAAGATGCGACCCCGGCTAACTCCTGGAAAGTGTATGCCCAGGACGGTAGCGTGGCAGGCAGCACGGCCTCTCTCGCCACGACGCTGACCTTCAACAACAACGGTACGCTGATCGGCGGTGGCAACATCAACCTGACTACTGCGACCATTCCTGGTGCCACGCCTGCGACCTTCGCCATGAGTTTTGCGAACTCCATGCAGCAGAACACCGGTGCGAACAACATCGTTGGAACCAGCCAGAATGGTTTTAAACCGGGCGACCTGGTGAGCTACCAGATCAACGACGACGGCACCGTGGTCGGTAACTACTCCAACGAACAGACCCAGGTTCTGGGCCAGATCGTGCTGGCAAACTTCGCCAACAACGAAGGTCTGAAGTCTGAAGGTGACAACGTCTGGTCTGCCACGCAGTCCTCCGGCGTCGCGCTGCTGGGTACCGCGGGTTCCGGTAACTTCGGTACGCTGACCAACGGTGCGCTGGAAGCCTCTAACGTCGACCTGAGTAAAGAGCTGGTGAACATGATTGTCGCGCAACGTAACTATCAGTCGAACGCGCAGACCATCAAGACCCAGGATCAGATCCTCAACACGCTGGTTAACCTGCGTTAAGCGGCTAACAGGAAAGCGCAATGGATCACGCAATATATACCGCGATGGGCGCGGCAAGTCAGACGCTCAATCAGCAGGCCGTTACCGCCAGCAACCTGGCGAACGCCTCTACGCCGGGGTTCCGCGCACAGCTCAATGCGCTGCGTGCGGTGCCGGTAGAAGGGTTGTCCCTGCCGACGCGTACGCTGGTGACCGCCTCCACGCCGGGTGCAGACATGACGCCAGGGCAGATGGATTACACCGCCCGTCCGCTGGACGTTGCTCTGCAGCAGGACGGCTGGCTGGCCGTGCAAACGGCAGACGGCGGCGAAGGCTATACCCGCAACGGTAATATCCAGGTCAGTGCCACGGGCCAGTTGACGATTCAGGGGCACCCGGTAATGGGTGAAGCGGGTCCGTTGACGGTGCCGGAAGGCTCAGAGCTGACCATCGCCGCAGACGGTACCATCTCCGCCTTGAACCCGGGCGACCCGGCCAATACCGTTGCGCCCGTCGGGCGTCTGAAGCTGGTCAAAGCGGATGGCAAAGAGGTGCAGCGTGGTGATGACGGTATGTTCCGTCTGACCCAGGCGGCTCAGGCCACCCGTGGCGCCACGCTTCAGGCCGACCCGACCATTCGCGTGATGTCCGGTGTTCTGGAAGGCAGCAACGTCAAGCCGGTCGAAGCCATGACCGACATGATCGCCAGCGCCCGTCGTTTTGAAATGCAGATGAAGATTATCAGCAGCGTTGATGAAAACGCGGGCAAAGCTAACCAACTTCTGGCTATGAGTTAACAGGACTCCCTATGATCAGTTCTTTATGGATCGCGAAAACTGGCCTGGACGCGCAGCAAACCAATATGGATGTGATTGCCAACAACCTGGCAAACGTCAGCACCAATGGTTTCAAGCGTCAGCGTGCTGTTTTCGAAGATTTGCTTTACCAAACCATTCGTCAGCCGGGTGCGCAGTCCTCTGAGCAAACCACGCTGCCGTCAGGTTTGCAGATCGGTACCGGTGTTCGTCCGGTCGCCACCGAGCGTCTGCACAGCCAGGGCAACCTGTCTCAGACCAACAACAGCAAAGACGTCGCCATTAAAGGCCAGGGTTTCTTCCAGGTGCAGTTGCCTGACGGGACCTCTGCCTATACCCGTGACGGCTCGTTCCAGGTCGATCAGAACGGCCAGCTGGTCACGGCCGGTGGTTTCCAGGTTCAGCCTGCTATCACGATCCCGGCGAATGCCCTGAGCATCACCATCGGGCGTGACGGCGTGGTGAGCGTCACCCAGCAGGGACAGGCCGCGCCTGTTCAGGTGGGGCAGCTCAACCTGACCACCTTCATGAACGATACCGGTCTGGAAAGCATTGGCGAGAACCTCTACACCGAAACGCAATCCTCCGGTACGCCGAATGAGAGCACCCCGGGGCTGAACGGGGCAGGGCTGCTGTATCAGGGTTATGTGGAAACCTCGAACGTGAACGTGGCGGAAGAGCTGGTGAATATGATCCAGGTCCAGCGCGCGTATGAAATTAACAGTAAAGCAGTGTCGACGACCGACCAGATGCTGCAGAAACTGACGCAACTCTAAGGCGCAGCCCGGTGCGGTGAATGCCGCACCGGCTCCCTGTTTTCGAAGATGAAGGCAATGCAAAAAAACGCGGCGTTTCGTTATCCGATTCTGACTGTTCTGGCCGTCACCCTTAGCGGATGTGCCTGGATCCCGTCTAAACCATTGGTCCAGGGTGCGACGACCGCCCAACCCGTTCCTGGCCCTGCGCCAGTGGTGAACGGCTCCATTTTCCAGACCGCGCAGCCGATCAACTATGGTTATCAGCCGCTGTTTGAAGATCGTCGCCCGCGTAACGTCGGCGATACCCTGACCATTGTGCTGCAGGAGAACGTCAGCGCGAGCAAGAGCTCGTCGGCGAATGCCAGCCGCGATGGCAAAACCAATTTTGGCTTCGATACCGTACCGCGCTATCTGCAGGGACTCTTCGGCAATGCACGTGCGGATGTTGAGGCGTCTGGCGGCAATACCTTTAACGGTAAAGGTGGCGCGAACGCCAGCAATACCTTCAGCGGCACGCTGACGGTAACGGTTGACCAGGTGCTGGTTAACGGCAATTTACATGTGGTGGGTGAAAAACAGATCGCCATTAACCAGGGCACTGAATTCATTCGCTTCTCCGGTGTGGTTAACCCTCGCACCATCAGCGGCACCAACACCGTTCCGTCCACCCAGGTGGCGGATGCGCGCATTGAGTACGTCGGTAACGGCTATATCAACGAAGCGCAAAATATGGGCTGGCTGCAGCGCTTCTTCCTTAATTTATCGCCGATGTAAGCGAGGTGACCCATGTTTAAATCGATCTTCGCCGTGGCGCTGATGCTGGTGGCAACATTTGCCCAGGCTGACCGCATTCGCGATCTCACCAGCGTTCAGGGCGTGCGTGAAAACTCCCTCATTGGCTATGGTCTGGTGGTTGGCCTGGATGGCACGGGTGACCAGACCACCCAGACGCCATTCACCACCCAGAGCTTGAACAACATGCTGTCCCAGCTCGGTATCACCGTACCGGCGGGCACCAACATGCAGTTGAAAAACGTGGCGGCGGTAATGGTAACCGCTTCCTACCCGGCGTTTGCACGTCAGGGGCAGACCATCGATGTGGTGGTTTCCTCCATGGGTAACGCCAAAAGCCTGCGCGGCGGTACGCTGCTGATGACTCCGCTGAAAGGGGTGGATAGCCAGGTTTATGCCCTGGCGCAGGGTAACATTCTGGTGGGCGGCGCGGGGGCCTCTGCAGGCGGCAGCAGCGTGCAGGTCAACCAGCTGAACGGCGGGCGTATCACTAACGGTGCAATCATTGAGCGTGAACTGCCGACCCAGTTCGGCGCGGGGAATACCATCAATCTGCAGCTGAACAACGAAGATTTCACCATGGCGCAGCAGATCGCCGACACCATCAACCGCAGCCGCGGCTATGGCAGTGCGACGGCGCTGGATGCCCGTACCGTGCAGATCCGCACCTCAACGGGCGGCAGCAACCAGGTGCGCATGCTGGCCGATATCCAGAACATGGAAGTGAATGTCCCTGTTCAGGATGCCAAAGTGATCATCAACTCCCGTACCGGTTCGGTGGTGATGAACCGTGAAGTGTCGCTGGACAGCTGCGCCGTGGCGCAGGGTAACCTCTCGGTAACGGTCAACCGCTCCGCCAACGTCAGCCAGCCGGATACCCCGTTTGGTGGTGGGCAGACGGTGGTAACGCCGCAAACTCAGATCGATTTGCGTCAGAGCGGGGGCTCGCTGCAGAGCGTACGCTCCAGTGCCAACCTCAACAGCGTGGTGCGTGCCCTGAATGCCCTGGGGGCAACGCCGATGGATCTGATGTCTATTCTGCAATCCATGCAAAGTGCGGGCTGTCTGCGCGCCAAACTGGAAATCATCTGATGCTGACCGATAGCAAACTGTTGACCAGCGCGGCCTGGGATGCCCAGTCGCTTAACGAACTGAAAACCCAGGCAGGCAAAGACCCGGCGGCGAATATCCGCCCGGTCGCCCGCCAGGTGGAGGGGATGTTTGTACAGATGATGCTGAAGAGCATGCGTGAAACTCTGCCTAAAGACGGCATGTTCAGCAGTGATTCAACGCGCCTGTATACCAGCATGTATGACCAACAGATTGCGCAGCAGATGACCGCCGGTAAAGGGCTCGGTCTGGCTGACATGATAGTCAAACAGACCGAAGCCGCGCAGGGGATCCAGCCGAAGGATGAGCCGCAGCAGGTGCCGATGAAGTTCGACCTGCAAACGGTGACCAGCTATCAGAACCAGGCGCTGACGCAAATGGTGCGTAAAGCGATACCGAAGGCGACGGTGAGCAGCGATGAGCCGCTCTCCGGCGACAGCAAAGACTTCCTGGCACAGCTTTCGCTGCCGGCCCGTCTTGCCAGTGAACAGAGTGGGGTGCCACATCACCTGATTCTGGCCCAGGCCGCGCTGGAATCGGGCTGGGGTCAGCGCCAGATCCGTAAAGAAAACGGCGAGCCGAGCTTCAACATCTTTGGCGTGAAGGCGAATGCCAGCTGGAAGGGGCCGACAACGGAGATCACCACCACCGAATATGAAAACGGAGCGGCGGTGAAGATCAAAGCAAAATTCCGCGTTTACAGCTCTTATCTGGAAGCGTTGTCCGATTATGTAGGCCTGTTGAGCCGCAACCCGCGTTATGCCGCCGTTACGCAGGCGGCTACGCCTGAGCAGGGTGCGCAGGCCCTGCAAAATGCGGGCTATGCCACCGACCCGAACTATGCGCGTAAGCTCACCAGCATGATTCAGCAGCTTAAATCGATGGGCGAGAAAGTCAGCAAAGCCTATAGCACAGATATCGAAAATCTGTTCTGAAACTTCTCAAGTCCCGGTGGAGGCTGCCGATAACTTTCATCAGGACTCGTGTCTGAACGAATAAAAGGAACCTCCATGTCCAGTTTGATTAACAGCGCCATGAGTGGCCTCAGTGCTGCTCAGGCGGCACTCAATACCGTCAGTAATAACATTTCAAGCTATAACGTGGCAGGTTACACCCGCCAGACGACCGTGCTGGGTGCGTCTAACAGCACGCTGACCGGCGGTGGCTGGGTGGGCAACGGGGTGTATGTGTCTGGTGTGCAGCGTGAATATGATGCTTTCATCACCAACCAACTGCGCGCCGCGCAAACGCAGAGTAGCGGTCTGACGACGCGCTATCAGCAGATGTCAAAAATTGACGATGTGCTCTCTGATTCCACCAACTCACTTTCGACGACGCTTCAGGATTTCTTTAAAAGCCTGCAAACGCTGGTGAGCAACGCGGAAGACCCGGCCGCAAGACAGACGGTGCTGGGAAAAGCGGATGGTCTGGTCAATCAGTTTAAAACGAACGACCAGTATCTTCGCGATCAGGATTCTCAGGTTAATACCGCCATCGCTTCAAGCGTTGAGCAGATCAACAACTACGCGAAACAGATTGCGAATCTGAACGATCAGATTTCCCGTCTTACCGGCGTAGGGGCAGGTTCATCGCCAAATGACCTGCTGGATCAGCGCGATCAGCTGGTGAGTGAGCTGAACCAAATTGTGGGTGTTGAAGTGGCTGTTCAGGACGGTGGCACCTATAACGTCTCCTTTGGCAACGGTTACAGCCTGGTGCAGGGGAGCAAAGCAAACCAGTTAGCTGCGGTGAAATCCAGCGCCGATCCGACCCGGACGACTATCGCCTACAGCGATGAGGTGTCCGGCAACGTTGAAATTCCCGAGAAAATGGTCACCACCGGTTCGCTGGGGGGCTTGTTTACGTTCCGCTCAGAAGATCTGGATAAAGCGCGTAACAACCTCAACCAGCTGGCACTGGCCTTTGCGGACGCGATGAATAAGCAGCATGAAGCCGGGTTTGATGCCAATGGCGATGCCGGTGGCAAGCTGTTCGACTTTGGTTCGCCAGCCGTGGTAACCAACAGCCGCAATACCGGTACGGCCGCAATGACGGCCACTGTGGCAGACAGCACCAAAGTGCAGGCCACCGATTATAAGCTGCAGTTTAACGGCACCGACTGGACTATCACCCGTTCGGATAAAACCAGCTTCACCATGGCCCCGGACGCAAGTGGCAATCTCTCCTTTGATGGCCTGAGCGTCAACGTGACCGGTAGCGCGAACGCCAAAGACAGTTTCATCGTCAAGCCTGTTTCTGATGTCATCGTCAATATGGAGCTCAAGTTCAAAGATGAGTCCAAACTGGCTATGGCATCCGCAAGCAACGGCGGCGAGAGCGACAACCGCAATGGACAAAAACTGCTCGATCTGCAAAACAGTAAGGTTGTTGGCGGCAATAAGACTTTCAACGATGCCTATGCTTCCCTTGTCAGTACGGTCGGCAGCTCAACCGCCGCGCTGAAAACCAGCAGCGAAACGAAAGCGAATGTGGCGACGCAACTGACTAAGCAGCAGCAGTCCATCTCTGGGGTAAACCTCGACGAAGAGTATGGCAACCTGCAGCGCTATCAGCAGTATTACCTTGCCAATGCGCAGGTGTTACAAACTGCCAGCACGCTTTTTGATGCAATTATCAATATTCGCTAAGGCTGAGGTGAAAAATGCGTATTAGCACCCAGATGATGTACGACCAGAACATGCGGGGAATCACCGATTCCCAGAGCAAGTGGCTGAGCTACGGTGAGCAAATGTCCACCGGCAAGCGTGTTAACCGTCCGTCGGACGATCCTATTGCGGCGTCGCAGGCGGTTGTGTTGTCACAATCTCAATCCCAGAATAGCCAGTTTGCCCTGGCGAGAACGTTCGCCACGCAAAAAGTCTCTCTGGAAGATAACGTGCTGAGCCAGGTTAACGCGGCAATTACCAGTGCGAAAGAGAAACTCGTTAACGCAGGAAATGGCACGTTAAGTGATGACGATCGTCTGTCACTGGCGAGTGACTTGCAGGGTATCCGCGATCAGCTGATGAACCTGGCAAACTCAGCGGATGGTAATGGTCGGTATATTTTTGCTGGCTATAAGACCGAAGCGCCACCGTTTGATTCCGTTACCGGTGATTACAACGGGGGAACTCAGGCCATCTCTCAGCAGGTTGATACCGCCCGTAATATGGTGATTAGCCACACTGGTCAGCAGATCTTCGAAAGTATTACCAGTAACGCCAAAGAACTGCCTGGCGGCGGTTATGGCGAGACGAATATGTTCAAGATCCTCGACTCGGCGATTTCCGCGCTCAAGGTTCCTGTTGATAACGACTCTGCGGCGGCGGAAGTGCAGAACAAAGCGATTTCTGATGCACAGATCGGCATCACCAATACCCAGAACAATGTCCTTACCGTCGTGGCGGATGTGGGTACCAAGATGAACGAACTGGAAAAACTCGATAACCTGGGCGATGACCGTGCGCTGGGGCAGACTCAGCAGATGAGCGATTTGGTCGATGTTGACTGGAACAGTGCCATTTCTTCTTACATTATGCAGCAGGCTGCCTTGCAGGCGTCCTATAAAGCGTTTAGCGATATGCAGGGTATGTCGCTGTTCCAGTTGAACAAATAACATCTTTACCTCTTAGAACATGTCTTGAAACTGGGCATGTTTTGACTGCCCAATCCGTCTGGATTGGGCATTTTTTTTAGGCGATGTCTGCCTGCACGGCGCTGACGCGAGCACTCTCAATCAGGCGAATGACCAGCGCAATGACGCCGCATACCGTCGCAAGCGCGACCACCCCGGTCCATCCCGCCAGCGTATAGATATTACTGCCCAGCGCAGAGCCCAGTGCCATGCCGATGAAGATTACCGTAAAGAGCAGGGCGTTCAGGCGTCCACGGGCCTGCGGCTCAAGGCTATACACCAGATTCTGATGCGCCACCAGGCTTGACTGCAGACCCAGATCGAACCCGACGGCGGAGAGGGCAATCAGGATGAGCTGTCCATGAAGGCCCAGCGCGGGCATCAGGAACATCAGGGCAAATGAGACGGTCACGAGAAGCGCACCGAGTTGCGTGACTTTTCCGGCGCCCAGCTTATCGGCCAGACCTCCCGCCAGCGGGGCGGCTAACGCACCTGCAGCACCCGCAATACCAAATCCCCCCGCGACCGCACTTCCTAAGTGATAACGTTCCAGCAGCATCACTGCCAGCGTGGACCAGAAGGCGCTAAAGGCAATCGACAGAAAACCCTGAGCCAGCGCCGCGCGGCGCAGAGCCGGATAACGACGCCACAGGTGTTCCATAGAACGCAGCAGCGCCGGATAGCTCAGGGTGGATTGGATGGCAAACCGCGGGAGTACGGCCCACATCACAACGCCGATAAACGCAATGCTTGCGGCGGCCAGCTGGTACATGACGCGCCAGCCAAAAGCTTCACCCACCACGCCGCTGACGGTTCGGGAGAGCAGAATACCCAGCAACAGGCCGGTCATCACCGTACCGACGGTTTTCCCCTGTTTGCCTTCCGGTGCAAGGATTGCCGCGGCAGGGACGATATCCTGCGCCATGGTGGCGGCCATGCCAATAAGCAGACTTGCCAGCAGCAGGGAGTGGATCTGTCCGGTCAGGCTACAGCCAAGCAGAAATAGCGCCAGGGCTGCACTTTTTATCAGGATCAGTGTTCTGCGGTCGTGGCGGTCGCCGAGCGGCAGCAGGAACAGGATTCCCAGAGCATATCCTGCCTGGGTAAGCGTCGGGACCATGCCCATTCCTTCAATACTCAGATGCAGGTCAGCGCCCATCAGCGGCAGCAGAGGCTGAGCATAATAGATGGATGCCACACTGAAGCCCGCACCGAGCGCCAGCATTAAGATGACCCAGCGGCTTACGGCATGGGCGGCGGATGTTGTGTTCATAAGATGTTCCTCATTCATCGTGTGTGGCTATTTTTTATCAGCATGCCTTGCAGCGGTAGCGGGCCCGGTGGTAAAACGCTTATACGTTTAGCGTATAGGCAAAGAGATGATTAAAAGAATTGAGCGTATAGACAGGGTGGAGTTAATGCGCACGTTTGTTCGTATTGTTGAGGCCGGATCCCTCTCTGCGGCGGCACGGCAGCTGGCAACCACCCAGGCCACGGTGAGCCGACGGTTGCAGTCGCTTGAGACGATGCTCGGTGTGCGCCTGATATTGCGCACTACCCACACGACGCGTCTGACGGATGACGGCGAGCGCTGCTATCAGCACGCCCGTCGGGTGATTGACAGCTGGCTGGCACTGGAAGATGAGGTAGGGCAGACAGAAGACGAACCGGTAGGCGTCCTGCGGGTACGCGCCCCGCACGCGTTTGGTCAGGATCAGCTCCTGAAACCGTTAACCGAATTTCTGCAGCGTTATCCGCAGCTTTCTATTGAGTGGATGCTCAACGACCGGTCGGCTGACTTCCTCGGCGACAACCTTGACTGTGCGATTCGGGTGGGCGTCGAGGTTGACCCGGCGACCGTGTCCGTGCTGCTGGCTGAGGTGCCGCGCTCAGTGGTGGCTTCTCCGGCATTGCTGGCCCGTTTTCCGGCGGTTAACACCCCGGAAGATTTGCAGCAGCTTCCCTGGATAGCCATCAGCTCTTTCTACCAGCGCCATGTGGAGCTTTTTCACGATGCCTCGCCAGCCACCGCGCGCGTGGCGATTACTCCCCGCCTCAGTACCGACAGTCTGTATGTCGCACGTAATACGGCTCTCACCGGGCTTGGCGTGGCGGTGGTATCAAGCTGGACAGTGCAGGAGGATATTCGGGAAGGGCGGCTGGTGCATTTACTTCCCGAGTGGCAGCCGGCGGCGTTACCGGTGCATCTGGTTTACCCCTGGTCCCGTTACTATCCGGCGCGCTTGCGGCGTTTTCTGGAGTTGATGCGGCAGATCATGCCGGAGGTCACTGGAATGAGAAAGCCGCTACAGCAGCCATAAAAAAGCCGACCCGAAGGTCGGCTTTCACACTTAGCGTGCGTTATTCAACTGACTGCGGACGGGTTGCTGGTGCAGTAGCCTTGTGCGTAGCACTGTGACCACCGGCAGCACCTTTACCTTCGAAGTTGAACTCCGGGCGAACCCAGTCGCTGTGACGCGGTGCTTCAGGCACATACTCAGGCGCAGGGGCGCGAGTCATCGGTGCTGTGGCAACGTGCGCAGGCGCGACGGCAACCTTCACCGGCTCGGGTTTCACTTCCGGCGCTTTCGCTTCTTCAACAACAGGTTCAACCTGAATCTCAACGTCCTGCACAACCTCTTCGGTCGTGGTTTCAACGATGGTTTCAGCGGTTTCTTCCACTGCGGCTACAGGTTCAGCCTCTTCAGCGACTTCTTCAGCCACCACGGCATCTTCTTCGGCAATAAGCTGCGGCGCGGCATCAACCGGCGCGGCAATCACTTCTGGATGGGTGGTTTCGACGTCCACAGCGTGAGGTGCTTCAGTTTCAACAACCTGTGGTTCAACCACGTTTGCCGCTTCCGTTACAACCTCTTCTACCGCTGCTGCTGGTGCTGGTGCAATCACCTCTTCGGTCACTGCCTGTTCTTCAACAGCCTGTTCCGGGCGAGCAACAGGGTAGCGGATCCAGACTTTACCGGATGCCATTTCAGGTGACGCGCACGCCACGGTCATTGGCATTGGCGACTGCGTTGGGTAACGCTCGTCACGGTAGCGACGACGACGCTGACCGCTCACGCGCAGATGACGCGGAGAACGGCGCGAGCGACGCGGCATACCCGCGTTGTCACGGTTTTCACCGTTTTCATCCTGCTCTACCTGATTTTCCACGACGGCCGGGAGGTCAACTTTCGCAACCTGCGTGCCCGTTGTGGTTTCTGTCACTTCGGCTGCGACAGCTGCGGTTTCTTCTGCCTGAACAGCACCGACGCGCACTTTCTGAGACAGCTGGCGCTGCTTACGACGTGGCATAACCTGAGTACGTTCTTCCTGCTCGGTCTCCTGCTGCTCAGCAGGCTCTTCGCGATTCAGGTTTTTAACGTCCTGCTGCGCCTGGCGTTTTTCGTCGTTACGGCGACGGTTACGCTCACGGCGAGGCTGCTGCTCGTCGCGCTGTTTGCTCTTCTCGGACTCATCGCCCGCCTGCTGGCGAATTTCACGATCTTCAACGTTCTGCTGTTGTTTCTCGCGACGGTTGCGACGGTTGTCTTCGCGTTGCTCACGGCCTTCATTGTTGTCCGAACGGTTGTCACGACGCTCGTTACGGTCGCTGCGGTCATTACGATCGCGGCGGTTGTTCTGACGCTTACGACGGTCCTGTTGACGCTCAGGTTTAGCCGCTTTAGGTTCTTCTTTCGGCTGCTCTGGCTGAACTTCTTCACCTGCGAACATTTTCTTCAGCGCGCCAAAGAAACGGCTCAGCAGACCCGGTTGTGCTGGCTCGGCTTTTGCCGCCACTGCCGGTTTTTGTGCCGCAGGTTTAGCCGCTGGTTTTTCCAGGGCACTTTCTGGCGGAGCTTCCGGCATGATGAAGGTCGCTAACGCAGGCTGCTCTGGCAGTTTACGCTCGGCTGGCTCTTCATCAGATGGCAGCGCCATCTCTTCTTCATGCAGCTTCGGCAGCAGGTAGCTGAGCGTGCTGGTCTCTTCGCCTTTACGGACACGCAGCACGTGATAGTGCGGCGTTTCCATCTGGTCGTTTGGCACGATGATGCAGCGAACGCCGCCCTGGCGCGCTTCAATGGCACTCACCGCGGCACGTTTTTCGTTCAGCAGGTAGGAAGCAATTGGCACCGGAACAATGGCGTGAACCTCTTTGGTGTTCTCTTTCAGCGCTTCTTCTTCAATCAGACGCAGAATAGAGAGAGACAGAGATTCGTTATCACGAACGGTCCCGGTACCGGAGCAGCGCGGGCAAACGTGATGGCTGGATTCGCCCAGAGACGGGCTCAGGCGCTGGCGGGACATCTCCAGCAGGCCGAAGCGTGAAATATGGCTAATCTGGATACGCGCACGATCCTGGCGCACCGCTTCGCGCAGACGGTTTTCAACTGCACGCTGGTGACGAACAGGGGTCATGTCGATAAAGTCGATAACAATCAGACCACCCAGGTCGCGCAGGCGGAGCTGGCGGGCGATTTCATCAGCGGCTTCAAGGTTGGTGTTGAAGGCGGTCTCTTCGATATCGCCGCCGCGCGTCGCACGTGCGGAGTTGATGTCGATAGCGGTCAGCGCTTCTGTGGTATCGATAACGATAGAACCGCCGGATGGCAGACGCACTTCACGCTGGAAGGCGGACTCAATCTGGGATTCAATCTGATAGTGGCTGAAAAGCGGGATTTCACCGGTGTACAGTTTGATTTTGCTGGTGAAGTCCGGACGACCCAGTGCGGCGATGTGCTGGCGAGCCAGCTCAAGCACTTTCGGGTTGTCGATGAGAATTTCACCGATATCCTGACGCAGATAGTCGCGGAAGGCACGTACAATAACGTTACTTTCCTGGTGGATCAGGAACGGAGCAGGGCGGCTTTCTGCTGCTTTCTGGATAGCTTCCCAGTGCTTCAGACGGAAGCTTAAGTCCCACTGCAGCGCTTCGGCAGATTTGCCCACACCGGCGGTACGCACGATAAGACCCATGCCATCCGGCAGTTCAAGACTGGCCAGCGCTTCTTTCAGTTCGGTACGGTCATCGCCTTCGATACGGCGAGAGATACCACCCGCACGCGGGTTGTTTGGCATCAGTACCAGATAACTTCCTGCCAGGCTGATAAAGGTTGTCAGTGCGGCACCTTTGTTGCCGCGCTCTTCTTTATCAATCTGAACAATCACTTCCTGACCTTCACGCAGAACATCTTTGATATTCGGACGGCCATGAGCGTTGTAGTTAGCAGGGAAATATTCGCGGGCGATTTCTTTCAGAGGGAGGAAACCATGACGCTCAGCACCGTAATCGACAAATGCAGCCTCAAGGCTTGGTTCAATGCGGGTGATTTTACCTTTGTAAATGTTCGCTTTTTTCTGTTCGTGTCCAGGACTTTCGATATCCAGATCGTACAGGCGCTGCCCATCCACAAGGGCGACACGCAACTCTTCTTGCTGAGTTGCGTTGATTAACATTCTTTTCATCGTAACTTACTCGTTATTCTTACATTGACGACAAAGCTGCGGGCAAGGTGACGCTTTCCGGGGTATGAACCGATGGCCTCGTGTCTATTCACGTCGCCAACCTCACGGTTGTCGCTCGCTTAAGAGGCGCAGAGTGTCGGTTGCCTGTGTTTCATACGGAAACACAGCGCAATTATCAGGGGAATTGCCTGGGTAGAACTCTCCAGAGAACAATCCTTATACCGGGAAGTACTGCAACCCGCAGCCCGCTAACTGCCTGAAAGATCAATACGTCTTACGCCATTGCTGCGTGGATGATCGGTCAGACAAAATTGGTCATTCCGTCGACATCCTTACAAAACCCGGATTTAACGCGGAAAACGGCTTCATTATTCCACTGCTCGCCGGGTTATAGCAAGATGACTTTTACCAATTATCACCCGGTTACTCACAGTTTCTTCACTTCAGGATGGTGATTGGTTTAATAACCACCAAATCGATTGCGCGAAACCGGGGCAGGCCGGATAAAAGTAAATATAAGCATAGAAAAATGAGTGGCGCTAATGCCTGACGATATTTAGAATCGCCAACCATGAAAACAGAGACTCCAGCCGTAAAAATGGTTGCTATCGCCGATGATGAAGCGGGGCAACGTATCGATAACTTTTTGCGCACCCAGCTGAAAGGGGTACCAAAAAGCATGATTTACCGCATCCTGCGTAAGGGCGAGGTGCGGGTTAACAAAAAACGCGTGAAGCCTGAGTATAAGCTCGAAGCCGGTGACGAAGTGCGTATCCCGCCGGTGCGTGTTGCCGAACGTGAAGATGAGATCGTGTCTCCTAAGCTGCAGAAGGTGGCCGCCCTGAGTGATGTGATCCTGTATGAAGATGACCACATCCTGGTGCTGAATAAACCGTCGGGTACGGCGGTACACGGCGGCAGCGGTCTCAGCTTCGGCGTGATTGAAGGGCTGCGCGCGCTGCGCCCGGAAGCCCGTTTCCTCGAACTGGTTCACCGTCTCGATCGTGACACCTCTGGCGTGCTGCTGGTCGCCAAAAAACGTTCAGCCCTGCGCTCGTTGCACGAGCAACTGCGCGAAAAAGGGATGCAGAAAGATTATCTGGCGCTGGTGCGCGGTCAGTGGCAGTCCCACGTGAAAGTGGTGCAGGCCCCGCTGTTGAAAAATATTTTGCAAAGCGGTGAGCGAATCGTTCGCGTCAGCCAGGAAGGTAAACCGTCTGAGACGCGCTTTAAAGTAGAAGAGCGCTATGAGTTTGCCACCCTGGTGCGCTGTAGCCCGGTGACGGGCCGAACCCACCAGATTCGCGTGCATACCCAGTTTGCGGGCCATCCGATTGCGTTTGACGATCGCTATGGCGACAGGGAATTTGATAAGCAACTGGTGGGGACGGGGCTGTCGCGTCTGTTCCTGCATGCGGCAGCGCTGAAGTTTACCCATCCAAATACCGGCGAGACTATACGTATTGAAGCGCCGCTGGATGAGCAGTTGAAACGCTGCCTGAAAGTTCTGCGCGGCTAAGGTAAAAGTTAAACGGCAACGGAATTGCCGTTTTTAATGTTTGCCCCCTCTCCCTGTGGGAGAGGGCCGGGGTGAGGGCATCAGGCTGCAACGGTCACGCCGTCAGCGGATTACACGCTTCGCGTCTTAACATCTGGCACAGCGCAATCAGCGGTAAGCCCACCAGCGTGTTCGGATCACGCCCCTCCAGCTTTTCGAAGAGCGCAATCCCAAGACCTTCACTTTTAAAACTGCCGGCGCAGTTGAGAGGCCGTTCACGACGCACATAATCAGTGATTTCTTGCTCGCTCAGGTGTCGGAAGTGAACATCAAACGGTTCGCATTCGGTCTGCAGGTGGCCCACGGCGGAGTTGTAGAGCGCGAGGCCGGTATAAAAGGTAACAATATTGCCGCGCGCCTGCATAAGCTGTTTACAGGCATTCTCTTCGGTGTGTGGCTTACCGGTGATGACACCATCCAGCACGCAAACCTGATCGGAGCCTATAATCAAATGCAAAGGGTATTGTGCGGCAAGCGATTGTGCTTTCTCTTTCGCCAGACGCGTTACTAAATGACGCGGCGACTCGCCAGGTTGTGGCGTCTCGTCAACGTCCGGCGCGGCACACACAAACGGGATCCCGAGCTTTTCCAGCAACATTCGGCGGTAGGGAGAAGTGGAAGCGAGAACGAGATTTGGCATATTTTTATCACCAGATATAGCGTATCGATGCCAGCCATTTTAAACTACAGGCCGCAATGTGTGCGAATAATTGGCAAAAGGCAGCCCTGGTTGCCTTTTTCTTTGACTATATGACGTTACAAAGTTAATATGCGCGCCCTATGCAAAAGGTAAAATTACCCCTGACTCTTGATCCGGTTCGTACGGCTCAAAAACGCCTCGATTACGAAGGTATCTATACTTCCGATCAGGCTGAGCGTATTGCCGAATCCGTAGTCAGTGTGGACAGTGATGTGGAATGCTCCATGTCGTTCGCTATCGATAACCAGCGCCTTGCCGTTTTAACCGGTGATGCAAAGGTGACGGTAACGCTCGAATGTCAGCGTTGCGGGAAACCGTTCACACAGCACGTTCACACAACGTATTGTTTCAGTCCGGTTCGTTCTGACGAACAGGCTGAGGCACTCCCGGAAGCGTATGAGCCGATTGAGGTTAACGAATTCGGTGAAATCGATCTTCTGGCTCTGGTTGAAGATGAAATCATCCTCACCTTGCCAGTGGTTCCGGTGCATGATTCTGAACACTGTGAAGTGTCCGAGGCGGACATGGTCTTTGGGGAACTGCCTGATGAAGCGCAAAAACCAAACCCATTTGCCGTATTAGCCAGCTTAAAGCGTAAGTAATTGAGGAGTAAGGTCCATGGCCGTACAACAGAATAAACCAACCCGTTCCAAACGTGGCATGCGTCGTTCCCATGACGCGCTGACTGCAGTTACCAGCCTGTCTGTAGACAAGACTTCTGGTGAGAAACACCTGCGTCACCACATCACTGCTGACGGTTTCTACCGCGGCCGCAAGGTTATCACTAAGTAATCACGCGTTTGCGTGATTAGGCTTAGTGAGGAACTCCCCGTGCAAACGGGGAATTTACCGAACCAGGCTGCGACGATACCTTGACACGTCTAACCCTGGCGTTAGATGTCATGGGAGGAGATTTTGGGCCTTCCGTGACAGTGCCTGCAGCATTGCAGGCACTGAATTCTAATTCGCAACTCACACTTCTTTTAGTCGGCAATCCCGACACAATCACGCCATTACTTGCAAAAGCTGACTTCGAACAACGTTCACGTCTGCAGATTATTCCTGCGCAGTCAGTTATTGCCAGTGATGCCCGGCCATCGCAGGCGATTCGCAATAGCCGTGGCAGCTCTATGCGAATGGCGCTGGAGCTGGTAAAAGAAGGACGTGCGCAGGCCTGCGTCAGCGCGGGGAATACCGGCGCGCTGATGGGGCTGTCGAAATTACTGCTCAAGCCTATTGAGGGCATTGAGCGTCCGGCGCTGGTGACGGTACTCCCGCATCAGCAAAAGGGCAAAACGGTGGTGCTCGATCTGGGCGCTAACGTCGATTGTGATAGTACAATGCTGGCTCAGTTTGCCGTGATGGGGTCGGTGCTGGCAGAAGAAGTGGTCGGGATCAAGACTCCCCGTGTTGCGTTACTGAACATAGGTGAAGAAGAGACCAAAGGCCTGGACAGCATTCGTGAGGCTGCCGAATTGCTTAAACAGGTTCCCTCCATCAACTATATTGGTTATCTCGAAGCCAATGAGTTGCTGACGGGGAAAACGGATGTTCTGGTGTGTGATGGCTTCACTGGAAACGTGACGTTGAAGACCATGGAAGGGGTTGTGCGAATGTTCCTTTCTCTCCTCAAATCGCAGGGAGAAGGTAAAAAAAGCGCCTGGTGGCTGATTTTATTAAAGCGTTGGTTACAAAAAAGCCTGACGCGGCGATTCAGTCACCTCAACCCCGACCAGTATAATGGCGCCTGTCTGTTAGGATTGCGCGGCATTGTGATCAAGAGTCACGGTGCCGCCAATCAGCGAGCATTTACTGTCGCCATTGAACAGGCAGTGCAGGCGGTGCAGCGACAAGTCCCTCAGCGGATTGCCGCTCGCCTGGAATCTGTATTAGCTAAAAGTGACTGAGCGTACATGTATACGAAGATTATTGGTACCGGCAGCTATCTGCCAACACAAGTGCGAACCAACGCCGATCTGGAAAAAATGGTAGATACGTCTGACGAGTGGATTGTCACGCGCACAGGTATCCGTGAACGTCGTATCGCCGCGCCAGACGAAACCGTGTCCACCATGGGTTACGAAGCCGCACAGCGTGCTATCGAGATGGCGGGCATCGATAAAGATCAGATTGGTTTGATCGTGGTTGCCACAACATCGGCCACGCATGCTTTCCCAAGCGCAGCGTGCCAGGTGCAGAATATGCTCGGTATTAAAGGCTGCCCGGCGTTTGACGTTGCCGCAGCCTGCGCAGGTTTCACCTATGCATTGAGCGTTGCCGATCAGTATGTAAAATCCGGCGCGGTGAAGTATGCGTTGGTGATCGGTGCTGACGTGCTGGCGCGTACCTGCGATCCAACCGATCGCGGAACGATCATTATTTTTGGTGATGGTGCGGGTGCCGTACTGCTGGGTCAGTCTGAAGAGCCGGGCATCATCTCCACGCATCTGCATGCTGACGGTAGCTATGGCGAACTGTTAACGCTGCCTAATGCCGACCGTGTGAATCCGGACAGCTCTATCTATCTGACCATGGCAGGTAACGAAGTGTTTAAGGTCGCGGTGACGGAACTGGCCCACATTGTTGATGAAACGCTGGAGGCGAATGGCCTTGAGCGCACCGCACTCGACTGGCTGGTGCCGCATCAGGCGAACCTGCGTATTATCAGTGCAACCGCGAAAAAGCTGGGCATGTCGATGGATAACGTTGTGGTGACGCTCGATCGCCACGGCAATACCTCTGCGGCGTCAGTACCGTGCGCCTTTGATGAAGCGGTACGTGACGGACGAATCAAACGGGGCCAGTTGGTCTTGCTTGAAGCCTTCGGTGGCGGGTTCACCTGGGGTTCCGCGCTGGTTCGTTTCTAGGATAAGGATTAAAAGATGACGCAATTTGCTTTTGTGTTTCCGGGTCAGGGCTCTCAAACCGTTGGGATGTTGTCTGAAATGGCAGCAAACTATCCGGTAATCGAAGAGACTTTCCGTGAAGCTTCCGATGCGCTGGGTTATGATTTATGGGCGCTGACCCAACAAGGTCCGGCCGAAGAGCTGAACAAAACCTGGCAGACTCAGCCAGCACTGCTGACCGCTTCCGTTGCGCTGTGGCGCGTCTGGCAGCAGAAGGGCGGCAAAGCGCCAACCCTGCTCGCGGGCCATAGCCTGGGTGAATACTCTGCACTGGTCTGTGCCGGTGTGATCGCCTTTGCTGACGCGGTACGCCTGGTAGAACTGCGTGGTAAATTCATGCAGGAAGCGGTGCCAGAAGGCACGGGCGGCATGTCTGCGATCATCGGTCTCGACGATGCTTCCATCGCAAAAGCGTGTGAAGAATCAGCAGAAGGTCAGGTGGTTTCACCGGTTAACTTCAACTCGCCAGGCCAGGTGGTTATCGCCGGTCATAAAGAAGCGGTTGAACGTGCAGGTGCAGCCTGTAAAGCCGCGGGCGCGAAACGTGCGCTGCCGCTGCCAGTGAGTGTTCCGTCCCACTGTGCGCTGATGAAACCTGCTGCTGACAAGCTGGCGGTTGAACTGGAAAAAATTACCTTTAACGCACCGACGATTTCCGTTGTGAACAACGTCGATGTGAAATGTGAAACCACGCCGGAGGCTATCCGTGACGCGCTGGTTCGTCAGCTCTATAGCCCGGTACAGTGGACCAAAACCGTTGAGTTTATGGCCTCTCAGGGCGTTGAGCACCTGTACGAAGTCGGCCCAGGGAAAGTCCTGACTGGTTTGACAAAACGTATTGTTGACACCCTGACTGCCTCGGCGATTAACGAGCCGGAAGCCATTGAAGCGGCACTCTCGCAATAAAAGAGGAATACCATGAGTTTTGAAGGAAAAATTGCCCTGGTCACTGGCGCAAGCCGCGGTATCGGGCGTGCAATTGCTGAAACACTGGCCGCGCGCGGCGCGAAAGTGATTGGTACAGCAACCAGCGAGAATGGCGCGAAGGCCATCAGCGATTATCTGGGTGCGAACGGTAAAGGTCTGGTACTGAATGTGACCGAACCTGCATCTATCGAATCTGTTCTGGAAAATATTCGCGCAGAGTTTGGCGAAGTGGATATTCTGGTCAATAATGCCGGGATCACTCGCGATAACCTGTTGATGCGAATGAAAGACGACGAGTGGAACGATATTATCGAAACCAACCTGTCATCTGTATTCCGTCTGTCAAAAGCGGTAATGCGCGCTATGATGAAAAAGCGTCATGGTCGTATTATCACTGTCGGTTCTGTGGTTGGTACCATGGGAAATGCTGGTCAGGCTAACTACGCTGCGGCGAAAGCAGGTCTGATTGGTTTCAGTAAGTCGCTGGCGCGTGAAGTCGCGTCCCGCGGGATTACTGTAAACGTTGTTGCTCCGGGCTTTATTGAAACGGACATGACGCGTGCGCTGACTGATGAGCAGCGTGCGGGTACGCTGGCAGCTGTTCCTGCGGGCCGCTTAGGCGACCCTAAAGAAATTGCCAGCGCGGTTGCATTTTTAGCCTCTGACGAAGCGGGTTACATCACTGGTGAAACCCTCCACGTCAACGGCGGGATGTATATGGTTTAATCACGATCGAAAATATTTGCGTTATTGGGGGGATTGGCCTCAAAATAACGTAAAATCGTGGTAAGACCTGCCGGGATTTAGTTGCAAATTTTTCAACATTTTATACACTACGAAAACCATCGCGAAAGCGAGTTTTGATAGGAAATTTAAGAGTATGAGCACTATCGAAGAACGCGTTAAGAAAATTATCGGCGAACAGCTGGGCGTTAAGCAGGAAGAAGTTGTGAACTCCGCTTCCTTCGTTGAAGACCTGGGCGCAGATTCTCTTGACACCGTTGAGCTGGTAATGGCTCTGGAAGAAGAGTTTGATACTGAGATTCCGGACGAAGAAGCTGAGAAGATCACCACCGTTCAGGCTGCCATTGATTACATCAACGGCCACCAGGCGTAAGTGAACATCTCCAGGCGGTCATTCGACCGCCTGAGTTTTATCTTTTTTAGTCCCACGAATCTCTTTTTTTATCCCTCCCTGGAGGACAAACGTGTCTAAGCGTCGTGTAGTTGTGACCGGACTTGGCATGTTGTCTCCTGTCGGCAATACCGTAGAGTCCACCTGGAAAGCTCTCCTTGCCGGTCAGAGCGGCATCAGCCTAATCGACCATTTCGATACTAGCGCCTATGCAACGAAATTTGCTGGCTTAGTAAAGGATTTTAACTGTGAAGAGATCATCTCGCGCAAAGAACAGCGCAAGATGGATGCCTTCATTCAATATGGAATTGTCGCTGGCGTTCAGGCCATGCAGGATTCTGGCCTTGAAATTACGGAAGAGAACGCAACCCGTATCGGTGCCGCTATTGGCTCCGGGATTGGCGGTCTTGGTCTGATCGAGGAAAACCATTCATCTCTCATGAATGGCGGACCGCGTAAAATCAGCCCGTTCTTCGTTCCGTCCACGATTGTTAATATGGTGGCGGGTCACCTGACCATCATGTTCGGTCTGCGTGGGCCAAGCATTTCTATCGCGACCGCATGTACCTCTGGCGTGCATAACATCGGCCAGGCCGCGCGTATGATTGCGTACGGCGATGCAGATGCTATGGTGGCGGGCGGTGCTGAAAAAGCCAGTACCCCGCTTGGCGTGGGTGGCTTTGGTGCTGCGCGCGCGCTGTCTACCCGCAACGATAATCCTCAGGCGGCAAGCCGTCCTTGGGACAAAGACCGTGACGGTTTCGTGCTGGGCGATGGTGCAGGTATGCTCGTTCTGGAAGAGTACGAACATGCGAAAAAACGTGGCGCGAAAATTTATGCTGAAGTCGTTGGCTTTGGTATGAGCAGCGATGCCTATCACATGACGTCACCGCCAGAAAATGGTGCGGGCGCCGCGCTGGCCATGGAAAACGCGATTCGCGATGCGGGTATTACCCCAGCGCAAATCGGCTACGTTAACGCACACGGTACCTCTACCCCTGCGGGCGATAAAGCAGAAGCTCAGGCTGTTAAGTCTATCTTCGGTGAATCTGCCAGCCGCGTACTGGTCAGTTCCACAAAATCCATGACCGGTCACCTGTTGGGTGCGGCGGGGGCAGTAGAGTCTATTTACTCTATTCTTGCGCTGCGCGACCAGGCTGTTCCGCCAACCATCAACCTGGATAACCCGGATGAAGGTTGCGATCTGGACTTCGTTCCTCACGAAGCGCGCCAGGTGAGTGGAATGGAGTACACCCTGTGTAACTCCTTCGGCTTTGGCGGTACTAACGGTTCTCTGATCTTCAAAAAGATCTGAGTCTGCGTACCCTATGGCTGTGAAAAAAGGTCCGCTTGTCGGGCCTTTTTTATTCAGGCTAATCTTCTTGTCGGCTGCACGACATCCTGCCAGACTAAACGCCCACGCATAAGGAGCCACCATGTTTTTAATCAATGGCCTTGAGCAAGAATCTCTGCCTGCCAGCGACAGGGCGACTCAGTTTGGTGATGGCTGCTTTACCACGGCGCGCATTGCGGATGGCGACGTGTGTCTGCTGGATGCGCATATACGTCGTCTGCAAACGGCCTGCAAAACGTTACTGATCCCCTTTACGCAATGGGACACGTTGCGCCAGGAAATGCGCCATCTTGCGTCCGGAAAGCCCAGTGGGGTACTCAAGGTCATTATCAGCCGCGGCAGCGGTGGACGGGGTTATAGCGGTGCCAGTTGCCAACATCCCACCCGGATCCTGTCGGCTTCTGCGTATCCTGCCCAGTATACGCGCTGGCGTGAAGAGGGCGTTACCCTGACGCTCAGCCCGGTACGTCTGGGAAGAAACCCCATGCTTGCCGGGATAAAACATCTCAATCGTCTTGAGCAGGTGCTAATCCGTATTCATCTTGAGCAGACGGCAGCCGATGAAGCGCTGGTTCTTGACAGCGAAGGGTTCATTACGGAATGCTGTGCGGCTAATTTATTCTGGCGGCAGGGCAACACTGTTTTCACGCCTTCGCTGGAACAGGCGGGAGTCAACGGTATCATGCGTCAGTTTTGTTTGCAGCAACTGGCACGCTCTGACTTTCACGTTGTCGAAGTTAACGCACGCGAAGAGGCGTTGCAGGCAGCAGATGAAATCGTTATTTGCAACGCGCTGATGCCGGTTATACCTGTCCGCGCTTATGGTCAAATTTGCTTGCCATCGCGCGAGCTGTTCTCTTTTTTAGCCCCGATATGTGAGCAAACCAGATAGTCATGAAGAAAATGTTGCGCTTTGTCCTCCTTCTAATCGTTGCGCTGGGTATCGCTGGCGGCGCGGGAATGTGGAAAGTTCGCCAGCTGGCGGACAGTAAGATCCTGATTAAGGACGAAACGATCTTTACCCTGAAAGCGGGAACCGGGCGACTGGCGCTCGGTGAACAGCTTTATGGCGATAAAATAATTAATCGTCCACGCGTGTTCCAGTGGTTATTGCGTGTGGAACCTGAGCTGTCTCATTTTAAAGCTGGCACCTATCGTTTCACGCCCGGGATGACCGTCAGAGAGATGCTGCAGCTGCTGGAAAGCGGCAAAGAAGCGCAGTTCCCGCTGCGGTTTGTTGAAGGGATGCGCCTTAGCGATTACCTCAAACAGCTGCGTGATGCGCCGTATATTAAACACACGCTAAAAGATGACAGTTACCAGACGGTTGCCGCGGTACTTGAATTTGAACATCCCGAGTGGGTTGAAGGCTGGTTCTGGCCGGACACCTGGATGTATACAGCCGGAACAACCGATGTGGCGATCCTGAAGCGTGCGCACAAAAAAATGGTCGCGGCGGTGGAGTCTGCGTGGGAAGGGCGCGCCGATGGCCTGCCGTATAAAGATCAAAACCAGTTTGTCACCATGGCCTCAATTATTGAGAAAGAGACCGCGGTGGCTTCAGAGCGCGACCAGGTGGCGTCGGTCTTTATCAACCGACTGCGCATTGGCATGCGTCTGCAAACTGACCCTACCGTGATTTACGGAATGGGTGAGAACTACAGCGGCAAGATTTCACGAAAAGATCTGGAGACGCCGACGGCGTATAATACCTACGTTATTAGCGGCCTGCCGCCAGGCCCGATTGCCACGCCGAGCGAAGCCTCGCTTAAGGCGGCCGCGCATCCGGCAAAAACACCGTATCTCTACTTTGTGGCTGATGGAAAAGGGGGGCATACCTTTAACACCAACCTTGCCAGCCATAATCGCTCCGTTCAGGATTATCTGAAGGCACTTAAGGAAAAAAATGCGCAGTAAATACATTGTCATTGAGGGACTCGAAGGAGCCGGTAAAACCACAGCCCGCAGCGTGGTAATCGAAACGCTGAAAACGCTCGGCGTTGCGGACATGGTGTTTACCCGTGAACCCGGCGGTACGCAGCTGGCTGAAAAGCTGCGCAGCCTGGTGCTGGATATCAAATCCGTGGGCGATGAAGTTATCACTGACAAAGCCGAAGTGCTGATGTTCTATGCCGCTCGCGTGCAGTTGGTAGAGACGGTCATCAAACCGGCTCTGGCCGCTGGCAAGTGGGTCATTGGCGACCGTCACGATCTGTCGACTCAGGCGTATCAGGGCGGGGGACGCGGAATTGACCAGACAATGCTGGCAACGTTGCGTGATGCAGTATTAGGGGATTTCCGCCCCGATCTGACGCTGTATCTGGATGTAACGCCGGAAGTGGGCCTGAAGCGCGCGCGCGCGCGCGGCGAGCTGGATCGCATTGAGCAAGAGTCGCTCGACTTCTTTAATCGCACCCGCGCGCGTTATCTTGAACTCGCCAGTCAGGACAGTTCCATTCGCACCATTGATGCGACGCAGTCCCTGGAAGAGGTGACCCGTTCCATTGAGGAAACTGTCAAACACTGGCTACAGGAGCAACAGGCATGAAATGGTACCCATGGTTGCGCCCGCACTTTGAACAGCTGATCGCCAGCTATCAGGCCGGACGGGGGCATCATGCGTTACTGATTCAGGCATTGCCGGGCATGGGTGAAGATGCATTGATCTACGCCATCACCCGTTTTCTGATGTGCCAGCAGCCAGAAGGTCACAAAAGCTGCGGTAAATGCCGCGGCTGCCAGCTGATGCAGGCGGGCACGCATCCTGACTATTACACGCTGGAGCCGGAGAAGGGCAAAAGTGCGCTCGGTATCGATGCCGTGCGTGAAGTCAGTGAAAAATTATACGAGCACGCACGACTGGGTGGCGCAAAAGTCGTCTGGCTGAAAGACGCGGCGTTGCTTACCGAGGCGGCGGCAAACGCGCTGCTTAAAACGCTGGAGGAGCCACCGGAAAAAACGTGGTTCTTCCTGTCATGCCGCGATCCGGGTCGATTACTGGCGACGTTACGCAGTCGGTGTCGGCTTCATCACCTTGCGACTCCCCAGGAATCGTGGGCGCTGAGCTGGCTGGAGCGTGAGGTGACAACGTCACAGGATAGCGCGTTGTCCGCATTGCGCCTCAGCAGCGGCGCACCTGCCGCGGCGCTGGCTCTGCTGCAGGCGGACGTCTGGTCGCAACGAGAAGCGCTTTGCCGCGCCGTTGCCTCTGCGCTGGAGAGCGGTGACTGGTTGAGCGTACTGCCTGCACTTAACAGCGATCAGGCTGCCGAGCGTCTGCACTGGCTGGCTGCCTTACTTCTGGATGCCCTCAAGATCCAGCAGGGGGCCACGCTGCTGACCAATCCCGATGTCTGGCCACTGGTAAACACGCTGGCGAATCGTCTGCCTGGCGCCACGTTGCGTGCGATCCTGCACGATACTTGCCAGAGCCGCGAACAACTTTTAACGGTAACCGGTCTTAATCGCGAGCTTGTACTGACCGACCAGTTATTGCGTATCGAACATTACCTGCAACCAGGCGTTACTCCGCCTGTTTCCCATCTCTGAGAGAGACATTATGTTTTTAGTCGACTCACACTGCCATCTCGATGGCCTGGATTATCAATCCCTGCATAAAGACGTGGACGACGTGCTGGCTAAAGCCGCCGCCCGCGATGTGAAATTTTGCCTTGCGGTGGCTACCACGCTGCCGGGCTATCGCACCATGCGTGAGCTGGTGGGCGTTCGCCCTAATGTGGTCTTTTCCTGTGGCGTGCATCCGCTCAATCAGGATGAAGCATACGACGTCGAGGAGTTACGTCGTCTGGCGGCCGAAGAGGGCGTGGTCGCGATGGGGGAAACCGGGCTGGATTATTACTACACGCCGGAGACCATGGCGCGTCAGCAGGAGTCCTTCCGCCATCACATTCGCATTGGCCGTGAGCTTAACAAACCGGTTATCGTTCATACCCGCGATGCCCGCGCCGATACCCTGGCGATCCTCAGGGAAGAAAACGTGACGGATTGCGGTGGCGTACTACACTGTTTCACAGAAGACAGAGAAACGGCGGGAAAACTGCTTGATTTAGGGTTTTATATCTCGTTTTCCGGGATCGTGACGTTCCGTAACGCTGAGCAGCTTCGCGATGCTGCGCGTTATGTTCCGCTCGATCGTATTCTGGTGGAAACAGACTCTCCTTATCTGGCTCCGGTACCGCATCGCGGTAAAGAAAACCAGCCAGCAATGACGAGAGACGTGGCTGAATACATGGCCGTTCTGAAGGGCGTCAGTATCGAAGAGCTGGCCCGCGTCACGACGGAAAACTTCTCTACACTGTTCCATATTGACCCCGCCCGCCTGCAATCTGTTTGATACACCTGTTTTTTTTAGGCTCGTAATTAATAGATAAAACGAGTAAAGTTCACCGCCTCATTTGGGGCGGTGATGGTGTTTTTAGACACATCCAGAAATGCTTTTTGTAAATAACTGAAAGTTTTTCGACCGTCTTAAGCTGAAACGTGATAGCCGTCAAACAAACTCAGAGGGAATTATTTTACTCTGTGTAATAAATAAAGGGCGCTTAGATGTCCTGTCCACGGCACGGTACTCCCCCCGGGCCAATGCGTGAAAGCGTAAAAAAAGCACAAATACTCAGGAGCACTCTCAATTATGTTTAAGAATGCATTTGCTAACCTGCAAAAGGTCGGTAAATCGCTGATGCTGCCAGTATCCGTACTGCCTATCGCAGGTATCCTGCTGGGTGTCGGTTCTGCAAACTTCAGCTGGCTGCCAGCCGTAGTGTCCCACGTAATGGCCGAAGCAGGCGGTTCTGTCTTTGCTAACATGCCACTGATCTTCGCTATCGGTGTTGCTCTGGGCTTCACCAATAACGACGGCGTTTCTGCGCTGGCTTCTGTGGTTGCCTACGGCATCATGGTGAAAACCATGGCTGTGGTTGCACCGCTGGTTCTGCATTTACCTGCTGAAGAGATCGCAGCGAAACACCTGGCGGATACCGGTGTTCTGGGCGGTATCATCTCCGGTGCGATTGCAGCGTATATGTTTAACCGCTTCTATCGCATCAAGCTGCCTGAGTATCTGGGCTTCTTCGCGGGCAAGCGTTTCGTTCCGATCATCTCTGGTCTGGCAGCGATTTTCACGGGTGTGATCCTGTCCTTCATCTGGCCACCAATCGGTACGGCAATCCAGACCTTCTCTCAGTGGGCTGCTTATCAGAACCCGGTTGTGGCGTTTGGTATCTACGGCTTCATCGAGCGTTGCCTGGTGCCATTTGGTCTGCACCACATCTGGAACGTTCCATTCCAGATGCAGATTGGTGAATTCACCAACGCAGCAGGTCAGGTGTTCCACGGTGATATCCCACGTTATATGGCGGGTGACCCAACTGCAGGTAAACTGTCTGGTGGCTTCCTGTTCAAAATGTATGGTCTGCCAGCCGCGGCAATTGCAATCTGGCACTCTGCTAAACCAGAGAACCGTGCAAAAGTGGGCGGTATCATGATCTCCGCAGCGCTGACCTCGTTCCTGACCGGTATCACCGAGCCGATCGAGTTCTCCTTCATGTTCGTTGCGCCGATCCTGTACGTTATCCACGCGATTCTGGCGGGTCTGGCGTTCCCAATCTGTATCCTGCTGGGTATGCGTGACGGTACGTCCTTCTCACACGGCCTGATCGACTTCATCGTTCTGTCCGGTAACAGCAGCAAACTGTGGCTGTTCCCAATCGTGGGTGCGTGCTACGCCGTTGTTTACTACACCATCTTCCGCGTGCTGATCAAAGCACTGGACCTGAAAACGCCAGGTCGTGAAGATGCAACAGAAGACAGCAAAGCAGGCGCGACCAGCGAAATGGCTCCGGCACTGGTTGCAGCATTCGGCGGTAAAGAGAACATCACTAACCTGGACGCGTGTATCACTCGTCTGCGTGTGAGCGTTGCCGATGTTGCGAAAGTAGACCTGCCGGGTCTGAAAAAACTGGGCGCAGCGGGTGTGGTTGTTGCAGGTTCTGGTGTTCAGGCAATCTTCGGTACCAAATCCGATAACCTGAAAACCGAAATGGATGAATACATCCGCAACAGCTAAGCTGTGACCTGGGGAGACTAAGGCAGCCGAATGGCTGCCTTTTTTATGCCTGCAGTTTTGTTATGCCGGGTAGCGGCTGAACATTCAGAAGTCGTAGCTCGCGCTTACAGAGACGTTCAGCGGCGCGCCATATACCACATAAGAGCCGACGTAGTCGTAATACTCTTTGTCGAACAGGTTGTTGATGTTAGCCTGGACAGCAAAATCTTTAGTCACCTGATACCGGCTGAACAGGTTAACCAGCGCGTAGCTGCCTTGTTCTGCACGTGATCGACCTGCCGGGCCGCCATCTACATCGTTCCAGACTTTATTCTGCCAGTTCACCCCCCCGCCCACTGCCAGTGCAGGTAGCATGGGCAGTTGATAACGGGTAAAGAGTTTCATTGTGGTACGAGGCTGATCGGAACTTACCGCGTTGCCGCGCTTGTCTTCAGCAATGTAGCGGGTTGCGCCGAAGGTCAGCTGCCAGTTATCGGTCAGGGCGCCGTTTAGCTCGAACTCGATCCCTTTACTGACGACCCCATCCAGAGATTCATAAATTGACTCGCCGCTGGGCATGTAGGTGTAGGTATTATTCGCCACATTATCCTGCTCAATGCGGAAGAGGGCGAGCGAGGTGGTCAGGCGCGTACTAAACCAGTCTGCTTTCACCCCGGCTTCATAGCTTTTCCCCGTTGTCGGGTCCAGGTAGCGGCCGCTGGCGTCACGTTTGTCCTGAGGCTGGAAGATGGAGGTATAACTGACGTAGGTTGACCAGTCTTCATTGATATCATAAACAAGGCCCGCATATGGCGTTACATCATCCTTACTGCTTTCCAGGCGGGTGTCCGGGGAGCCCGCCGGGTTATAGCGAATGTTGTAATGGGTATAACGCGCACCGAGGATCAGAGATAGCGGATCGGCAAGCGAGAAGCGGGCTGAGGTATAGGCCGAAGACTGGCGGATATCATCCTGACTGTAAAGCTTCCAGGGGGTCCACTGCGGATCGGCGATATTCCCGTTCCAGTTTTTGAAGTTACCCACGTCAACCATGCCGTACAGCGCGTCCGGCATGGTGTTGTCATAGTGGTTACGCTGGCGGCTGAAGCTACCGCCAAACATCATCTCATGCTGGCGACCGAAAAGATCGAAACCGCCGCGCAGGAAGGCATCCACCGCATCCTGCTTACGTTCACCGCGGTTCCAGCCGCCATATCCGACCATACCCGCACCGGTCTCTTTATCCGGGTAGCCGGACATATACATCAGTTTGCTGTCGAAGTTGGTGTCGGCATGCATGCCGTTGATGTGGGCTTCCCAGCCGTTGTCGAAGCGTTGGGTGAAGTTGGCGAAAATACGGGTGTTGTCTTTATCTGAATAAGCCCAGTCTGGTGCAACGGTCTGGCTGCGGTTGTAATGGGTTTTGCTGCCATCGCTGTACCAGGTTGGCAGGCCGCCCCAGGTTGGGTTATCGGTATCGCTTTCCTGATATTCATAGCCCACAGACAGGGTGGTGCTGTCAGTCACGTCCGCATCGACCACGCCATAGAGGAACTTTTTGCGGTAGTGGTAGTTATCAACAAAACTGTCGTTGTCCTGATAACCCGTAATAAGACGACCGCGCACGTTACCCGACTCTACCAGCGGAGCCTGCAGATCCAGCACGTAGCGTTGTTTGTCCCAGCTACCGTAACTGGCGGAGACATTGCCTTTAAATTCATTGCTGTCTGCATGCTTACGTACCATGTTGACGTAGGCGGCGGGATTTCCCGTGCCGGACATCAGGCCGGTTGCGCCGCGTACCACTTCAATACGATCGTAAATGGCGGTATCGGCGGCGGTGTCGCCAAAGTTCCATACTTCGCTGATGGAGGTTGGCAGATCATCATACGCATAGTTACTGACAAAGAAGCCGCGCGAGTAAAATACCGTCCGGTCGCTGTCCTGTACCTGCGCGGTGACGCCGGTGGTGTTAGTTAACACCTGGCCGAGGGATTGCAGATTCTGATCTGCCATACGCTGCTGGCTAATGACGCTGACGGACTGCGGAATATCGCGGGGAACCAGTAACAGTTTCGTCCCCGTGGTGGTGGTCTTAACGCTGTAGTCCGTATCCTGACTGCTGGACGGGTCCTGTGCGTTATCAAAACCGCCCTCGACAACCACGGTATCTTCGGTTGCAGAGGCGGCGAAACTGACGGCTGGCATCAATGCCATAGCAATACAGGCAGCCAGCAACGAAGGCGTGGCGGCTGGCTGCGGTTGCCCATCCCTGGTGTGGTTAATGAAAGACATCATCAAACCCTTACTGAATGGTGAAAGGTGAGTGCGACAGTCCCGTGAGAACGGGCTGACGTCGTTTTCTATGTTAAAAATGCGCATGAAAATGCAAATGCGAAATATACGCATTGTGATTAGCACTGTAAACAGATGTGTCAAAAGGAAATGAAATTATGTTTCAGGTGGTGAAGCGTCGAGAGCGGTTACTCTTCAGTCAGCTGAAACGCTTTCAGGAAAGAAATCCGGGGAGAAGGTTGAAAGGACAGGAGAAAGTCGCTCATACTCTTCCATTGTGCCACACACTCATGCAGAGATTGTGTTAATAGCGGACGCACCACGCCAGATTAAACTACAAAGGAACAGGTCATGGCTGAAGAAACCATTTTCAGTAAAATTATCCGCCGCGAAATCCCTTCGGATATCGTTTATCAGGATGAGCTGGTGACGGCTTTCAGAGATATTTCTCCTCAGGCTCCGACTCATATCCTTATCATTCCAAATATTCTGATTCCCACCGTCAATGACGTAAAAGCCGAGCATGAAGTGGCGTTAGGCCGTATGCTGACGGTAGCCGCGAAAATCGCCGAGCAGGAGGGGATTGCTGAAGACGGTTACCGTTTGATCATGAACTGTAATCGCCATGGTGGTCAGGAAGTTTATCATATTCATATGCATCTTCTGGGTGGGCGTCCTCTGGGACCGATGCTGTCACATAAAGGTCTTTGACATGTTAAAAGGGCGTATTGCAGCGCTGGCAATGACATTGGTAATGGTGGGATGCAGCACGCGCCCGGCCATTCCCGTCAGTGATGAACAGACGCTGGTGATGGAGTCCTCGGTACTTGCCGCGGGCATCACCGCAGAACAACCTACGTTGACCATCAGTGAAATTAAATCTTCTGCGTCCTCTACGCTCTTTAACGAAAGACACGAACCGGTGACGGTGCACTACCGTTTCTTCTGGTATGACGTACGGGGTCTTGAAATGCACCCGCTGGAAGCGCCGCGCAGCGTGACCATTCCGGCAGGATCGTCGGTAACGCTCTATGGTAGCGCCAACTATCTGGGTGCGCATAAGGTGAGACTTTATCTTTATCTGTAAGAGGTGAACCTTGATTAAAAATATGAGCCGTTATGCGCTCGTGACAGCTTTTGCACTGTTCCTTGCAGGATGTGTGACGCGAACCGAACAGCCTGCGCCGGTGGACGAGGCAAAACCGGGTACGGAGCAGCCGACACAGCCAACGCAACCGCAGCCAACCGTGCCGTCTGTACCGACGATCCCGTCGCAGCCTGGCCCGATTGAACATCCGGACCAGACCTCCCAGCCAACGCCGCGCGTGCGTCATTATGACTGGAATGGTGCGATGCAGCCGATGGTGGGCAAAATGCTGCAGGCGCAGGGCGTAACGGCAGGCAGCGTACTGCTGGTGGATAGCGTAAATAACCGGACTAACGGTTCACTCAATGCCGGGGAAGCGACAGAAACCCTGCGCAATGCACTGGCCAATAACGGCAAGTTTACGCTGGTTTCCGCACAGCAGCTGGCAGTAGCCAAACAGCAGCTTGGTCTGTCGCCACAGGACAGCCTCGGTACGCGCAGTAAGGCGATGGGGATTGCCCGTAACGTTGGTGCGCAGTATGTGCTGTACTCTAATGCCACCGGTAACGTGAATACGCCAGCCCTGCAGATGCAGCTGATGCTGGTTCAGACAGGCGAGATTATCTGGTCAGGTAAAGGTGCGGTTACGCAACTCTGACTGCACGCGTGAAGCGATCCTCACGCGTTATTTTCCGCAGTATCGTCTTATCGCGCCGCAGGCCCACTCCGGGCTTGGCGGCGCGAGTTGCATTCTGGAACAGGGCGAGCAGCGTCTGGTGTTGCGTCATCACCACGATCCCTTAGCCCCCGTTTCCCATTTTCGCCGTCAGTTTCGTGCCCTGAAGCGTCTACCGGCGGATCTCGTGCCAGCCCCGCGCTTTTTCAGACAGGGCTGGATGGCGGTAGAGTATCTGGCAGGGGAGATCCGGCATACGCTGCCCGACAGCGCTACGCTTGCGACGACGCTCTGTCAGTTGCACCATCAGCCGTGTCTGGGGTGGCGAGTCACGCTGCTCCCTTTGCTGGAACAATACTGGCAGCGAGCCTCACAGGACAGACGTACTCCACGGTGGCTTGCGCAGCTTAAACGGTTACGCACTGCGGGAGAGCCTCAGCCGCTTCGGCTGTCGCCATTGCACATGGATGTTCATGCCGGAAATATTGTGCATACGTCCACCGGCATCAGGCTTATCGACTGGGAGTATGCCGGTGATGGGGATGTGGCACTGGAGCTGGCGGCCGTCTGGGTGGAAGATGATACAGCGCGCCAAAGACTGATCGGCGATTACGCTCGCATTGCGCATCTGGACACGGGACAGCTGGCGCGTCAGGTCAGACGCTGGCGGCCCTGGGTCGTCATGCTGATGGCGGGCTGGTTTGAAATGCGTTTTCAGCAGTCCGGCGAGAAACAATTTATGGCGCTGGCAGATGATGCCTGGCGTCAGTTACACATTAAAGGATAAGAGAGGTTGCTGTGGGTCCAGTCATGTTGGATGTAGAAGGGTTTGAACTGGATGCGGAGGAGCGTGAAATTCTGGCGCACCCGCTGGTGGGGGGGCTCATCCTGTTTACCCGCAACTATCACGATCCGGCGCAGTTGCGTGAGCTGGTTCGCCAGATCCGCGCGGCGTCGCGTAATCATCTGGTCGTGGCCGTCGATCAGGAAGGCGGGCGCGTGCAACGTTTCCGTGAGGGCTTCACCCGTCTGCCCGCGGCCCAGTCTTTCGCGGCGCTGCTCGGCACCGAAGAGGGCGGAAATCTGGCCCAGGAGGCTGGCTGGCTGATGGCCAGCGAGATGATTGCCATGGATATCGACATCAGTTTTGCCCCGGTGCTGGACGTAGGGCATATCAGTGCGGCAATTGGCGAGCGCTCTTACCATAGCGATCCCCGTATTGCGCTGGAGATGGCCACCCGCTTTATCGACGGCATGCACGATGCAGGAATGAAAACCACCGGTAAACACTTCCCGGGGCACGGCGCCGTGACGGCGGATTCGCATAAAGAGACTCCGCGTGATCCGCGCCCGGAGGCGGAAATTCGTGCCAAAGATATGTCGGTGTTCCGCTCGCTGATTAGCGATAACAAGCTGGATGCCATTATGCCTGCGCATGTGATTTACAGTGACGTCGACCCGCGCCCGGCGAGCGGTTCTCCGCACTGGTTAAAAACCGTGCTGCGTCAGGAACTCGGTTTCAACGGCGTGATCTTCTCCGACGATTTGTCGATGGAAGGGGCGGCGATCATGGGCAGCTACGCGGAGCGTGGGCAGGCGTCGCTCGACGCAGGTTGCGATATGATCCTCGTCTGCAATAATCGTAAAGGCGCAGTCAGCGTGCTGGATAACCTGTCGCCGATCAATGCAGAGCGTGTTACACATTTGTATCATAAAGGTTCATTTAGCCGTCAGGAGCTGATGGATTCGGCACGCTGGAAAGCGGTTAACGCCCGGCTTGAAGCACTGAATGAGCGCTGGCAGGCACATAAAGCCAGCCTGTAAATCCTCCCGGAAGGCGTAGCGTGGTGAGAAGACGATGATCATCTATTTACACGGTTTTGACTCAAACAGTCCTGGTAATCATGAGAAGGTACTGCAACTGCAGTTTATCGATCCGGATGTACGGCTGATCAGCTACAGCACGCGCCATCCGAAACATGATATGCAGCATCTGCTCAAAGAAGTGGACAAGATGCTGCAGCTCAACATCGACGATCGCCCGCTGATTTGCGGCGTGGGGCTGGGTGGCTACTGGGCGGAGCGGATTGGGTTCCTGTGCGATATTCGCCAGGTGGTATTCAATCCTAACCTGTTCCCGAACGAGAACATGGAAGGCAAGATTGACCGCCCAGAAGAGTATGTCGATATTGCCACCAAGTGCGTCAGCAATTTCCGTGAAAAGAACCGCGACCGCTGTCTGGTGATCCTTTCGCGTAATGATGAGGCGCTCAACAGCCACCGTGCGGCTGAGCTGTTGCATCACTTCTATGAAATTGTCTGGGACGAAGAACAGACCCACAAGTTCAAGAACATCTCCCCGCATCTGCAGCGCATCAAAGCCTTCAAAACACTGGGCTAAGATACTGCATAAGATCTCCCGGGCCCGGCCGCGAAAGCGTGCCGGGCTTTCTTTTTCTGCAGAATTGTCTACTTTTAAGCCACCAAAACTTGATGCACGTCAATTTTGGTATGACCAATGCGCCTGACGTGGTATTCTCAATGCACCTGAATGGTTTCAGTGCTGTAACCTGTTGTTAATTAAGGGTTATTTTTATAACTTTTAATTAACAATTGGTTAATAATTTGAGGGGGTCACGTTGACTACGCCATTGAAAAAGATAGTGATTGTAGGCGGTGGTGCTGGCGGGCTGGAGCTGGCGACACAGTTGGGTAAGAAGCTGGGTCGCGGCAAAAAAGCCAAAATCACGCTGGTGGATCGTAACCACAGCCACCTGTGGAAACCGTTGCTGCACGAAGTGGCGACCGGTTCACTGGATGAGGGCGTTGACGCGCTGAGCTATCTGGCGCACGCACGTAACCACCATTTCCAGTTCCAGCTGGGTTCCGTGGTGGATATCAACCGTGAGAGCAAAACCATTACCCTGGCCGAGCTGCGTGACGAAAAAGGGGAGTTGCTGGTCCCGGAGCGCAAGCTTGCCTATGACACACTGGTCATGGCGCTGGGCAGTACCTCCAACGATTTCAACACCCCGGGTGTGAAAGAGCACTGCATTTTCCTGGATAACCCACACCAGGCGCGTCGTTTCCACCAGGAAATGCTGAACCTGTTCCTGAAGTACACCAATAACATGGGTGCGAATGGCAAGGTGAATATCGCCATTGTAGGCGGTGGCGCAACGGGCGTTGAACTCTCCGCTGAGCTGCACAATGCGGTAAAACAGCTGCACAGCTACGGGTACAAAGGGTTAACCAATGAAGCGCTGAACGTAACGCTGGTTGAGGCAGGTGAGCGTATTCTGCCTGCGCTGCCTCCACGTATTTCTGGCGCGGCGCATAACGAACTGACCAAACTGGGCGTACGTGTTCTCACCCAGACGATGGTGACCAGCGCAGACGAAGGTGGCCTGCACACCAAAGATGGCGAGTACATCAAAGCGGATCTGATGGTCTGGGCGGCGGGTATCAAAGCACCTGATTTCATGAAAGACATTGGCGGGCTGGAAACCAACCGTATCAATCAGCTGGTGACCGAGCCGACGCTGCAAACCACGCGCGATCCAGAGATTTTCGCGATTGGTGACTGTGCGTCATGCGCGCGTCCAGAAGGCGGTTTCGTGCCTCCTCGCGCCCAGGCAGCGCATCAGATGGCAAGCCTGGTGCTGCACAATATTCTGGCACAGCGCAAAGGCAAGCCAATGAAGGCCTACGTCTACAAAGACCACGGCTCTCTGGTTTCGCTGTCGAACTTCTCTACCGTAGGCAGCCTGATGGGGAACCTGATGCGCGGCTCGATGATGGTAGAAGGGCGCATCGCACGCTTTGTCTATATATCCCTGTACCGTATGCACCAGATTGCTCTGCACGGCTACTTCAAAACCGGGTTGATGATGCTGGTAGGGCGAATCAACCGCGTGATCCGTCCACGTCTGAAGCTGCACTGATTTTTCTCTCCCTCCGGGCCCTCCGGAGGGATTTTTTAGCATATCATGCTGCTCATCACAGATTGAGTGCTTAAGAGTTCTCCTAAACGCCCTGTCACTCTCCTGAAAGCTATTTTTTTGAGCCTTTGTCTTATTGGCGAAGCGTAGCCTGCATTGCAAAATTGTTACTAATAGCAACAAAGGAGGAAGTCCCGTGAATAAATCAATGTTGGCGGGTATAGGGATTGGCGTCGCTGCTGCGTTAGGTGTGGCTGCCGTTGCCAGTCTCAACGTACTGAATCGCGGCCCACAGTATGCGCAGGTGGTTTCTGCAACCCCCATTAAAGAAACAGTTAAAACGCCTCGTCAGGAGTGCCGTAACGTCTCTGTCACCCATCGTCGTCCGGTTCAGGATGAAAACCGTATTGCCGGCTCTGTGCTGGGCGCGGTAGCTGGCGGGGTGATTGGTCACCAGTTTGGTGGCGGCCGTGGTAAAGATGTGGCGACCGTGGTCGGTGCGCTGGGTGGCGGCTATGCCGGTAACCAGGTACAGGGCGCAATGCAGGATAATGATACGTACACCACGACACAGCAGCGCTGTAAAACCGTCTATGACAAGTCGGAAAAAATGCTGGGTTATGACGTGACGTACAAAATTGGTGACCAGCAGGGCAAAATCCGTATGGACAGAGACCCTGGCACACAGATTCCGCTGGATGGAAATGGCCAGCTGGTACTGAATAACAAAGCGTAAAAAAAGATGTTCTCTGAACTTAGCTCCTCAAGCGCTCAGGCTGAGGAGCTTTTTTTTAGCCCTGTATTTTAAGCAGTTCGGGCCACAGTCGCAGGGTGGTCTCGGTGATATGCTGCAGTTTTTCCAGCGTCGCCCCTTCTCGGGCGCTAATCGACATCCCCTGTAAAATACAGCTCAGGTATTGTGCTAATTCCTGAGGGCGGCAATGCGCCGGAATTTCACCACGTTGCTGGCGCTGGGCCAGGAAGGTGCTGAGCGTCTCCTCCTGCATGGCATGACGCGATTTCACCGTGTTGGCGATCTCTTTCGAGGAGGCCGCAAGCGTCGCGGAGGTGTTAATCATAAAACAGCCCGCGGGCGTCTCTTTGCTGGTGAAGCAGGTGGCGATGGCGGTGAAATAGTCATGCAGTGCCTGCTCAACCGTTTTCTCTTCACAAAACAGCTGTGCTTCGTATCGCGATGCGAAGCGAGAGATGTATCGGTCCAGTACCGCCCTGAACAACCCCTCTTTATTTGTGAATTCCGCATACAGCGTCGGCGCTTTGGCTCCGGTGGCTTCTACCAGATCGGAAAGCGAAGTCGCTTCATACCCATGTTGCCAGAAGAGAGTCATGGCCTTATCAAGCGCTGCATCCCTGTCGAACACTTTTGGTCGGCCACGGCTTTTCTTCGCACAACTCGTGACATCGGTTGTCATTTGCCGTTGGTCCTCTGTTGGTTTGTTGAATAACCATTATAAAAATAAACGCATTTCACCACCAGTGCTGTTTTCTGAAAAATAAATTAATCATATGGGTATGAAAAACAACGGAATTAAAATTAATTTAAAGGTCGTTATAAAAACATGTTGACGTGTGAGCTGGATCACATCTATCATTTACCTATCGATCGTTAACTAAATAGCTAACGACCTCAAAATTCATCTGCCAAAGGTAAAAATCATGAAAAACGTAAAAACCCTCATCGCCGCTGCTGTTCTTAGCTCACTCTCTTTCGCAAGCTTTGCTGCTGTGGAAGTCCAGTCAACGCCTGCTGACCAGCATAAAGTAGGGACCATCTCTGCCAGCGCCGGGACTAACCTGGGTTCACTGGAAGACCAGCTGGCGCAAAAAGCGGATGAGATGGGTGCGAAATCGTTCCGCATTACCTCTGTAACCGGTCCTAACACCCTTCACGGTACCGCTGTTATTTACAAATAAGCCTGGCTAAACCCTCATTTATGCCACTGCTAAAAAAACGCCCTGCATGTGCAGGGCGTTTTTGCGTTTGGGTTTACATCGACTGCTGGGCGACACCATGATGTCGTGTGACGTCAGTCGGCATGCCCGAACGTGCTTCCATTGCCCGCTCCATCACAATGCCATCCGTCCTTGCATCGGTTTTAAAACTCACCATCGCCGCATTCAGGTTGATTGGCAGCGTCTGAGGATCGTCATCAATGTTTTTCGATAACGGCTGGTGAATTTCAACCAGTCGCACGCCGCCTGGCTCCTCAGAGACCTTGATCGGGGTATTAATGATGTTCACTTTGGTGCCCGGCGTAACCAGGTTGAAGAGCGTTTTGATATCGTCATCGCGCAGACGAATACAGCCGGAGCTGACGCGCATGCCAATACCAAAGTCCGCGTTCGTTCCATGTAACAGGTACACGCCGCCATAGGCCGCGAGGCGGATGGCATGGTGGCCCATTGGGTTATCCGGGCCGGCCGGTACAACGGCGGGCAGATCGATCCCCTGCGCTTTATAGCGGGCACGAATATTGGCCGTTGGCGTCCAGGTTGGGTTTGCACGCTTGTCTGATACGGTGGTAACCATCGTCGGGGTCAGCGTGTCGCCGCCCAACTGGCCAATACCAATAGGGTATACGGTCACCTCATTTTTACCGGGCGGGTAATAGTAAAGACGCAGTTCGGCAAGGTTTATCACGATCCCCTCGCGCGGCGCATCCGGCAAAATCGTCTGCAGCGGGATGGTTAACACGCTGCCAGCGCGCGGGACATAAGGGTCAACGCCGGGGTTGGCCTGCAGTAAGGCCAGAAAGCCGACGTTATATTTTTTGGCAATCGCCTCAAGCGATCCACCATTGTTTTCAACCACATGAAAACGGTTTTCCCCAACCACCTTACTGCCTGCAGGCGGGAGTGGCCAGGTGTTTGCGCGAGCGGGAAGTGCAACCGCGACCGTTGCGGCCAGCGCTAACACGGTTATCCAGCGAGTGAAACGCGAAGAGGTCATCATCACTATAATCCATATAAATGACAGGGTGATTGTTTTATAACGGTTAGTGATAATTATGGCGAAGGGGTCTGTCGGGAAGATCGGGTGAAGTGAAAAGAGTTTGTAAATTGTTACCCCCGGTAGCATGGCGCAACCGGGGGCAGAGCAGATTATGCGATCGCGTTCTCTTCCAGCTGGCGCATAAAGTTGCGTACCCAGTCCATACGGGTTTTACGCTCCGTCAGCTCCTGCGTAAATTTCAGCCGCGTTGGCCCATCCAGGCGGAAATGCTGCGGCTGCTTTTGCAGTAAACCGATGAGCCACGTAGGGTTAACGTGGTTTTTCTCGGCAAACTCAATCACGCCGCCTTTCTCGTTGCCCTCAAGCTTACGGATGCCCAGCTTCTGCGCCTGCTGACGCAGCCGCGCGATATCCAGCAAGTTGCGTGCGGCATCCGGGAGCAGGCCAAAGCGGTCAATAAGCTCGACTTTGATCTCTTCCAGCTCGTTCTCATTTTTCGCACTGGCGATACATTTGTAGAACGACAGGCGGGTGTTCACATCCGGAATGAAATCGTCCGGCAGCAGAGACGGCATGCGTAACTCAACTTCGGTTTGCTGGCTGGTGAGATCTTCCAGCGACGGTTCGCGTCCGGCCTTGAGGGCATCGACCGCGTTTTCCAGCAACTCCATGTAGAGCGAGAAACCGATGGTTTCCATCGAGCCACTTTGATCTTCACCCAACAGCTCACCCGCACCGCGGATCTCCAGGTCGTGCGTCGCCAGTGCAAAGCCAGCGCCCAGATCTTCCAGCGAGGCGATCGCTTCCAGACGTTTTTGCGCATCGGTGGTCATCGCTTTTGGATGCGGCGTCAGCAGCCATGCATAGGCCTGATGGTGCGAACGCCCGACGCGGCCACGCAGCTGATGAAGCTGCGCCAGACCGAAATGATCCGCGCGTTCAATGATGATGGTGTTGGCCGTCGGGATATCGATCCCGGTTTCAATGATGGTCGTACACACCAGCACGTTAAAGCGCTGGTGGTGGAAGTCGTTCATCACCCGTTCCAGCTCGCGTTCGCGCATTTGCCCGTGACCGATGGCAATACGCGCTTCCGGCACCAGCTCTGCCAGCCGGTCTGCCGCTTTCTGGATATTTTCCACGTCGTTGTAGAGGTAATAGACCTGACCGCCGCGCAGCACCTCACGCAGAATGGCCTCACGCACTACCAGATTGTCGTACTCTCGCACAAAGGTTTTTACGGCCAGACGACGCGCCGGCGGCGTGGCGATAATTGACAGATCGCGCATGCCGCTCATCGCCATGTTCAGGGTTCGCGGGATTGGCGTCGCGGTCAGGGTCAGGATATCGACGTCGGCACGCATCGCTTTAATACGCTCTTTATGGCGTACCCCGAAACGGTGCTCTTCATCAACAATCAGCAGCCCCAGATCTTTCCACTTCACGTCGCTCTGCAGCAGTTTGTGGGTGCCGATCAGAATATCGATCTTACCCTCGCTGGCCTGCTCCAGGATTTGCGTTTGCTCTTTGGTACTGCGAAAACGTGACAGCATCTCGATGCGTACCGGCCAGTTGGCAAAGCGGTCGCGGAAGTTATCGAAGTGCTGCTGAGCGAGCAGGGTGGTGGGCACCAGCACCGCCACCTGCTTGTTATTCTCAACGGCGAGGAACGCCGCGCGCATGGCTACTTCGGTTTTCCCGAAGCCGACATCGCCACAGACCAGCCTGTCCATTGCCAGCGGCTGACACATGTCGCTTAACACGGCATTGATGGCCTGAGCCTGGTCCGGCGTGGTTTCAAACGGGAAGCTGTCGCAGAACAGCTGGTACTGCTCTTTATCATGCTTAAAGGCAAAGCCCTCTTTGGCCGCACGCTGGGCATAGATATCCAGCAGCTCGGCCGCCACATCACGCACTTTTTCCGCCGCTTTCTGCCGGGCGCGTGCCCAGGCGTCACCGCCCAGTTTATGCAATGGTGCATTCTCTTCTGCACCCCCGGCGTAGCGACTGATCAGATGCAGGGATGAGACCGGCACGTAGAGTTTGGCGTCGTTGGCGTAGGTCAGCATCAGGTATTCGCCTTTGATGCCACCGGCTTCCAGCGTCGTCATCCCCTGATAACGACCCACGCCATGTTCAAGGTGCACAATCGGCTGGCCCGGATGGAGTTCCGCCAGGTTGCGGATCAGCGTATCCGGGTTAATGGTGCGACGGCTGTCCTGACGGCGGCGCGCAACACGTTCACCCAGCAGGTCGCTTTCACAGATTAATGCCATGTTGTTGAGGGTATCGATAAACCCGTGCTCGGCGGCACCGATCATCAGGTAACGCCCCGTCCCCGTGGCTTCGCTCAGGCGCAAAATGCGTTTCGGAGCAACTTTAATCCGCCCCAGCAGTTCGCCCAGCGCTTCACGGCGGCCTTCACTCTCAACGGAGAAGACAACCGGGCCGGTAAAGGCATCGAGGAACTTGCGCAGACTCTCCAGCGGGGATTTCTGCTGTGCCTGAACGGCTAAATCTGGCAGCTTCTGGAATGCAAGATTGGTGTTGGCAGCTTTATCGGCAAGCGTATCGGTTTTCAGCTGTACGCGCGGCCAGCGCTTGAGTTCGGCGTTGAGCTCGTCGGTGCGCAGCCACAGCGCTTCAGGTGGCAGCAGCGGGCGCATTGGGTCTACGCCCCGGTTTTCAAAGCGCGCGCGGGTTTCGCTCTCAAAGCGGCTGGCGCTGGCGTCGATATCACCGGTGTTGACAATCAACGTGTTCGCCGGGAAGTAGCTGAACAGGGCGGGCAATGGCTCGTTAAAGAACAGCGGCTGCCAGTATTCGATCCCGGCAGGAAGCGTACCTTTGCTGACCTGCTGATAGATATGCTCAGCGTCGCGCTTAACGTCGAACTTGTCGCGCCACTGGCTGCGGAACAGCTCGATAGCGGTTTTGTCCGTCGGGAATTCATGGGCGGGTAATAAATTGATGGCTTCCACTTCTTCCAGCGTACGCTGCGTGTCGGCGTCGAATACGCGCAGGCTGTCGATCTCATCGTCGAAGAAGTCCAGTCGATACGGCTGGTCGCTGCCCATCGGGTACAGGTCGAGCAACGCACCGCGCGTGGCGTATTCCCCGTGCTCCATAACCTGATCGACATGACGGTATCCGGCGCTGTCCAGTTGCGCGCGCAGATCGTCCCGGGACAGGCGCTGACCTTTTTTCATCACCAGCGCATGGCCGTGCAAATAGCTGTGAGGACAGACGCGCTGCATCAGGGTGTTGACCGGAACGATCAGCACGCCGCGCTGCATGGTCGGTAACTGATAGAGGGTCGACAGGCGCGAGGAGATGATCTCCTGATGCGGGGAGAAGCTGTCATACGGCAGCGTTTCCCAGTCGGCCAGACTGAAGACCAGGTTATCGGTGAACTGGCGAATTTCATCATGCAATCGCAGCGCATTTTGCATATCCGGGGCGACCAGCACCACCGGACCAGGATGTCGCTCAGCGATTTCTGCCACCAGCGTGGCGCACGCAGCGCCAGTGAGTTCGCCCAGCTGGCGCTGGTCGCCCGCTTTGACAGGCAGGGAATAACGATAGTGTTCAGGCATGGCTATGTCAGAGTCTCTTGTGGATATACCAACAGTATTGGGGCATATCACTGATACGCAATGTCTTTATTATCCTCGATCGTTTTGCATAAGCAAATCTGAACTGCAACGCGGGAAGATTCGCCCCCGGACGGGGGCGAGGGCGGTATTATCGGGTTGCCGGAGACAGTGCGCTCGCGGAAGGGGGAGAGAAGAACAGATCGCCAAACAGTGCCGTCGATATTTTGCGTACGCCAAGCCCGGCGAGGGTGCAGATCAGCAGGCTGGCAAATGGGTAGACCAGGATTAAGGCAAGCTCGGCCCAGACCGGCCAGTAGGCAGCATTCATCTCACCGATCAGGAACAGGCTGAAGGCCTCTATCAGGATGCGGTGCGTGGTATAGATAGCGATGGTGTTTGAGCCGATAACGTTAAGCAGGTTGCTGGGATGAACGGCATAACGCTGCTCGAGGCTATAGAAAAGCTTCATGATCAGCACGATCGACAGCAGGGAAAGCAGCAGCGGAACGTTAGCAAACCACAGTACCACGGAGACCGCAGCAAAAGCGGCCAGCGCCAGCCAGGTGCGACGCAGGTTCAGCCCCTTCATCCAGACCATCAGCTCTGCGCCATACCACGCGCCAAGGCTGTAGTAGATCATATTGCGTACCACGCTGTTCATTCCCCACCACGGCAGCGGCAGGAAATTGATCGTGATGCTGGCCAGTGCCAGCAGCACCAGTACGGGCAGCTTCCAGCGGCTAAGCAGTTTACATAGCGTGAAATAGACCACCAGGGCGTACAGATACCACAGGCTGGTGCTGGCAGTGAGCATCCCCCACGCAAACCCGGAAAGGGAATCGGCATACGCGGCGTTCGAGGAGGTGGCCAGCTCACGTTCAGGTGCCAGCCAGGCATTGAGGTGGCTCAGCGCCTGCCATTGCAATACGCCCCACAGCGCAAGGACCCAGACAATGCTCCAGATCCGTTTGTCAAAACTGGTGCGCCAGTTCACCTCGTCAATATAACGACGGATCAGATAACCGGATATGAAGAAAAATACCGGCATACGGAAGGGCGCGAGATAAAGGTTAAAATAGACCCAGCATTTGGCGAGAAGACCGGACAACGGATGTTGTAGCCCCGTCAGATGGGGATAAAATGTGATAACCGAATGATAGATTACCACCAGGCAGATACACAGCCCTTTTATCTGGTTAATCCATAATGCTTTTTGCTTCATTGTTCGCAACTACCTTATTGCCATAAACGAACGAACAATTGTTGGTAAACGCAGCCGGGATGTAACGGGAAACAGTCTGTATCAGGAAGTTTTTCGGAAAAGGTGGAGGGTGTGGCGCGATAATTCGAAGAGTAGCATTCTGATTTATCTGAATTTTTCAGAAAAATGATTACCAAAGCTTACGGTTTCAGTCATTTACGCTTAACGGATTCGCTTATATACTCGTGGGTCTGCTATCAGCAAACAGACGGACTTCATGTATCAACCTGTCGCACTCTTCATAGGCTTACGCTACATGCGTGGGCGCGCCGCGGACCGTTTCGGTCGCTTTGTCTCCTGGCTTTCGACTATTGGCATTACGCTTGGCGTGATGGCACTGGTGACGGTGCTTTCCGTCATGAACGGCTTTGAGCGCGAGCTGCAAAACAACATCCTGGGGCTGATGCCGCAGGCCATTCTCTCTTCAACCAACGGTTCCGTTAACCCGCAACAACTGCCGGAAAGTGCGGCGAAGTTACAGGGTGTCACGCGCGTTGCGCCGGTGACAACGGGTGATGTCGTCCTGCAAAGCGCCCGCAGCGTGGCGGTGGGCGTCATGCTGGGGATTGACCCGGCGCAAAAAGATCCGCTCACGCCGTATCTGGTCAACGTGAAGCAAAGCGATCTGGAAGCGGGAAAATACAACGTCATCCTCGGCGAGCAGCTTGCCGGGCAGCTTGGCGTGAACCGTGGCGACCAGCTGCGCGTGATGGTGCCGTCTGCCAGCCAGTTTACGCCGATGGGACGTTTGCCCAGCCAGCGTCTGTTCACGGTTATTGGCACGTTTGCCGCCAACAGCGAAGTTGACGGCTACCAGATGCTCATGAATATCCAGGATGCTTCGCGTCTGATGCGTTATCCGGTGGGCAACATTACCGGCTGGCGTCTGTGGCTCGACGCACCGCTGAAGGTCGATACCCTCAGCCAGCAAACCTTGCCGGAAGGCACAAAATGGCAGGACTGGCGCGAGCGTAAAGGCGAACTGTTCCAGGCTGTGCGTATGGAAAAAAATATGATGGGCCTGCTGCTGAGCCTGATCGTCGCGGTCGCGGCGTTTAACATCATCACCTCGCTTGGTCTGATGGTAATGGAAAAGCAGGGCGAAGTTGCCATCCTGCAAACCCAGGGGCTGACGCCGCGCCAGATTATGGCCGTCTTTATGGTGCAGGGGGCCAGCGCCGGGATCATTGGCGCGTTACTCGGGGCCGTTCTCGGGGCGCTGCTGGCCAGTCAGTTGAATAACTTAATGCCGATCATCGGCGCGCTGCTTGATGGCGCGGCGCTGCCGGTTGCTATCGAACCGCTGCAGGTGGTCGGTATTGCGCTGGCCGCGATGGCCATTGCGCTGCTTTCTACGCTCTATCCTTCCTGGCGCGCTGCCGCCACTCAACCCGCTGAGGCTTTACGTTATGAATAAGATCCTGTTGCAATGCGACAACCTGTCCAAACGCTATCAGGAAGGCTCTGTACAGACTGATGTGCTGCACAATGTGAGCTTCAGCGTGGGCGAAGGCGAGATGATGGCGATTGTCGGCAGCTCCGGTTCCGGCAAAAGTACCTTATTACACCTGCTGGGCGGGCTGGATACGCCGACCAGTGGCGACGTGATTTTCTCTGGCCAGCCGATGAGCAAAATGTCTTCTGCGGCAAAAGCGGAGCTGCGTAACCGTGAGCTGGGCTTTATCTACCAGTTCCACCATCTGCTGCCGGATTTCACGGCGCTGGAAAACGTGGCGATGCCTTTGCTGATTGGTAAAAAGAAACCGGCAGAAATTAATGCCCGTGCCAGCGACATGCTGAAAGCCGTAGGCCTGGGGCATCGCGGTGACCACCGTCCGTCTGAGCTGTCCGGTGGCGAGCGTCAGCGTGTAGCAATTGCCCGTGCGCTGGTGAACAACCCGCGTCTGGTGCTGGCGGATGAACCAACCGGCAACCTGGATGCGCGCAATGCTGACAGTATTTTCCAGCTTCTGGGTGAGCTGAATGCCTCACAGGGGACGGCGTTTCTGGTGGTGACCCACGATTTGCAGCTGGCAAAACGGATGGGACGCCAGCTTGAGATGCGTGATGGTCATCTGAACGCTGAACTGACTCTGATGGGAGCGGAGTAATGGCCTCACCGTTATCGTTACTCATCGGGCTACGCTTCAGCCGCGGCCGTCGTCGCGGCGGGATGGTCTCCCTTATCTCGGTGATCTCCACCATCGGTATTGCGCTCGGCGTGGCGGTATTGATTGTGGGATTAAGCGCCATGAACGGTTTTGAGCGTGAGCTGAATAACCGTATTCTGGCCGTTGTGCCGCACGGCGAAATCGAACCGGTTAATCAGCCGTGGAACAACTGGCGTGATGCCCTCAGCAAAGTGGAAAACGTGCCGGGCATTGCCGCCGCTGCACCTTACATCAACTTTACAGGGCTGGTGGAAAGCGGTGTTAACCTGCGCGCCATTCAGGTGAAAGGGGTGAACCCGGCGCAGGAGGCGCGTCTGAGCGCGCTGCCGAAGTATGTGCAGAACGGCGCGTGGGCAAACTTTAAGGCCGGTGAGCAACAGATCATCATGGGCAAAGGTGTGGCCGACGCGCTGAAAGTGAAGCAGGGCGACTGGGTGTCGATCATGATCCCAAACGCCAGCGCTGACCATAAATTGCAGCAGCCTAAGCGCGTGCGTCTGCACGTCACCGGGATCCTGCAACTGAGCGGTCAACTCGATCACAGCTTTGCAATGGTACCGCTGGAAGACGCACGTCAGTATCTGGACATGGGCGACAGCGTGACGGGCATCGCCATTAAGGTCAACGACGTCTTCAACGCCAATAAACTGGTGCGTGATGCGGGCAGCGTGACCAATAACTATGTCTACATCAAAAGCTGGATCGGCACTTACGGGTATATGTATCGTGATATCCAGATGATCCGCGCCATCATGTATCTGGCGATGGTGCTGGTGATTGGTGTGGCGTGCTTTAATATCGTCTCGACGCTGGTTATGGCGGTCAAAGACAAGAGTGGCGACATCGCGGTTCTGCGTACCCTTGGGGCAAAGGACGGTCTTATTCGCGCCATTTTTGTCTGGTATGGTCTGCTGGCGGGGCTGTTCGGTAGCCTGTGCGGGGTGGTGATTGGCGTCGTGGTGTCGTTACAGCTCACGCCAATCATCAACGGAATTGAGAAGCTGATCGGCCACCAGTTCCTGTCGGGTGATATCTATTTTATTGACTTCCTGCCGTCTGAATTGCACTGGCTGGACGTTATTTATGTGCTGGTTACAGCACTTTTACTGAGTCTGCTGGCAAGCTGGTATCCGGCGCGTCGCGCAAGCCGAATTGATCCGGCGAGGGTATTAAGTGGCCAGTAATTACGTCATGATCTAGCGGCTTACGGGCCGCCAGGTTAAAAGAGGAATGCGTTATGTATTACGGATTTGATATTGGCGGCACCAAAATTGCGCTCGGCGCGTTTGATAACGATCTCAAACTGCAGTGGGAAACCCGCGTTCCCACGCCGCGCGAAAGCTACGATGAATTTTTAACCGCCATTGCCGCGCTGGTGGCGCAAGCGGATGAACGCTTTGGCGTAAAAGGCAGCGTCGGCATCGGTATTCCAGGCATGCCTGAAACCGACGACGGCACGCTGTATGCCGCCAACGTCCCTGCTGCCAGCGGCAAACCGCTGCGCGCCGATCTCACTGCTCTCCTTGAACGCGACGTGCGTTTAGATAACGATGCCAACTGCTTTGCGCTCTCTGAAGCCTGGGATGATGAATTCCGTCACTATCCGCTGGTGATGGGGTTGATCCTTGGCACCGGCGTTGGCGGGGGAATTGTTATTAATGGCAAACCGATCACCGGGCGCAGCTATATCACGGGAGAGTTTGGTCATATCCGTTTACCGGTAGATGCGCTTGAGGTCGTGGGACGCGATTTCCCGCTTACCCGCTGCGGCTGTGGTCAGCATGGCTGTATTGAGAACTACCTGTCAGGTCGTGGGTTTGCATGGCTTTACGAACACTTCTATCATCAGAAACTCGAAGCCCCTCAAATCATTACCCTGTGGGAGCAGGGCGATGCGCAGGCGCGAGAGCACGTTGAACGTTATCTCGATCTGCTGGCGGTGTGTCTGGGAAATATCCTCACCATCGTCGATCCGGATCTGCTGGTGATTGGGGGCGGGTTATCAAACTTTACCGCGATAACGGAACACCTGTCCGGGCGTCTGCCCCGACATTTATTGCCAGTCGCCCGCGTGCCGCGTATTGAACGTGCGCGACACGGGGACGCAGGAGGCATGCGCGGAGCCGCATTCCTTCATCTCACCGACTAGTTTACGAGGTTACTATGCTGTCGCGTCGCCAGGGTCGACTCAGCCGTTTTCGCAAAAATAAACGCCGCTTACGTGAGCGCTTGCGCCAGCGGATCTTTTTCAGAGACAGAATGATGCCAGAAGCGATGGATAAACCCAGAGTGGTGGTGCTGACCGGGGCGGGGATCTCTGCCGAGTCCGGTATTCGAACCTTCCGTGCTGCGGACGGGTTGTGGGAAGAGCACCGTGTTGAGGATGTGGCGACACCAGAAGGCTTCGCCCGTGACCCGGATCTTGTGCAGGCATTTTACAATGCCCGCCGTCGTCAGCTTCAGCAGCCAGAAATAGCGCCTAATCCGGCGCACCTGGCGCTGGCGAAGCTGGAGGAGGCGCTGGGTGACCGTTTTCTGCTGGTTACGCAGAATATCGATAACCTGCACGAGCGAGCCGGCAACAAAAACATCATCCACATGCACGGCGAGCTACTGAAGGTGCGCTGTGCCTGGAGCGGCCAGGTGCTGGAGTGGAAAGAGGACGTGCTGCCTGAGGATAAATGTCACTGCTGCCAGTTCCCTTCGCGTCTGCGTCCGCATGTGGTCTGGTTTGGTGAAATGCCGCTGGGGATGGATGAGATTTACAGCGCGCTGGCCATGGCGGATGTGTTTATCGCCATCGGTACCTCTGGGCATGTCTATCCGGCGGCGGGGTTTGTTCACGAAGCGCGTCTGCACGGTGCGCATACCGTAGAGCTGAACCTCGAACCCAGCCAGGTGGGAAGCGAGTTTGAAGAGAAGCACTATGGGCTGGCAAGCGAGGTCGTACCCGAGTTCGTCGACAAGCTGCTCAAAGGTCTGTAATAGCGACAGTATGAAAAGGCACCCGTTAAGCGGGTGCTTTTTTGTTTATAAACTCGTCCGCTGAAATTACCATTAATGATGTTTACTAAACCACAATATAAGCCCTGTTAATTAGTGTGGATGCTATTATTTTGTGCATTCACTCAAAATAGTGCTTAATAATGCTCGTTATCGTGGTGTAGAAAGAGGATGCTAATAAATATAACGTCGATAAGGAGGATGGGATATGTACGGATTTATTGCGAGACAACCCATTTTTAACCCGGATATGAATACGGTAGCTTATGAACTGCTTTTCAGGGATGGGATGGCAAACCGTTTTCCGGATGTATCGGCAGAATATGCAACATCCAGAATGATATCCGACCATTTTTTATCTGTACCGTCTCAGCGTATCGCCGGGACACAGACCTTGTTTATCAACTTTCCATCCAGAATGGTCATCGACCGCAGCGGTGAAGCGCTGGACAAGGAGAGCGTGGTCATTGAGATCCTTGAAGATGCTGTTCCCGGCGAGGCGTTATTGCAGGCCGTGAAAGAGATGAATGCGCACGGATATCGCTTTGCGCTTGATGATTTTACCCTCGCGCCGGAATGGGATCGCTTTTTACCCTATATTTCTGTACTTAAATTTGATGTCAGAAATTATACCTTAGCGCAAATTCAGGATTACCTGCGTACACGTAAAAGCCTGACTCACCATATAAAGTATCTCGCTGAAAAAGTTGAGACTAAAGAGGAATTCAAACGCTATCGTGATGCCGGTTTTTCGCTTTTTCAGGGTTACTTTTTCTGTCGCCCTGAAGTGATTAAATATAAACGCTTATCACAAAATCAACTGGCGATTTTCCGCCTGCAGATGGAAGTGGGGCGGAATAAACCTGATTTTCGGATCATCGAGTCGTTAATAAAAACCGATCTCACCTTGTCCTATAAAATCATGCGTTATATGAAACACACGGCGTTTAAACACGTCGGTGCCTGCAATTTTAGCAAGTTAACGCTCAGCGAAGTCCTCAGGTATCTGGGGGAAAATCAGCTGCGACGCTTTGTTGCGGTGGTGGTGCTGGCCAGTGCCGGCAACGACACCGTCGATGAGCTGTATCCTCTGAGCATGATGCGGGGCAAATTCTGTGAGCTGATTGCAGAGAAGATGCCTGCGCCGGGGCTCGCGGAAAACGCGTTTATGTGTGGCCTGTTCTCTCTGCTTGATACCTTGCTTGAATTGCCAATGGCGGAGTTGATGAAGCAAATTGCGGTGCCGCAGGCTGTCAGCCAGGCCCTGTGTCATCAGGAAGGCGTGTTAGCCGATATGGTGACGCTGTGCCGCCACTATGAACAGCAGGAGTGGGAGGAGGCGGCCAGGATAGCGAACGGTCTTGGGCTGTCGGATGACGACGTTGTCGATGCCATGAGAATGGCGACGATCTGGGCGGGGGAAAATGCGGCGGGTTAAGGCCCCTCACGGCGTGGCGACGTGAGGAGCCAGACTGCGGCCCTTATCGGCCGGCTTTTAATTTCTGGTAATACTCTTCATACAGACGGCTCGCGTCGCCGACATCGTTTTGCCATTCACCTTTGCTGATGGTGTCGGCATCCGGGTAGAGGGATTTATCATTCGCCACTTCAGGCTTCAGTAGCTTGCGGGCGGCCAGGTTTGGCGTTGGGTAGCCAATAGTCTCGGCAACCTGCTTCGCCACGTCCGGGCGCAGCAGGAAGTTAATGAGCTTCAGGGCACCGTCAACGTTTTTCGCATTGGCAGGAATAGCCAGGCTGTCCATCCAGAAGATACCGCCTTCTTTCGGCCAGACGACCTCCAGCGGCGTACCGGCCTGACGCGCAACCCATGCAGAGCCGTTCCACACCATGCCGAGATTCACTTCTCCTTCCATGTACGGGTTCGCCGGGTTATCGGAGTTGAACGCCGCCACGTTAGGCATCAGTTTTTTCAGCTCGTTATAGGCCGCTTCAATCTCTTTCGGGTCCGTTGTGTTGCCCGAGTAACCCAGCTTGCGCAGCGCCACCTGGAACACTTCACGGGCATCGTCGGTTAACAGCAGGCTGCCTTTGTATTCAGGCTTCCACAGGTCGGCCCACTGGGTGACGGTTTTAGGATCGATTGCTTCGCTGTTAACCCCGATGGCGGTCGCACCCCAGATGTACGGAATGGAGTAGTCGTTGTTCGGATCGAACGGTTTGTTGAGCATCTGCGGATCGAGGTTGTTGAAGTTGGTCAGCTTCGACTTGTCGATCTTCTGGATCATGCCCTCTTTACGCATCTTGTCGACGAAGTAGGTCGATGGCACCACCAGATCGTACGCGCCGTCCTTGTACGTTTTAAGCTTGGCGTACATGGTTTCATTGGACTCGTAGGTAGAGTAGATGACCTTAATGCCCGTCTCTTTGGTGAACTGCTCCAGCAGACCCGGCGGCACATACTCAGTCCAGTTATAGAAGTAGAGCGTTTTGCTGTCATCAGCGTGCGCGACGCCCATTCCGAGCACCAGTGCCGCAGCGGCAAGCATTTTTTTCATTTCATTGTCCCCTGAGATTTTGTTTTATCACGAGCAATAATCTGGCTGGCAATCACCAGTACCAGAGAGAACACTAACAGTATGGTCGCCAGCGCGTTCACCTCAGGCGAGACGCCGACTTTCACCATCGAATAGATTTTCAACGGCAGAATTTCATAGCTCGGCCCGGTCACAAAAGAGGAGACCACAACGTCATCCATCGACAGGGTGAAGCTGAGCAGCCACCCGGCCGCGACGGCGGGCATCGCCAGCGGCAGGATAATTTTGCGCAAAATGGTCATCTCGCTGGCGCCGAGATCTTTTGCGGCCTCCAGCATACGCACATCAAAGCCTTTCAGGCGTGCATAGACCGTCACCACCACAAATGGCAGGCAGAAGGTGATGTGGGAAAACAGCAGCGACCAGAAGCCGAGCTGGACACCCAGCAGCATAAACAGTACCAGCAGAGAAATCGCCATGACGATATCCGGTGACATCATCACCACAAACAGCATGCCGCTGACGAACGGTTTACCGCGAAAGCGGTAGCGATACAGTGCCACGGCGGTGAGCGAACCAATCAGCGTGGCGAACGTTGCTGAAAAAATCGCCATGGTTAATGAGTGCTGCGCGGCCTGGAGCAGGCTGTCGTTGTTCATCAGCAGGCTGTACCAGTTAGTGGTAAAGCCCTGCCAGTTGATCCCGAAGCGTGAACTGTTGAACGAGTTCACGATCAAAATGATAATCGGAATATACAGGTAAGCGTAAATGGCGGTCATAAAACCGCCGCGAAGCAGTCGACCGATCATTCGAGTTCCACCTTCTTATTCAGCAGCCGCGACGCGCGCCAGTAAACCAGCAGCATCAGACCCATCACCACCGTCAGCGTAATGCTGGTGGCGGAGCCGAACGGCCAGTCGCGAATGTTAAGGAACTGGCTCTTAATCACGTTTCCGATCAGCAGGTTTTTCGCACCGCCCATCAGGTCAGAGACGTAGAACAAGCCCATCGCCGGAAGCATCACCAGCAGACAGCCTGCGATAATGCCGGGCATCGTCAGCGGAATGATAATGCGGATAAAGGTCTGCAGCTTATTCGCCCCCAGATCTTTGGCCGCTTCCAGCAGCGGTTTATCCAGCTTCTCAATGCTGGAGTAGAGCGGCATCACCATAAACGGCAGCAGGATATAGACCAGACCAATAATCACCGCGCCCGGGGTAAACATAATGCGGATTGGCGTATCAATCACCCCCAGCCACAGCAGAAACTCGTTCAGATAGCCTTTGGTGCTGAGGAAAATTTTCAGCCCGTAGATGCGAATTAAGGAGTTGGTCCAGAACGGCACAATCAGTAAAAAGAGCAGCAGCGGGCGGATTTTTTGTGGCAGACGCGCCAGGAACCACGCGAAGGGATACCCCAGCACCAGGCAGGCAACGGTGGCGATCAGCGCCATGTTCAATGAGTGCAGCAGCACATCAAAGTAGAGCGGATCGAGCAGACGTGAGTAGTTATCCAGCGTAAAGACCAGCGCCACAAAGTGGGCATCGTCGCGGGTCAGGAAGCTGGTGGCGATGATCATCAGGTTGGGTAAAAAGACAAACAACACAAGCCAACCGACGATCGTGGCAATCACCACATTCTGGAATTTACTTGTGTTCTTCATCAGCCAGCACAACCTCCCAGCTTTCTACCCAGTTAATAACCATTTTTTGATCGAGCGAGTGATCAAAGTCCGGGTCGTCCTCGTTAAAGAACTCGCTGACCATCACCATCTTACCGTTTTCCAGTTCGACAACGGATTCCAGCGTCATCCCCTTGTAATTACGCTCGCGGATATAGCCGATCAATCCTTCGGCTTGCGCATTGCCGTGGATCTCCTCGACGCGCAGATCTTCCGGGCGTAACAGCACGTTGAGCTTTTGTCCCTTCTCAACGGCAAAATTAACGGTGATATTGCACTCGCGGCCTTCGACATTCGCCCGAACGCGCTGCTCATCCAGACGCTCGACAACCGTGGCGTTGAAGATATTGATCTCGCCAATGAAGCTGGCCACAAACAGGTTTTTCGGCTCTTCGTAAATTTCACGCGGCGTGCCGTCCTGCTCGATTTTACCATCACGCATCACCACGATACGGTCAGACATGGTGAGCGCTTCTTCCTGGTCATGCGTCACAAAGACGAAGGTGATGCCGAGCTTACGCTGCAGGGCCTTAAGCTCGTTCTGCATCTGCTTGCGCAGTTTGTAGTCCAGCGCGGAGAGGGACTCATCCAGCAGAAGCAGACGCGGTTTGTTGACCACCGCACGGGCGATGGCCACACGTTGCTGTTGACCACCAGACAGCTGATGCGGTTTGCGTTGAGCAAACTCCTCCAGCTGTACCATCCGTAGAGCCTCGGTCACGCGCGGCGGGATCTCGCTGGCCGGTGTTTTTTGCATCCGCAGACCAAACGCAACGTTTTCAAACACGGTCATGTGCGGGAACAAAGCATAGCTTTGAAAGACGGTGTTAACGTGACGATCTTCAGCGGGGACCTGGGTAATGTCCTGCTTTTCAAGGTGGATATGGCCGCTATCGACGCTTTCCAGCCCGGCGATAAGGCGCAGTACGGTTGTCTTGCCGCAGCCAGAAGGGCCAAGCAGCGTGAGGAACTCACCATCATTGATGGTCAGGTTGAGGTCGGAAATGACATCTTTACCATCAAAACTTTTACGAATTCGTTCCAGTTGCACCAGCGGTGAACGTGAACGGGATTGAGTATTCAATTTTTGCGCTGTCCCATATAGACGCTCCGGGCAGCAGACCGAAGCGGGGTTTGTGTGTAACCACCTTGGTGACTCGTAATGAGGGCGGACATTCTACGGCAAACCACTGTAATCGCCAATCCTTGTCACTGATTCATAAGCTACATTTACTGACGTACACGATATAAACGGAATCTATGGTCACTCCCGTTTTTGCAACACCGATTTTGACGACAAGTTGGCTTGCTTGAATCTATCCGGCGTCTGAATGGGATTTTATTCCCGCGCCTT